>VYDB01000067.1 GCA_009843635.1 Gammaproteobacteria bacterium
CAAAAATCAATGACTTACGCCCGAAATGACGCTGAGTTGCGGAAGTCGGGTTAAGTGGATGTGTGCCGGTTCCCTACAAGTACTACTACATGTCATTTGCCAAAGTGGATGGCTTGGAAATAGTAGAGCATGGGACGACTTCCCGTACCGCGTTCCTTCAGAAACCGATGCCGATTCGATACCGGCTGTCACGAGCTTCCTATTCTGTTGATTTCAAATTCGACGAGAAGGGTCTGCACCCTTCATTTCGAGTTCACGCCACAAGCACATCGGGGACGGCGCTTTTGATTGAGACCGTTGCAGATTGGAGTCAAGGCACTTGCTGGGGTTGGGTTTTTGGCCTCAGAGACAAACCAGAAATTGGAAATGAGAATATTTTTCAATGGAGCATGACTGGAAGGCCGAGGTGTCTTGGGCAAGAGAAGGAGGATGCTCACAAACTGGCAGTTGCCTTCAAAGTGTTGGATCTCAAAGGCAAGGTCTTGGGAGAGGAAAGGCTGCCATTTGCAGCAGAGAGGAATGGGTACATCATCGACTTCTACGGAATATGAAAATGTGCCGATTTAGGCGGAAGTTTTCTCCATCACACAGGCCTTTCATCGCCTCGCAACAAGCTGTGGTATGGACTCTTTCACAATGCGCACCACGTACGACCAGCACGGGCGGGTCTTCCAGACGTTCGACGCGTCGCGGGAGTCGGCGTCCTACGCGGACGGCGGGGTGCGGCGGGTTTACAACAGCCGGGGGCACCTGCTGAAGCTCCAGGACGCGGTGCTGT
This sequence comes from Gammaproteobacteria bacterium, assembly GCA_009843635.1. Classification (GTDB taxonomy): domain Bacteria; phylum Pseudomonadota; class Gammaproteobacteria; order Pseudomonadales; family Azotimanducaceae; genus Azophilus. Next base: position 779 of record VYDB01000067.1, read on the forward strand.
CGGGCTCGAATCCGCGGACGGTGTACTGGGAGGCGCTGGAGGCGGACGCCTCGGGCCGCGTGGTGAGGCTTCGCGGCTGGACCGCGAGCAGGCAAAAGCCATTGCGCACGCCGTGCGGCAAGGCCGTGGTGAATTGGTGACCAAGCCTGACTTGGAGGCGGGCTTGGCTGGCCTCAAGGCGGACCTGCTCAAGTGGATGTTTGGCGCGGTATTCGTCATCGGCGCTTGGGTCTTTGCCCTGATCCGGCTGTTGCCGCCAGTCGGATCCTAGCTGGCGCCCCACATCCCCACCATGTCAACGACAGCCGCTTTCGCTTTTCGTCATTCGCCGAAAGGCGGAAGCCAGCGACCATTCGCAGGGGCACAGATTGAGGGCACAGATTGATGATGACCTGCTCGAATTCCTATGACATACTGAATGGACACTTGAACCCCAAAGGGAGAATTGCATGAGCGCAGACGGCACTTGGAGCATCACCATGAACACGCCAATGGGGGCGCAGAACGCGACCTTGGATTTGGCTACGGACGGTGGTGCGCTAAGCGGAAAAATGAGCGGCCCGCAAGGAGCAATCGAACTCAAGGACGGCGCCGCCGACGGTGATTCCCTGTCTTGGAAGGCAGACATCACCACGCCGATGGCCATGACCCTGGAGTTCAGCGCCACCGTGGACGGCGACAGCATCAGTGGCGACGTCAAGCTCGGCGCCTTTGGCAACGCAAGCTTCTCGGGAAGCCGCGCCTAACCAAACCGGCGCTTCGCGGCCTTAGGGGCGCTAAATCTGTTCGGTGGCGGAAAAGTCCAACTTCTCCATTTCCGTGAAACTGACGCTGGCGTCTGGCCGCGGCTGTCGCCCTAGCGCCGCCTCCGGCGGCAGGATGTCCTTGCCCGGATGGCGCTGCTCGGGGTCCGTGAAGTAGCCCAAGGCGTAGTTGCCCTGGGTGTAGCCCAACAACTCCTGCAGGTCCGGTTCAAGATCCTTGGCGATGTGCGGCGGGCAGGACAGGTATTGGTTCTCCTCCTGCCGCAGCCAACCTAGGGTGTAGGTCAGGTTGAGGCCCAACCTTGACTCCCGCGCCCGGTTCTCACCGCCGCTGTGGAGCACGCTGCCGGTGTAGAGGAATACCGAGCCAGCGGCCATCTCCGCCTGCACGATCTGATCCGGTTCGGCGCGCCGCGCCCAATCCCACTTGTGGCTGCCCGGCACGCAGCGGGTGGCGCCGTTATCGGCGGTGAAGTCGGTGAGCGCCCACAGGGTGTTGAACTGGGGTTCGATTTGCCTTGGGATGTGCTTGCCCCAAGCTAGGCGGTCCCGATGCAGGGGCTGTGCCCGACTGCCGGAATGGATGTGGATGGTTTGCGTGAGGTGGAGAATGATGCGATCGGTGAACGGCGACAGAAAGCCGCGGGCGGCATCCAACACCAGCGGATTCATGATCAGCGCTCGGCAACTGGGCGACCGGGCCACCAAGGCGCCGGTGCGCTGCGTTCGGCGCCCCGTAAAATCGTCGCGGCCCATGGGCGTGGTTTCGATGTAGGGCGTGACTTCGCCGACCAACTGCCGAACGGCATCCCGGTCGATGACATTGCGCACGACGGCTGCGCCGTCTTGCTCCATCACGTCCAACACGTCCTGCGTGGGGGCGGCGGCATCGAGCGTCTGCAGCGTCATGGGCTTTCCTAAACCAAGGTGAAAGGTGGAACTTATCCGGGGTCAAACCTCAATTCAAGACGCAAGCTTGGCCACCGCCCGCTGGTGGCTGCTTGCCGGGCTCTGGCTGGCCTACACCAGCTTCGGCTTCGTCGCCGCCAGCATCGCGCCCCTGGTGGTGCCGATCGAAGCGGAACTGGGCCTGTCGCACGCGGCCATGGGCAGCATCATGGGCGCCTGGCAATTGGTGTACATCTTCTCGGCAGTGCCCTGCGGCCTGCTGCTTGACCGCATCGGTGGGCGCCGAGCCTTGCTGATCGGCATCCTGCTTATCGCCGCCTCCGGGCTCGGGCGGGCCCTGGCGGTCGATTACTGGACCTTCCTGCTGGCGGTCATGCTCTTTGGCCTGGGCGGGCCAATCATCTCGTCCGGCGCTCCCAAGCTGGTTGCGGCGCTCTTCACCGGCAGTCAGCGGGGCATGGCCATGGGCATCTACATGACCGGGCCCGCGCTCGGCGGCGTGGTCTGCCTGGGGTTGACCAACAGTTGGCTGCTGCCCGTGCTGGGCGGCTGGCGCCAAGTCATGCTGCTTTGGGCCGCGGCGACGCTGGTGGCCGCAGCGATTTGGTGGTTGCTGGGCCGGCTCTTTCCCATCGAGCCGGACGAGCCTTCGTCCCGACCCGCCCCGATGGCCGCGCCAAGGGACGGCTCGCCGCAATTGGCCCTCATGGCCGATCTTTGGCGCACTCCCGCCGTGCGCTTGGTGCTGGTGATGGGCGTGGGCGTCTTCCTGTTCAATCACGGCCTCAACAGTTGGCTGGTGGAGATGCTGCGCGTCGGCGGCATGGACGCCTCGACCGCCGGCTACTGGGCCACGGTGCCGACCATCGTCGGCATTTTCGGCTCGCTGCTGATTCCCCGCTGGGCGGTGGGCGAGCGTCGCTTCGCGATCCTCGCCGCACTCTGCGTCTTGGCGCTCGTGGCCAGCATTTTGCTGCGCTACACCGAGTCCGCGCCATTGACCGTCGGCCTGATCCTGCAAGGGGTGGCCAAATCCAGCCTGATGACGGTGCTCGTGCTGGCCTTGGTGGAATTGCCCGAAGTCGGCGAACGACGCGCTGGCGCGGCCACTGGGCTGTTCTTTTCAGCGGCCGAAGTCGGTGGCCTGCTCGGCCCCTTGGGGATGGGCGCGCTTTACGACGCCAGCGGCGGCTTCCACTCGTCCTTGACCGCCTTGACCGCGGTCGCCTGCCTGCTGCTGGTGGGCAGCTTCGGCCTGCGGCGGGCCATGCAAAAGCATGGTGCAGCGTCCCCGCTCAGACACGGGTAAGGCCACGCCGTATAATCCAACGCCGATTCTCATTCAATCGCCCCATGACCGAGCTTCCCGCGTCCAAGCCGCTGGCCGGCATCCGCCTCATCGACCTCACGCACATGGTGGCCGGGCCCTACGCGGGAATGATCCTGGCCGATCTCGGTTGCGACACCGTGAAGGTCGAGCCGCCCGGCCGCGGCGAGGGGACGCGGCGGCTGCTTGAGCACGACGCGCGCAATTCAGTTGGCGGCATGGGCGCCTACTTTTTCACCCTGAACCGCAACAAGCGCTCGGTAGCCATTGATTTGAAGTCGCCGGCGGGGCTCGACTTCTTTTATGAACTGGTGCGCCACGCGGATGTGGTGCTCGATAACTTCTCCGCCGGCGTTACTGGGCGCCTGAACATCGACCACGAGCGCCTCGCCGCGCAAAACCCGAAGATCATCACTTGCACGGTCACCGGATTCGGTGAAGACGGCCCACGCTACCAGCGGCCCGCGTTCGATCAGATCATCCAAGGCCTTGGCGGCGGCATGTCGATTACCGGCGAGGGGCCAGGGCGGAGCGTGCGCGCCGGCATCCCCATCGGCGACCTTGGCGGCGGCATGTTCGCGGTCATGGGCGTTCAGGCGGCATTGCTGGCGCGACAGCGCACCGGGGTGGGCCAGCATGTGGACATTTCCATGCTTGATGTGCAAGTGAGCCTGCTCAATTACATGGCCACCATGCACTTGATGTCCGGCGACATTCCCCATCCCATCGGCAACGGCCACTTCGTGCACACGCCCTACAATACCTTTGCGACGGCCGACGACACCATCACCATTGCCGTCATCGGCGATACCTTTTGGCCCCCTTTCCTCGACGTTGTGGACATCGACGAGCTGCGCGACCCGGCTTACGCGACGGCAGCCGAGCGGCTAAAGGTTCAGGCCCATATTGAAGGCCTAATCGCTGAAAAACTGAAAACCCGCCCAGCCGCCGAATGGCTGGAGAAGCTGGAAGCCGCCCGCGTGCCGAGCGCCCGGGTCAACAATTTCGCCCAAGCCTTAAGCGACCCCCAGGTCTTGCATCGCAACATGGTTGTCGAGCTCGACCATCCGCTCGGCGGCAGCGCCAAAGTGCCGGGCAACCCGCTGAAGTTTTCGGTCAACGCCGCCGAAACCTTCAACCCGCCCCCCTTGATTGGAGCGCACACGGTCGCCGTGTTCGAGGAGTGGGCGGGGATGTCCAAGGAACGAATCGACCAAGGCATCGCCGCCGGCGCACTGCAGCAGTCCGAAGGCTCCTAGCTGACACGAGTGAGGAAACCGGCATGCACCAAGTAATCGTCAACGATGTGGCGCCCCGCGATGGGCTGCAGAACCACGCAACTGCCGTGTCGCCCGAAGATCGGGTTGAATTGATCAACAGCCTGGTGCAGGCGGGCGTGCCGGCGGTTGAAGTGGCTAGCTTCGTCAGCCCGAGAGCGGTGCCCAAGATGGCGGGCGCGGCCGAGGTCGTGGCGCAGCTCGACTTAAGCCGCGCCGCCTTCAGCGCCTTGGTTCCCAATCGCAAAGGCTACGAATTGGCCCGAGCCGCAGGGGTCCGCTCAATTGCCTTGGTGCTTTCCGCAACGGAGCAGATGAACCGCAACAACATCAACATGGGGCTCGACACCGCCACGGCGGTATGCCGCGAAGTGCTGCAGCAGGCCAACGCCGACGGCCTGGAAGCCCGCTGCTACATTTCCGTTGCCTTCGAGTGCCCGTTCGAGGGGGTGGTGCCAGATTCCGAGGTCGAGCGGTTGGCGGCCGAAATGTGCGCGGCGGGCGCCACGGAAATCATCGTTGCCGACACCATCGGAGCCGGCAATCCGGCGCGGGCGAAGGCCTTGTTTGGCCGGATGGTCGCGGCGTTCGGGGCGGATCGCCTAGCCGCGCACCTGCACGACACCCGCGCGCTGGCGCTCGCCAATGTCTGGGAGGCCTTGGCCTCGGGCATTCGCAAATTCGATGCCTCCCTCGGCGGACTCGGCGGCTGCCCGTTCGCCCCCGGCGCGGCCGGCAATCTGGCCACGGAGGATCTGGTCAGCATGCTGCACCAAAGCGGGTTTCAAACAGGCATCGACTTGCGCGCCCTGCTCGACACGCTGCAACTGCTCGCCGCCCTGGTCGGCACGCCGGTGGGCGGCAGGGCATTGCCTTGGCTTGAACGCCAATTCCCACCTGTTGACACCAAGCTTTCGTCTCAATGATATTGCTCGCTCCACTCTAGTTCCGGGAAGGAGACTTTCGATGCCAAGACTCAGGGAAGTTCCGCGTGCGGAGGCGCCGGAAAACGTTCGCAAATACTACGAGGCGCTATTCGGCGACCGCGATCCGGTGGCCGAACCGGGCACCGCCACCGGAACGCCCGGCAACTGGTGGACGGTGTTCGCGCTGGTGCCCTATGTCTTTGACCACGCCACCAGCCACTTCGGCATGTTCGGCATGTTCGCGGACCAGAGCATCAGCCAGCTCGACCCCAAGGTGCGCGAGTTGGGCATCCTGCGGGCGGGCTTTGCCCAAGGCAGCCAATTCGTGTTTTCGCAGCACTGCAAGGCGGTGCGCCGCTTCGGCATCTCCGACGATCAAATTGCGGCCATCCCCAACTGGCAGGTCGCCGACTGCTTCGATGCCAAGGAGCGCGCCATCCTGGCTTGGGCCGATGCCCTCATCCTGCAGGGTGGGCGCGCTTCGGACGGCCTGTTCGAGGCCCTGCACCAACACCTTTCCGACGCGGACATCCTGGAACTCACCTATCACGTGCTCGGCTACAACCTGCACGCCGTGACGTGCAAGGCGTTGCGCCTGGAATACGACGACGTGGACGAGCGCATCCGCGAAGTGCCGGTGCCCGCCGCCGGGGAACAGGCGGACTGGGCAGGAGCGGCCTGGGACAAACCGCCGCAATCCGACTGAACGTTCCTCTGCCGGCCCTACACGGGGGCGTTGGGCGAAAATCCCAACAGCAATCGACCGTAAAGCTCCGCGCCCACGTCCATATCGAATACCGTGTGGCAGGACAGCGTGTGCAGATCGCGCAGGCTGCGCTGCAAGGGGCTGTCCAGAAAGTGGGCGTGGGCGCCGCTGGCCTCGACCACGGCCCGCACCACGTCCCGCGCCTGCCGCACTACCGTAGCGATCTGCAGCCGCAGGTGAGCGCGCTCCTCGGTTTCACAACGCTGGCCGCTCTCGCCCCAATCCATCACTTGCTTGGCGATGTGCAATAGCAGCGTTTCAGCGTTTTCAACGGCGACCTGAGCGTTGGCCAAACGCGCTTGGGCCATGGCGCGCTGAGCCTGCTTTTCCTGGGTGCCATACACGTCACGGCTTGAGAGCCGCTCGCGAAACAGGGCCACGGCCTTGCGCGCGGCGCCCACGGCTGGCGCCGCCGCCGTGAGCCCTAGAACCGGCATCATGGGCATGCGGTAGGTGGCCGAGCCGTGCAGCTCGGCCCCCGGGCTGCCGCCACCGCGCATGTCGGTGATGTTCTGCCTGAGGTGGCCAGGCACCACCACGTCGGTCACCTCGATGTCGTTGCTGCCCGTGCCGACCATCCCAGCCACATGCCAAGTGTCCAAGACATTTACTTGGTCGCGCGGAATGAGGTACATGCACAGCTCTGGACTGTCGGGGTCGCCGCCCACCGTGACCGCGCCAACCATGACCCAATCCGCGTGCATGACGCCGGTGCCCCACTCCCAGCGGCCGCTGATCCGATAGCCGCCGTCCACGGGCGTGGCGGTGCCCTTGGGCGCCAGCGCCCCGGGGGCGATGATGTAGGGCTGCCTCCCAAAGATCTCGTCCTGGGCCTGCTCGTTGAACAGGCCGAGCAACCAGTTGTGCTCCATGCAGAAGGTCACCACCCAGCCGGTGGACAGGCACCCCTCGCCGAGCAGCATGCCGATTTCCATGAAGGACTTAAGGCTGAACTCAAAGCCCCCGTAGCGCTTCGGCACGAAGAACTTGTAGGCGCCGGTGTCCTCGATGGCTTTCATCACCGCATCCACCGGCTTGCGCTCCCGCTCGGCCTGGGCCGCGTGATCGGCCACCAAGGGCACCAACTCGCGTATGCGCTCGACCAGTTCCCGTTCCTGCATGCCCACTACCCTGCCGACCGGGGCCGGGCGCTCACTGCCGTCTCCAGCTCACCGTGACCGGTGACCTCGGGGCCCCAATCGCGTCCCAATAGACGCTTGAGTTGCTGCACCTCGGCAAAGCCGATGCGTTCCCCCAAGGCCGCCTCCAGTTCCCCGAGGGTTTCCAACGCGGCGCCCCGAATGTCCAGCGCTGCGTCTGAGAGCCGATAGACGGAGCGGCGCGGGTCCTTGGGATCCATGGCTTGCTCAATGAGCCCTTCGGCAATGAGGCTCTTGGCCATGTGGTGCACATTCTGACGGGTTAGCCCCATCTCCCGAGCGATGTCCGCAGGCGACTCAATGCCGCTGGCAACGTGAACCATGATCATCGACTGCGTGCGATGCAGGGTCTTGAAGCCGCGCGATGCCAGCACGTTCTGCAAACCGTTGTCGAACCAATCGACGGCCCGCACCAAACCGGCCAGCAAATGCCGGTCGATTCGGTGCGGGATGTCGAGCTTGGTTAGTTCGTTGTCGTTGTTGATCGTGGACACCCAGCAACACTACAGACCCGGAACGCTATAGGTCGTAGGTGAAAAACGCGCTGACAGTGCGCGGCCGAACCGGCTTGCCAAAGCCCATCTGGAACGCCGAGAAGGTGGTGCGCGACTCGAAGTAGAACTCGTCGGTCAGGTTGCGGGCGCGCACGCCCAGGCTCCATTTTTCGTCCGGGCTGCGGTACGTGAGGCTGGCATTGAGCATCTCGTAGTCATCCGTGAATGCCTCCAGCGTGTTCTCGGTGCGCGTGTAGAAATCGTCCTTGGTCGAATAGTCGCCCCGCAGGGTGAGCACCGCGCCGTTGGGCAGCGCGAAGTCGTATGCGGCAGTGATCGCCAAGGTCCAGGAGGGCGAAAACGGCAGGTCGTGATCCTCCGTGATCAGAATCCCGGACGAAATGAGCCCGCCGCCGACTAGGGAATCGATCTCGTCGTCCAGGTGGCCGACGTTGACACCCAAGGTGAAGTTGTCGGTGACCAGTGCCGTCAACTCGATCTCGAAGCCCTTGTAGGTCGCGTCGCCCAAGTTGAACTTGGTGGTGTTGTCGCCAACATTCGGGAGTAGCGAAGTGGCCGAAATCTGCATGTCGGTGTATTCCATCAGAAACGCCGCCGCATTCACCCGCAAGCGCCCGTCAAGCAGCGTGGTCTTGTAGCCCACTTCGTAGTTCTCCACGAACTCCGGTTCGTAGTTCGGCAGCGGAATGGGCACCACGCCCGTGAACCGTGCCGGAAATCCGCCGTCCCGGTAGCCTTCCGAATAGGTGAAATAGACCATGGACCGCTCGTTCACGTCGTAGGACAAGCTCGCCATCGGCGTGTGCTCCTTGGTCTTCAACAAGCCCGGTTGCACCGTGGTTGCCGTGACCCGCTCCGTGATCATCACGAAGTCCTTCTCCGACTCGGTGTAGCGGGTGCCCACCGTCAGGTGCAGCGCCTCGGTGATGTCGAAGGTCAGTTGGCCGTACAGCGCCCAACTCTCGTTGTCGATGTGGCGCGCCAGGTTCTGGAAAAAATTGGCGGGGGGGCCACCGCTGATGGCCGGAACATGGGCGATCTGGTTGAAGATGTCTTCCACCCCGTCCTCCTTGAAGTAATAGGCGCCGACCACGTAGTTCAATCGGTTGTCGAAGCCGGCGCCCGTGAGCTGCAGCTCCTGGGAGAACTGTTCCTGGCTGTATTCCGGATGCGTATTCGCGAAAACGATGTGCGGCGAGAAGTCGAGGTCGTTGAACAGGAAGATGTCGAACTCGCGGTAGGAGGTGATGGATTTCAGCGAGACCGCCTCGAAATCCACCCCCAGCGTCAGGTTCGCGCCCCAGACCTCGATGTCCTGGTCGGCCGCGATCTGGTTGCCTTGAAGATCGGTGAAGACGCTGTTGGTCTCGTAGCGCCCGGCGTTCCATACTGGCCCGTAGCAGGCCGGGTCGCCGGCCTGCCCCGCCGGCGTGAGGCAGCTTCCCGGATTGCCGCTGTAAAAGACATTCCAGAAGTTGCCGAACGCCCCCGGTTGGCCAGGGCCCGCCCTTTGCTCTCCGTCCCACACTCCGATGCCGTTCAGCGGGACGATGGCGCCGGGCGTGCTTGTATCCTTGGAATAGTCAAAGCTGAAGTCAACGGAGAGCTGCTCGTTCACCGTACCGCTGACCATCAGCCGCGTTCCCCAAATGTCCTCGCTGCCAAGCTCATAGCCGTCGTACTGAAGCGCGTCGACGTATCCATCCATTTCGCGGCCGAATGCGCTCAAGCGGGCGCCCCAATCGCCGTTGAGCGGTACGTTGACCGTGCCCCGAGCCTCTATGTGGCCATCCTCGCCAGCCGCCAGCTTGATCGACGCCCCAAACTCATCGTCCGGCTTCTTGGAGACGATGTTGATGGCGCCGCCGATGGTGTTGCGTCCGAACAAGGTGCCCTGGGGACCGCGCAGCACTTCGATGCGCTCCACATCCACCAAGTCCGAGGCCTAGCCGACCATGCGGCCCATGAACACGCCATCAAGATAAAGCCCAACGGCCGGATCCTCGACAATGATGAAGTCCGCCTGGCCCATGCCGCGGACAAACACCACCGGCGACTCCACGCCGCTGGTCCCGCCAGCGCTTTCAAAATGCACGTTGGGCACAATCTGGCCAATGACGTCGAAGTTGGCTTCGCCGCGGGCGAGGATTTCCTCGCTGGAAATCACGGCAACCGAAGTCGGCACGTCCTGCAGGCTCTCCTCACGGCGCCGCGCAGTGACGACGATTTCCTCGAGGGTGCGCGCAGCGGGCTCGTCATCCGCAGCGCGAACACTCCCTGCAAACGGCAATAGCGCGGCCGCTGCCAACAAGGCAACCGCCAAGGACCAGTCTCGAAACACGATGGATACACTCACGTCTCACTCTCCCATTTTTTTGACGAAGTTAGCGTCAAATCATCTTACACAGAAATGATCCTGGATCAAGGCGAACTCGCTAGCGCGAGTTCGTTGGAGTTTCGCTGGCGCGAAACTCGGGACAGGCGCGCCCTAACGGGCGCGCCCCAGCGCAAAGGGCTTTGATGTCCGGGTCTTTTCCCGTATCGTCATCTCTTGCTCGGACGGTACCTTAGGGTAAGTCATGACCCAGTGGCAGCGCGATTTCGTATCGCTGGAATCTGCGACCAGCGTACGCAACGGGGCGGGCTTCATGCCTTGCCAAGGCCTGTACTACCATCCCACTGGCCAGCCGCCGAAGACGGCGCTCATTGCCACCCACTACAACGTTGACTTCAGCGAGCACTATTTGGGCGAGCTGATGGCCGCCCGCGGCTACGGGTTTCTCGGCTGGAACACCCGTTTTCGCGGCAACGAAGGGTTCTTTCTGCTGGAGCACGCCCTCATCGACATCGGCGCCGGCGTGCGTTGGCTCAGGGAATCCGCCGGGGTTGACCAAGTGGTGATTCTCGGCAACTCCGGTGGTGGATCACTCATGGGCGCTTACCTTTCCCAAGCCCAAGGGGTCACCATGACACCCACCCCGGGCCTCCGGCTGCCCGACGCCGTGCACGACCTGCCGGGGGCGGACCTGTACGTCTCGCTATGCGCTCACCTTGGCCGACCGGAGGTGCTGACCGACTGGTTCGACCCGTCGATCACGGACGAGACGGATCCGACAAGCGTCGATCCAAGCCTGAACATGTACGATCCCGCCAACGGTCCCCCGTACTCGCCCGAGTTCGTCACGCGTTACCGTGCTGCCCAGCAGGCGCGCAACCACCGTATCACCGATTGGTGCCACGCCGAGCTTGAGCGGCTGAAGGCGTCGGGCCTGTTCGACCGTGCGTTCAACATGTACCGCACCTGGGCGGATCTGCGGCTCATGGACGGCACCTTGGACCCATCCGAGCGCCAGGTGGGCGTGTGCTATGCTGGCGACCCCAAGGCTGCGAACTTCGGCCCGCGCGGCATCGGGCTGACCAACACCCTGCGCACTTGGCTTTCCATGTGGAGCCTCAGGGACTCCCACTGTCGTGGGGCGCCCCATCTCAATCGCATCACCCAGCCGGCGCTGGTGGTTCAAAGCCTTGGTGACACCGGGGTCTTTCCCTGCGATGCCCAGGCCATCTTTGACGCCCTGGGGTCGGCCGACAAAACACTGGAGATGATCACCGGCGACCACTACCTGCAGACCCCCGCGACCGCCCGGGACCACGCGGCGGATCTAATCACCGACTGGCTGAAGACCCACAATGCCTAGCCTGTCTCCACGGCGTGCTGAACAGGCAATCATCCTCGCGCTGAAGTCGTGCCTTTGCAGCCTTGTCTTCAGTGCTCACGCGGTCACCTGCGACCACTCAATGCCCGGCGTGAAGGCGCTGTACTGGGGCGACCTGCACGTGCACACCGCCTACTCGCTGGACGCTTACGCATTCGGCGCCATCGCGACGCCCAAGGAGGCCTACGCCTTTGCCAAGGGCCAGCCGCTGCGCATGGCCGACGGCACAACCACGTCGCTCGACCGGCCCCTGGACTTCGCCGCAGTGACCGATCACGGCGCGACCTTCGACGTCATGTACGTTTGCACCGACCCCATGTATGCCGACAACGCCTACTGCAACGCCATTCGCGAGGGCCGGGACAGCAAGGGGAAGCTGGCCCGGCACATCTTCAACACCTACCTACTGCCGTTGGTCAGCGACTCACCCCCCCAACCAGCCGAGATCTGCGAAAAGGACGGCCTCGACTGCGCCGCTGCCAGCGCCAGCCAATGGCGCCGCACCCAGTTTGCCGCCAACGAGGCCAACGAACCCTGCGCGTTCACGGCGCTGATTGGCTACGAGTGGACCCCCTCGCCAGGCGGCCGCCACTGGCACCGCAACGTGATCTATCGCAGCGAGCGCGTCCCGGACCAAATATTCGACTACATCCGCTATCCCCAAGTGGGGGCGCTCTGGCAAGCGCTGGCCGCTGCCTGCCAGGGCTATTCAAAAGTCCTGACGGCGGTTGGCTGAGGTTTCCGGTTGGTT
>VYDB01000128.1 GCA_009843635.1 Gammaproteobacteria bacterium
CAAAACCAACCGGAAACCTCAGCCAACCGCCGTCAGGACTTTTGAATAGCCCTGAGAGAGTTGGCCGCAATGGTTGAGATGGGCATATTGGCCCGACAGGGAGAGCGGCGGCACACCCGCTATTGGCTGCGCCTGCCGTCGCTGAACAGTCTGATGGAAGAATTCGGGCGCGGTTCACAACCCGCACCATCCGAAGTGCGGTGATGACCCATTCGTGGTGACGGCGCATGAGTAATAGAATCCGGCCTATCACTCAACGAAAAGAGCCTCGCGCCGCAGTGTAAAATCCGCGTCCGATTCGACCCTAGGTGCCCAAGGGCGCTTAGCCAATTTTCGGAGACCCCGCTTATGCCTGATTCCAACTCGCCGCTCACGCTGTACGGGGTGCCGTTTTCGCAGCCCGTCAGGGCGGTCATGTGGCTGCTCCTCTTCAAGCGCCTGCCGTTCGAAATGGTCCTGACCAATCCCGGCTCCAAGGGCGAGACAGGCAGCCGCAACCCCGACTACCTGGCCTTCAATCCCGGCGGCACCATTCCGACGATACGCGAGCCGGATTCGGGCTTCGCCCTAGGCGAGGCGCACGCCATCCTCTGCTACCTGTGCAACAAGCACGGCTGGAGCGACCTCTACCCCACCAGCCCGCAACAACGCGCCAGGGTGGACTGGTACCTGCACTTCCACCACCGCAACGTGCGCGAGGCGTCGGGCCTAGTAGCTCCGAAAATTCGCAAGGACCTCAACATTCCCGAGGCGGCGCAGCAGGCCGCGCGCAAAACGTTCACAGCGGCGCTGGGCGCCATCGACGGTGGCTGGCTGGCAAACGCCCGCTACATGGCCGGCGGCGACGTCACCATCGCGGATTTTGCCGCCTACGTTGAAATCGGGCAGTTGCAGCCCTGCTTCACCAATCTCTTTGACTTCTCGCCCTTCCCCAACATCCAGCGCTGGCTTGACGACATGCGCCAAGTCGAAGGCCACGACGCGGTCCACGCAGTGCTCGCGGAACTCGGCGACATCAGCCAGGCTGCGCCGGACATGGAGACCATCCGCAACGCCAACAAGGCAGCGCTCAGGGCCATGCGCGCCAGGTTGGAAGGCCTCTAAGCGACATCCGGGCAACCCCCAGCGCCATGTCGCCCACGGAGCGCCATCGAGCACTCATAGCCGCCGGGCAGTTAACGGAGGATCCGTTCCAGCGCCAAGCGGTGGAACTGCTCGACGACCTGCACCAACGGCTCGGGCGGCAACGGCGACGGCCACTGATCAAGCGCTGGCTGGCACGCCCCGAAGCCGAAACCGGCCTGTACCTGTGGGGCGGCGTCGGGCGCGGCAAAACCCTGCTGATGGATCTGTTCCACGAGACGCTGCCCCATCGCGGCAAGCTCAGGATGCACTTTCACCGCTTCATGCAGCGGGTTCACAACGAACTCAACCGCAGGGCTGGCAGCGCCAACCCGCTGCAGGGCTTTGCCGACGATTTCGCCAAGCACACCCGCATCCTCTGCTTCGACGAGTTCTTCGTGGCCGACATCGGCGACGCGATGATTCTCGGCGAACTGATGCAGGCGCTTTTTCGAAGGGGGCTGACCCTGGTGGCCACCTCGAACGTCGCCCCGGACCGGCTGTACGAAAACGGCCTGCAACGGCGACGCTTCCTGCCCGCCATCGAGGCTTTGAAGCGCCATACGCTCATCCACCATCTCGATGGCCCAACGGACTATCGGCTGCGCGTGCTGGAGCGGGCGGAAATCTATCATGCGCCCCTAGGCGACGACGCTGAAGCCTCCTTGAACGCGAGCTTCGCCAACCTGACCCAAGAGCCTGGCGAACGCGATGCGCCGTTGGAAGTGGAAAACCGCCTCATCCGCGCCCGCCAACTGGCGCCGGATGTGGCTTGGTTCGAATTCAGCGAACTGTGTGAGGGCCCGCGCAGCCAAAACGACTACATCGAACTCGCCCGCTGTTTCCACACCGTGCTGGTCTCCAACGTGAGGCGCTTCACGCCGGCCAATGAGGACGCCGCCCGCCGTTTCATCAGCTTGATTGACGAGTTCTACGACCGCAACGTCAAGCTGATCCTGTCTGCCGAAGCGCCCCTCGCGGACCTCTACGCTGGCGAGCGGCACGGTTTTGAGTTTGAACGCACCCGCAGCCGGCTTCTGGAGATGCAGTCGCGCGCCTATCTGGCCCGCTCGCACCGAGGCGGTTAGACGTCCTCCTGCTGGCGTTCCGCTGCCCCGCTCCCTGCCCCGTCCTGGTCCGTCTTCTCGCCGGAGACGAACCGCACCCACGCTTCGATCACCTGGTCAAGATCGCCTCCGTAGCGGGCATCCGCTGCCACGCTCTTGAACTGGCTGCGGTAGGTGAGGCCGATGTTGACGCCCGCAATGACGATGTTGCCGATGCGCCAGCCGCCGTCGGCGTTTTGGGTCATGGCGTAGAGCACCGGATAAATCTCACCGCCTTGGTGAATCTCCATCTTGACGTTGCGCCGCCGCGGGTGGCGCGGGGGGCCGTCTGGGGGGACCACGATGACTTCGCCATCGGTGAAATCGGTAAGCGTAAGCGAATAGGTGCGCACCAAGCCCCACTTGAAGGTCTCGGCGAAGCGCTGCCGCTGCTCCGGGGTGGCCTGCTTGTAGTGGGCCGACATAACGCGGCGGGCGAAGCCCTCGAAATCGACCACCGGTGCCAACAGCGCTTCCACCGCGGTAAAGAACCGCTCCGGGTCGGAGTCAGCGTAGCCGCGGCCCTCCTCGATGAGCCGCAACAGGTCAGTTGAGGTATCGGCGATTAACTGATGAGGGGCGGACTCGAACTGCGCAGCCCGCGCCATGCCGGCGGCCAGCGCCAGCGCGCCCACGCAAACCGCCAACCCGGCAAACCGGGCGAGACGAGCGTTCAAGGTGTTGAAGAACATCCTGCCATTACACCACATCAGGCCTTGGGGCACGCCGCTTTGGCCAAGATTGCTGACTATTGGGCGAACACCGACTAAAGTTGAGCTTCCTCGTGCAGGGTCCGCCAAATCGCATGTGGTTGCCGCTGCTTGCACTGATCGCCGGTTTCGCCGCGCTCATCTGGAGCGCCGACAAGTTTTTGTCCGGAGCGGGCGCCACGGCCACCAATCTGGGTGTCTCGAAGATGGTCATTGGGTTGACCATCGTTTCAGTCGGCACCTCCGCCCCGGAAATCCTGGTGGCCATGGTGGCCTCCATTCAGGGAAATCCGCTGCTGGCGGTGGGCAACGCGATCGGCTCCAACATAGCCAACATCGGCTTGGTGCTGGGCGTCACCGCCATCGTCGCGCCGCTGCCGTTCTCCAAGCGGGTGCAACGTTCGGAACTGCCCTGGCTGCTGGGCGCCACCCTGCTCGCCCTAGCGCTGATGTTCGATCGGGAATTGGGTGTGCTTGATGGCCTCATCCTGCTCGCCGGCCTAGGGCTGATTCTCTATCTACTGATGTTCGGCAAGTCTTCCGGCCAACCGGACTTCGCGGAGAGCATCCAAGAAGAGCTCGATGAACTGCCGCAGATGCGCACCCTGCATGGCATCGCTTGGTTGCTAGGCGGCTTGGCGCTGTTGGTGGCCAGCGCGGAACTGCTCGTGTGGGCTGCCCACGAC
Source organism: Gammaproteobacteria bacterium (assembly GCA_009843635.1). Classification (GTDB taxonomy): domain Bacteria; phylum Pseudomonadota; class Gammaproteobacteria; order Pseudomonadales; family Azotimanducaceae; genus Azophilus. The sequence continues at coordinate 3,625 of VYDB01000128.1, forward strand.
ATCGCCCTGCGCCTCGGCGTTAGCGACCTCATCATCGGCCTGACCATTGTCGCCATCGGCACCAGCCTGCCGGAGTTGGCCGCCAGCGTGGGGGCTGCCATCAAGGGCCACACCGATATCGCCATCGGCAACGTGGTCGGCTCCAACATCCTCAACATTCTGGCGGTGCTGGCGGTGCCCAGCTTCATGGCCACCACCCAGATCGAGAGAGTGGCGTTCTGGCGCGATGGCGGCACCATGCTGGCGCTGACGGTGCTGCTGGCGCTGTTCGCCTATGCGGTGAACTCCAGATCGGTCATTACCCGCTTTGAAGGTGCGGTGATGCTGCTGTGCTGGGTGGGCTACAACACCTTGCTGGTTCGCCATGCGGTGGCTTGACGAACCGCCAATAGGATTAGTCGCCTTCGACGTGGACGGCGTGCTCACCGACGGGCGCATTCACTACCTCTCCAATGGCACTGAGATGCTGTCCTTTCATGTCCATGACGGCGCGGCCATCAAGCGTCTGCTTCAGCACGGCATCGAGGTGGCGCTGATCACCGGCCGCGAGTCGCCAATGGTCGGCAAGCGCGCCTCGGAGCTGGGCATCCATCATGTCTTTCAAAATGTCGAGGACAAGCTCAAAACGCTCGAGGGTCTCGCTGCCGAGTTGGGCCTGGACGCCGAAGAGTGCGCCTACGTCGGCGACGACTGGCCCGACCTTGAGGTCCTCGCCTGGGTGGGTCTGCCCATCGCCCCGGCCGACGCCCAGCCCGAAGCGCGCGCTGCTGCCGAGTTGGTCACCGCATCCGGTGGCGGCGAGGGCGTCGCTGCTGAAGTCGGCCGCCTGTTGCTCGAATCGCGCAAACCATGAGGCAGTTGGCCGCCGGCGTTCTGCTCGCAGTGGGCCTGTTGCTGTTGGCCTTCTACTTGGCACCTTGGCGCGGCACCGTGCCGCCGGGAGCGCCACCGCCAGAACTTGCGGGGGAGCCGGACATCTACATGGAAAGCGCGGTCATCAACCAATTCCAGGACGACGGCACCCTTCAGTACCGCTTGGCCGCGCAGCAAGTGCGCACTTTCGACGCCGACCGGCACACCCTCCTAATCGGCCCCGACTTCAGCCTGTACAGTCCCACGGCGCCGCCGTGGCGAGTCAGCGCCCGCCGAGGGGATCTCCACGGCTTGCGCGACGGCGCCGACGGCGTCTTGGTGCTGAGCGGCGAAGTGGTGCTGCACCAAACCGATCCCGAACGCGGGTTCACCACGGTGCGCACCGCCGAACTGAGGGTCCACCCAGACCCGCGATACGCCGAAACCGAACGGGATGTTATGATCGAAACCGAGGCGGGCCGCACGTTCGCCCAAGGGCTGAAAGCGGATTTGGAGCGCAGGATTCTCAACCTTCAAGCGGATGCCGATGGACCGGTCCACACCATTGTCTTGCCGGAGCAAATTGGGCAGTAGCGCGCACGCTGGCGCCCTTGGGACGGCGCTCCTCATGCTGCTGTGGGCGCCCGCCATCGGACTCGCTGTCCCGGTTGTTGACGCCGAGCAGCCCATGCACATTCGCGCACAAGCTGCCGAATTCGATCATTCGAACGGCCGCGCCATTTATCTCGGCGGGGTCGAAGTGCGGCAGGGCACACTGCAGGTCACTGGCGAGCGCATGACCGTCCACTACCTCGACGCTCGCCTCGTGCGCGTCACCGCCAGCGGCGAACCGGCCCGCTATCAGCAGGGGTCGGCAACCGACGGCGGCTTGGTCCGGGCGAGCGCATTGCTCATCACCTACCATCCCGGTAAGGCGCGCATCGAGCTTGCGGGCGAAGCCCGCTTGGCGCAGGCGAAAAACGACGTGGCCGGAGAGATCATTCACTACGACATCGCCTCCGGAACCGTGGACGCCGAAGCCACGGGACAACGCCCGGTGCGGGTGATCCTGCGCCCGGCCAGCAGCGATTAGGCAGGCGCAGGATGGCCACACTGGAAGCCCGCCATCTGCACAAGGCGTATCGCAAGAAGGTCGCGGTCGATGACGTGAGCCTTGCCGTCTCAAGCGGCGAGATCGTCGGCCTGCTCGGCCCCAACGGCGCCGGCAAAACCACTTGCTTCTACATGATCGTCGGCCTGCTGCAGGCTGAAGGGGGCGAAGTGGCGCTCGATGGCCGGTCGCTCACCAAGGCGCCCATGCACGTGCGGGCCCGGGCGGGCATCGGCTACCTGCCTCAAGAGGCCAGCGTGTTCCGCAAGCTCTCCACTGAAGACAACCTTAGGGCCATCCTGGAACTGCGCCGCGACCTCAGCAAGGCGGAGCAGAAAGAGCGGGTCGAGCAACTGTTGGCCGAATTCCGCTTGGGTGGGGTGCGCAAGTCCTTGAGCGAACGCCTGTCGGGCGGCGAACGGCGGCGATTGGAGATTGCGCGGGCATTGGCCAGCGAGCCGCGCTTCATGCTGCTCGATGAACCCTTCGCCGGTGTGGACCCCATTTCCGTCGCCGACATCAAGAACGAGATCCGTGACCTCGCCGCACGCGACATCGGCATCCTCATCACTGATCACAACGTTCGCGACACCCTCGACATCTGCGACCGGGCCTACATCGTCAATGAAGGCCATCTGATAGCGGAAGGCGACGCCGAAGCCATACTCGGCCACGAGACGGTGCGCGACGTCTATCTCGGCGAGAGTTTCCGTCTCTAATGTCCGTGCCCCAATGAAACAGTCGCTGACGCTGCGCCTTGGACAGCAGCAGGTCATTACGCCCCAGCTCAGCCAAGCCATTCGCATGCTGCAGCTATCCACCCAGGAGTTGGACCTGGAGGTTCAAGAGGCCCTCGAGTCCAACCCCATGCTGGAACGCGACGAAGCCGCGCCGGAAGCCCCAGAGGAGGAAGCCGCAGAGGAAGGAGAGGAAGCCGTCTCGGAAGCACCGGAACTTGACCTGGAGGGCAGTGACGCCATTCCCGAAGACCTCCCCATCGACACCCGCTGGGAGGACGTGTATGCCGCTCCACCGTCTGCAACGCCCGCCGCCGAGGAACGCGACCTATTTGAGCGCGCCCAACCCGGCGACTCCCTTCAGGATCATCTGCTCTGGCAACTCAACTTGGCCGCCTTGCCGCCTCTCGAGCATCTCATTGCCACGGTCATCATTGACTCAATCGACGACAGCGGCATGGTGGCCACCAGCGTGGCCGACATCGCCAGCAGTTTCGATGGCCGTTTCGACGTCTCCGAGGCCCAGGTCACCGAGGTGCTGCACCGCTTGCAGCACTTCGACCCGCCTGGCGTGGCGGCCCGCACTGTGGCCGAAGCCTTGAGCCTCCAATTGCAGCAACTCGATCCCGAAACTCCTTGGCGGGAGGAGGCCATCGACTTGGTTGAAGCGCATCTGGGCCTGTTGGCAGCGAAAGACTTCGCCATGCTCAAACGCCGAACCCAACTCGGCGAAGAGGAGTTGGCGCAGATTGCGGCCCTCATCGGGCAGCTCAATCCCCGTCCCGGCGCCGCGTACTCCGCGGAGCCCACCCTGTACGTCGTTCCCGAAGTGGTGGTCAAGAAGATCAACGGGCGCTGGCGGGTGGAGTTGAATCCCGATGCCCTGCCCCGGCTGCGCATCAACCCAAGCTACGCAGGCTTGGTGAAGCGCGCCGACAACAGCCCGGACAACGTCTATCTGCGCGACAACTTGGCCGAAGCCCGCTGGTTTCTCAAATGCCTGCAAAGCCGCCATGACACCCTGCTCAAGGTGGCCACCAAGATCGTTGAAGTGCAGCAGGACTTCCTGAACCATGGGGAGGAGGCGATGAAGCCCTTGGTGCTGAACGACATTGCCGAGGCGGTGGAGATGCATGAGTCCACAATCTCCCGGGTGACGAGCCGCAAGTACATGCACACCCCACGGGGCCTGTTCGAACTCAAGTACTTCTTTTCCAGCCACGTCAGCACCAGCAGCGGCGGCGAAGTCTCCAGCACGGCCATTCGAGCGCTGATCCGCAAGCTCACCGCCGCGGAGGATCCCAGAAAACCGTTGAGCGACAGCAAAATCGCGGCAATACTGGCAGACCAGAACATCAAGGTTGCGAGGCGCACCGTGGCCAAGTACCGGGAGTCGATATCCATTCCGCCATCGAACATGCGCAAGCGCCTGGCGTGAGACCGCGGGGTGCGCATTCCATCCAAACAAAGAGACTGATTGGGAGGTAACTTATGCAGTTGAGCATCTCCGGACACCACATCGACGTCAGCAACGCCCTAAGGGACTACGTCACTGCCAAACTGAGGAAACTCGAACGGCACTACGACCAGATCACCAACCTGCACGTGGTGCTGAGCGTCGAAAAACTGAGCCAGAAAGCCGAAGCCACCGCCCACGTGAGCGGCGCGGAGCTATTCGCCGATGCCGTGGCCGACGACCTCTACGCCGCTATCGACATGCTGCTTGACAAGCTGGACCGTCAAGTGATCAAGCATAAGGAGAAAGCCATCGAGCGGCACCACGGCCGCGGTTAGGACGATTCCGTGATCGAATTGAATAGCCTTCTGCCTGCGGACTGCGTGCGCTCAGGCGTCACGACCACCAGCCGCAAGGCCGTTCTTGAATCGGTCGCGGACCTCTTGGCGAATGCCCACCCGGACATCTCCGCACGCCGGCTGTTCAATGCCCTAATGGAGCGGGAGCGCTTGGGCAGCACGGGCCTCGGAGAGGGCGTTGCCGTCCCCCATTGCCGCATGCAGTGCTCCCGGCTGATGGGCGCACTGCTGTCGCTCACCCGTCCGGTGAGCTTCGACGCCCCCGACGGTGAGCCCGTGGATCTGCTGTTCGTACTGGTCGCCCCTGAGGATGAGCCGAGCGCCCACTTGGAGGCGCTGGCTTTGGTAGCCCGGGTCTTCGGTGATACAGCCGAGCGAGTCTGGTTGCGCAGCGCAGGCTCAGCCGAAGCGCTCAAGCAACGATTCGTTGAGGCCGCGCAAAGGCTTGCACCCTTACCGGATGCACGGGAGGCCATGCCATGAAGCTCATCATCATCAGCGGCCGTTCCGGTTCCGGCAAGAGCACGGCGCTGCGCGCCTTGGAGGATGCCGGGTACCACTGCATTGACAATTTTCCGGTGGCCCTGCTGAGGTCGCTAATCAGCGAGGCGACCGTTGATCCCATGCTGCGCCAGCACGACTTGGCCATCGGCATCGACGCCCGCAGCGCCGGCATTGCCCAACTGCCGGAAATCCGGGCTGAGCTTGACCGCGATGAGCAGGTTCAATGCGAGATCATCTACTTGAACGCTTCCAGCCCCACCTTGGTCAAGCGCTTCAGCGAAACCCGCCGACGGCATCCATTGACCAACGGCAACACGGACCTGCGCCAGGCGATCGACGCCGAAAGCCGCTTGCTGAACGACATCGCCGCCCTAGCCGACTTGACCATCGACACCACCCAACTGGAGGGGCCGACCTTGGTGGGCCTCATCAAGGAGCGCGTCGCCGACCAGCGGCCAGCGGGCTTGAACCTCCTGTTTCGCTCCTTCGGCTTCAAGTTTGGCGTGCCGGTGGATGCGGATCTAGTCTTCGACGTCCGCTGCCTGCCCAATCCTTATTGGGTGGAGGCGCTGCGGCCGCTGACAGGCTTGGACCGCCCGGTGCGGGACTTTCTGGCCAAGGACGACGTGGTGTGCAAAATGCAGGGCGACATCATCACCTTCCTCGACGCTTGGCTGCCCCGATTCGAAGCCAACCGACGCACTTACATGACCGTGGCGCTCGGCTGCACTGGCGGGCAACATCGCAGCGTCCACATGGCGGAGCAACTCGGCGCCCATTTCGCGCAGCGCTACGCCAATGTGCTGGTGCGCCACCGGGAAGTCAGTGCCGCGCCTGCGGTCTCCGGCGCTGCAAAGGAATCGGCATGAAGCGAACTCAAGTCACTTTGAGCAACCAGTTGGGACTGCATGCCAGAGCGGCGGCCAAGCTGGTGCACCTGGCCAAGACCTTCACCGGCGACATCCAACTGGGCAAGGACGGCACCCTAGTGGACGCCAAGAGCATCATGAGCGTCCTGCTGCTCGCCGCCCCGGTGGGCACCACGCTGGAACTGCGCGTTGACGGCGAGGACGAGGCGGAAGCGTTCGCCGCCATTCGGCAGCTCATCGACGACCGGTTCGGCGAAGAGGTGTAGTTTTTGTGCTCAGTGGCCAACTACCTGGCTCACTGACGCTCGGCTTGGACAGCGGAAACATCCGGGAATCCCATGTCCGTGCACTTTGAACAGCGATTCGGCGAGGTGCTTAAGTCCTACGGGGCGGGCACCTTGGGCGATCAGCGCCACCTGCTGCGCTCCCTCAAGGCGCCCGAGGTGGCCAACCTGCTGGAGGCCACGCCGCCCAAGGTGCGGCGCTACATCTGGGATCTCATCGATGACGACGCCGCCGGCCAGGTGCTGCACCACTTGGGCGATGACGTGCTCAGCGAAATCGTCGAAGGCATGGACACCGCCCAACTGGTGGCCGCCGCGGATGACCTCGATGTGGACGACCAAGCCGACCTGCTGCAGCAGTTGCCGGATGCGATCGCCGCCCAAGTGCTCAACTCCATGGACTCGGCGGCACGGCAACGGGTGGAATCGGTTCTGTCCTACGCGGAGGACAGCGCTGGCGGCCTGATGGACATGGACGTGGTGACGGTGCATCCGCGCCACGCCTTGGAGATCGTGCTGCGCTACCTGCGCCTGCGCAAGGAACTGCCAAAGAACACCGATGCGCTGATCGTCGTCAACAGCCGCAACGAATACGTCGGCACCCTGCCGCTGTCGCGCGTACTGACCTCGGACTCCAGCGTCACGGTGCGCGAGGTCATGGAGGCCAATTCCCGGGCCATTCCGGTGGACATGCCGGACCGGGAAGTGGCCGCCATCTTCAGCGAGGAGGACCTGGTCTCCGCCCCGGTCCTGGACCAGGAGCGCAAGCTGCTCGGCCGCATCACCATCGACGACGTGGTGGACGTCATCGCCGAGGACGCCGACGAGGCCGTGCTGGCCCGGGCCGGACTCGACCCGGACGAGGACACCTTCGCCCCGGTGATGAAGTCGGCCCGCCGCCGCGCCATCTGGCTTGGCATCAACCTCATCACCGCATTCCTGGCGGCGGCGGTCATCAACGTCTTCGAAGCGACCATCGGCAAGGTCGTGGCGCTGGCCGTGCTGCTGCCCATCGTCGCCAGCATGGGCGGCATCGCCGGCACCCAAACGCTCACCCTGATGATCCGCGGCATCGTCCTTGGCCACGTCAACCGCGCCAACCTCCTGTGGCTGATGAACCGGGAGTTCGCCGTCGCCCTGCTGAACGGCCTGCTGTGGGCGAGCCTAGTGGCGCTGGCGGCGCTGGTCGCCTTCCAGGACCCGCTGCTCGGCATGGTCATCGCCGTGGCCTTGGTCATCAACCTCGTGGTCGCCGTCGTCTCCGGCAGCCTGCTGCCGAGCATCCTCAACCGCCTGTCCATCGACCCCGCCATTGCCGGCGGCGTGATCCTAACGACGATCACCGACGTGACCGGCTTCTTCGTCTTCCTGGGATTGGCAGCCTGGGCTTACGCCTGAACGGCTGGCCTGTCTTGATCACAGGATAAGAAGGAGATTCGGGCAACCGTGAAGGTCGCAGTCATCGGCGCTGGCCTGCAGGGCCTCTGCACGGCCTACTACCTCGCCAATGCCGGGATTGAGGCCACCGTGCTGGAACGCAACGACGGCCCGGCCTTGGAGGCGAGTTTCGGCAACGGGGGCTATCTGCAGGCGGAATGCCCGGAGACTTGGAACCAGCCGGGCATCCCGGGCGCGCTGCCAAAGTGGTGGTGGGCGAGTCTCGGCCGCAACCGGAAGAACGCGGCCAAGCTGCTGCGCACCGCCGAACTCCTGCGCCTGCTGCCTTGGGGCGTCCGCTTCCTGCGCGCCTCCAACGCCGAGACGTTCTTTCGTCACGTGGCGCTCAACCGCGAACTGGCTCTGTACACCTTGGCCTGCATGGCCGCCCTGCGCCGGGAAACGAACATCGAGTACGCGCATCGCGCTTGCGGGTCCCTGTTCATATTCAGGAATCAAGGCACCCTAAAGGGCTTTGGGCTGCTCCTCGACCACCTGGGGGAGAACGGGGCCGAATGGCAGCAGCTTAGCCGGGACGCGATATTGCAGTCCGAACCCAGCCTGCGCCCGATCGGCGACTCGCTCCAAGGCGGCATCTTGTTTCCCAACGACGAATCCGGCGATTCGTACCGCTTCTCCCAAGCTCTGGCCGAGATGGCCGTGCGCTCCGGCGTTCAGTTCGAATACGGGCAGCAGGTGTCCCGCATTGCGACAAACAATGGCGGGGTCTCAATCCGGGCCGGCACTCAGGAACTGCGCGCCGACGCGCTGGTCATCGCCGCCGGCGCGCACTCCGGGCGCCTGGCGGCTTCCATCGGGGTTCGGCTGCCCATCGCTCCGGCCAAAGGCTACTCGCTGACCATACCGCTCGGCGACTGGCCGGACCCGCCGCGCCACGTCATCGCGGACACCGGGGTCCACGCCGGGATCAATGTGCTGGGCAACTCGCTGCGCATCGCCGGCACGGCGGACTTCTGCGGCTTCGATGCACGCATCGACCCCGGCCGCATCGGCTACATGGTCCGGCTGGTGGAAGCCGTGCTGCCGGAATTCGCGAAGGTGATGGACCGCAGCGCCATCCGGCCATTCGCCGGGCTGCGGCCGCTATCCGCGGATGGCCTGCCCATCATCGGCGCCACCGGCGTTCCCAACGTTTACGCCAACACCGGCCACGGCGGCCTCGGCTGGACCTTGGCCGCAGGCTCCGCCAAGGCCTTGGCAGACCAGATCAGCGGCGCAGCTCCCGCCATAAACCTCGCGCCCTTTTCGCCTATTCGGTTTTGAAGGCGGTTTGGCGGTTGGGGTTTCTGTTTCAGAATCTACAACACAGGAGTAAAACTGAACTCAGATGTGCTTGACGCAACCAAGCGGGACTTGGAGGAATTTGTAAGCCGAAGGCTCCCAGTTGACCTGCGATTTCAATCCTTGCAGGTATTGGAAAGCTACACGCTCACGATAAGCACCACCTCTCGGCCCGGCTGGGGGACCGGACGGTCGATAACAACCGGGCCTCTGGGGCGAGAGAGGCACATGATTGCAAAAAAAAACCTAAAGCGATGTGAGTGCTCGCATGGAACAAATTCCCGAATGACTGATTTGAGGGCACATTCACGTGGCGG
>VYDB01000091.1 GCA_009843635.1 Gammaproteobacteria bacterium
CCGGACACGGCGGTCCAGGAGACCGTGTACGACCCGTTGGAGGACGGGTTGGGCGCGGCGGACAGCGCCGCATGGGCGGCGGGGCCTGCGGCCAGGCCGGCCAGCAGCGCCAAGGCCAGCAGCCGCCAGCGGCGGACGATGCCCGGCACCTTGCCGTTTTGGCGCTTGGCAGCCATCGGGCCTTGGGGTTCCTTAGGCGATGCGCGAAGGGAGAGAGGTTTCAGTGTGTTCATGGGCCTGCTTCCAACGGGTTCCTGCCGACCGCTCCGGGCTCCCTTCGAGGAATCCGGGGCGGCACATGGGGCGGATTGTTGGAGCACACGGCGTGGCTGGCCATCGAAAACCACTGCGGGTTTTGCCGGGGTTTTCGGGAATCGGGTAGTGGCTCAGATTGGCTTTGGCTAGACGTATGGTGCGGCGCTCTGGCGAGCGCCGCTGCTAGGGCAAGATGACCTTGCTCCGAAATGCCATGCCCGGTTCCAGCGTCATCCCCCGAGCAAGGGCGTCCCGCCTATAAGCGTCAACTTGTTTGGATTTTCAGGGACATAGCGTCCAAGTTGCTGTCCAAAGCGGCTAGGTCGGTCCCCCGAACAGGCCAATGTCCGCGGCCGAACCGCCCGAATCCCCCAAGCCCCGCGGCGGCAATCTCGCACAACGCTACGGGCGGATGTCGCCTTCCCGCCTATGCCCTGAGCCTCTATCGTTTCCCCAACACCAGCCACTGGACATGGATCGTGACGATCCCCGAAGGCCACGACAGAGCCGCCAAGCGACTCCTTGGCGACGCCCGCGTGATCGCCGACGCGCTGCGCGCCTTCGTGCCCGGAAGCTGGGTCGCCCGCCTCGACCTCGGCACCCTAAGGCCCCTGCCCGCCGAGCACGTGAACGCGGAACTGCACCGGCGGCGCGGCGACCTGCTCTGGACCGCCGAACTCAAGGGCGGCGGCGCCGTCGTCATCATCCTGGAAGCCCAGTCCACCCCGGACCCGCATATGCCCGCCCGCATGATGACCCTCACCGGGCTGGTCTGCGAGGGCTTCGCCGCGGAGGCTTGGGGGCCAGACGGCAGGACGCCCGCGGTGCTGCCCATCGTCCTGTACACTGGCCTGCGCCGCTGGACGCCGGCGCTGGACTTGGCCGAGCGGGCGGGGCCGCCTTCGGAGCTGTCGGCCTACGTCGCCGGGCCGCGCTACCTTCTGCTTGACGTTCGCACGCTGGCAAAGCAGGATTTGCCTGAGCGGAACTTGATGGCCGCGTTTGTGCGCATAGAGACTGCCGATTCGCCAGAGGCATTGGCGGATGCCTTGCGCGGGACCTTGGCGTGGCTTGGCGACGATGAACTGGGATTGGCGTTCGTGCGGTGGGTGAGCGACGTGCTGATGCCGCTGCGCTTCCCGGACGCGGACCGCGGGCTGATTGAAGACCTTAAGGAGGGCATGACGATGTTGGCAGAGCGCGCGAAGCAATGGACCGAGCAGTGGTTTGCGGAGGGCCGCGAGACCGGCCTGCGCGAAGGCTTGGAGCAAGGATTGGTGCAGGGCTTGGAGCAGGGCAGGCGGGACATGGCGGTGCGGCTGGCTCGGCTGAAGTTCGGCGACGACACCGCCGAGCGGCTTTCGCCGCTACTTGACCGCATTGCGGACCCCGCCGCGCTGGCTGAGGTGGGCGACTGGGTGATCCAATGCAGCGACGCTGCGGAGCTGCTGACCCGCGCGGAAAACGCCGCAAGCTCAGGCAACGGCCGGTCGGGCCTTTGAAGTCCGCGAAGGGCACATTTCTGCGAGCGGCGTATCTCGCGTACCAGGTTACGACCCTGTTGGTCAGCCACGCCCTAATGGAGCGCGACGACATTTGGCGGATGGACGCCGAAGCGGCCTGATGGGGGGCGGTCGAGTTTAGTTTCGCTAATCCGCTTCGGCCGTTACCGGGTCGATCATGCGCTTGACCGGGGTGACCTTGCTCGCCGGGAAGCCGCTCCGTTCGGCGATCAGGCCGGGGGCATCGGCGATGTAGATACAAAACGTCTTGTCACCAGCGACATAGGAGTGCTCCCACTGGATGTTCTTGTTCTCGGCCTTCATTTCGGCCAGCGCGCCGTTCGACTTCTGCGAGGCCTCGCGCAATGCGTCGCGTTCGGCCGATCCGATCTCGGGAATGTCCCTCTCGATCACGTATCTGGGCACGTTTTTCCTCCGCGTTTTTCCGCCCCGCAGCGTGGGCTGCGGACGGCGCGAGTGTACGCCAACCGCAGCCGCTTGCGCTAGGAACCTGCGACCGATGCCTAAAGTCGGTCTAGGTTCATCACCTTGGCCCAGGCTGCGACAAAGTCGTCCACGAACTGCTCAGCTCCGTCGTCGGCTGCGTAGACTTCCGCGATGGCGCGCAGTTCGGAGTGCGAGCCAAACAGCAAGTCAACCGGGGTGGCCGTCCATTTGAAACCACCCGCGCTGCGGTCGCGGCCCTCGTACAGACCTTCCTGGTCCTCGGACTTCGTCCAAGCGGTGGACATGTCGAGCAGGTTTACGAAGAAATCATTGCTCAGGGCGCCGGGACGGTCGGTGAACACCCCGTGGCTGGCGCCGCCCGCATTGGCATTCAGTGCCCGTAGGCCGCCCACCAGCACGGTCATTTCAGGAACCGTCAGGTTGAGCATGCTCGCGCGGTCAACCAGCAAGGCGGCAGGCGAGCGCAGGTTGCCTTCGGCAAAGTAGTTGCGGAAGCCATCGGCCCTAGGCTCCAAGACGGCGAAGGAGTCCGCATCCGTCTGCGCCTGGGTGGCATCGCTGCGCCCAGGGGTGAACGGCACCGTGGCCGGGTGGCCAGCGGCCTGGGCCGCCTGTTCTATGGCGGCGGCACCGGCCAGCACGATCAGGTCGGCAAGGGACACCTGTTTGTCGCCGGATTGCTCCGCGTTGAAGCGCTGCTGAACGCCCTGCAGTTGCGTCAGCACCTCGTTGAGCTCCTCCGGCGTGTTTGCCGCCCAGTCCTTCTGCGGCGCCAGACGAACCCGGGCTCCATTGGCGCCGCCACGCATGTCGGTGCCGCGAAAGCTCGCTGCGGAAGCCCAGGCGGTGCGCACCAATTCGGAAACCGACAGTCCGGTGCCCAGAATCTCCGCCTTGAGCGCTTCGGCATCCTCGGCATCGATCAAGGCATGGTCCACTGGCGGCACCGGATCCTGCCAAAGCAACGCCTCACTCGGCACGTCCGAGCCGAGGTAGCGGCTGCGCGGCCCCATGTCGCGGTGGGTCAGCTTGTACCAAGCCTTGGCGAAGGCGAGCGCAAACTCCTCTGGATCCTGTTGAAAGCGTTGGGCAATCTCCCGGTAGGCCGGATCGAACTTCAGCGACAGGTCGGTGGTGAACATCACCGGCGCGTGGCGCTTCGTGGGGTCGTGGGCATCAGGCACCAAGTTAGCGGCCAAGCCATCGGCGGGAACCCATTGGGTAACCCCCGACGGGCTCTTGGCCTGCACCCACTCGAAAGCGAACAGGTTGTCCAGATACTGGGTGGTCCAAGCGATCGGATTGGCAGACCAAGCGCCTTCAAAGCCACTGGTGTTGGCCTGTGCGCCACCGCTGGCGCCGCATCGGTTGGTCCAGCCAAAGCCCTGCTCCTCAATGCCGGCGGCGGCCGGTTCCGGGCCGGCGCAGCCTTCTGCCCTAGCCGCCCCATGCGCCTTGCCGAAAGTGTGGCCACCGGCGATCAGGGCCACCGTCTCTTCATCGTTCATCGCCATGCGGCCAAAGGTTTCGCGAATGTCGCGCGCCGCAAGCAACGGATCGGGCACTCCGTTGGGGCCTTCCGGGTTGACGTAGATCAGGCCCATCTGCACGGCGGCAAGGGGCTGCTCGAGGTCGCGGTCGCCGCTGTAGCGCTCGTCAGCGAGCATTTCCGTTTCAGGCCCCCAATACATGAGATCGGCTTCCCAGTCGTCCTCCCGCCCGCCAGCGAAGCCGAAGGTCTTGAAGCCCATGGATTCGAGGGCGACGTTGCCGGTCAATACCATCAGGTCCGCCCAGGAAAGCTTGCGCCCGTACTTTTTCTTGATGGGCCACAGCAAGCGCCGCGCCTTGTCCAGATTGGCGTTGTCCGGCCAACTGTTGAGCGGTTCAAAGCGTTGTTGGCCGCCGGCGGCGCCGCCCCGTCCATCATGGATGCGGTACACCCCGGCGCTGTGCCAAGCCATGCGAATGAAAAGCGGCCCGTAGTGGCCAAAGTCCGCCGGCCACCAGTCCTGCGAGTCGGTCATGAGCGCTTCGAGATCCGCCTTGACCGCATTGACATCCAGCGTTTTGAACGCTTCCGCATAATCGAACGCCTCCCCATAGGGATTGGATTCGGCGGCGTGCTGGCGAAGTGGGCCGAGATCGACCTGATCCGGCCACCAAAACTGATTGGACTTCGGCTGGCCACCGGCTTGGGCACCGAGGGACAGCGGCAAAGCCAGAAAAACCGCCATCACGGCCAGCGAGCGTTTGGAAAAATCGAACATTGCGAACCTCTCGGAAGTCAAAGTCATGATGAGTGTGCTGTCCCGAAAATAAGTGTGATTATGCGTGGCCCTTTTGGCCCCCGGCCGCGTTGCTCCTCCTTGTGTGGGGCCTGCCACACGGCGTCGTCGCGCCTTGCCGGGAGCCAAAACGGCCTAGCGCCTAAAACCCACTTATTTCCGGGACAGCACACTAGCGCAACCTACCGGGAGCGGAATCGATACGTCAAATTGATGTTTCCGAACGCCACAATTGACGTGGGCTATGGTCGTTGGGGCGGCTCCGTGCGCAAGGTTTCTCCGAATCATCACCTTAGGTCGTCTCCACGCCCCAAGGCCTCATGTTAGACTTTTTCTCCCTATCCCAATGCCTGCATTGAGCTCTCACCAACAAACTCTCACCAACAACATATGGAACCGAGTCATGCGCACCTACATCATCGTCACGGCCAGCGCCCTGGTGCTGGCGGCACTCGTTACCGAGGCACACTTCCGGCTGTTTGCAGGCGACTACTTCGCACTGCTGCTGGTCACCTTTCTCGCCCTGGCGGTTAACGGGCTGTTCAACGCCCGCCTTGCCAACCAGAATGCCGCCGCCTCTCCCGCCAAGTCGAAGCGGCGGCCAGCCAAAAGGGCGCCGCGCGAGGCCCGCACCCGCTTGATCGGTGGCGGCAAACGGGAGGAGGGCACGGTCAAGTGGTTCGACGAGGCCAAGGGCTTCGGCTTCATCATTCGCGCCGACCGCAGCGAGATCTTTGTCCACAAGCGGGCCATTCGCGCCGACCGGGGAGAACGTCCACAGCTCTATGACGGGCGCCCGGTGAGCTTTCAAGTGGGCGAAAACGAAAAGGGGCTGTGCGCCGAAAACGTGACGGCGCTTTAACGGGCCGTTCTGTCCTTCAATTGGCTCCATGAACGTCAAGCGGCTCCTGTCCGCCCGCATCGAGGCCGCGCTCAAGGACTGTGGCGTAGAGGCGCCGGCCCTTGTCAAGACTGCGTCGAGGCCGGAGTACGGCCATTATCAAGCTGACGGGGTGATGGCGGCGGCCAAGACGGTGCAAGCCAATCCCCGCCAACTCGCCGCCGAAGTGATCAACCGCCTTAACGCTGATGACATGGCCCAGGCCGTGGAAGTCGCCGGGCCAGGGTTCCTCAACATCCGGCTGCGCGATCAATTCCTTGCTGGCAAGCTGAATTTGGAGGCGCCCCTGATCGGCAAGGCCGACCGTCCGCAGACCGTCGTGGTGGACTACTCGTGCCCCAACCTGGCCAAGGAAATGCACGTCGGGCATCTGCGCAGCACCATCATCGGCGATGCGGTGGCGCGCATTCTCGAAGCCCTTGGCCATCAGGTCATTCGGCAGAACCATGTGGGTGATTGGGGCACCCAGTTCGGCATGCTGCTCGCGCACTTTGACGACGGCGGCGCGGATTCCGACACGTTGAGCGATTTGGAGGCTTACTACCGTGCGGCCAAGGTTCGCTTCGATACGGAACCCGACTTTCAAGCTGCCAGCCGAGCCATGGTCGTTGCCCTGCAAGCCGGCGAAGCGGGCGCCCGCGCGCGCTGGCGGCGGTTCATCCAGATCTCCCTGGATCACTGCCAAACGCTCTACGAACGGCTGGATGCGAGCTTGGGTCCCCATGACGTGATGGCCGAAAGCGCCTACAACGACGCCTTGCCAGGCGTGATCGAGGCGCTCGATCGCCAAGGCCTGCTCACCGAGTCGGATGGCGCGCGCTGCGTCTTTCTGCCCGAGTTCAGGCGCAAGGACGGCAGCATCACGCCCTTGATCGCGCAAAAGTCCGATGGCGCTTTCCTGTACGCCACCACCGACCTAGCGGCGATTCGCCACCGTGCCGAAGCCCTTGGGGCCGATCGCGCCCTGTACTTCACCGACAGCCGCCAGGCCTTTCACTTCAAGCAGGTGTTCGCGGTTGCCCGGCAGGCCGGCTTCGCGGGAGCAGCCTTGAGCCTTGAGCACATGCCCTTCGGCGCCATGCTCGGCAAGGATGGAAGGCCGTTCAAGACCCGGGAGGGCGGCGTGATCAAGCTCACCGCCCTGCTGGATGAGGCCGAAGCCCGCGCTGCCCGCCTGGTGCGTGAAAAGAACCCGCAGCTCGACGCCGATGAGCAAGCCCAGGTGGCGCGGGCGGTGGGCATCGGCGCCGTGAAGTATGCCGACCTGTCCAAGAACCGCACCAGCGACTATCTGTTCGACTGGGAGCAGATGCTGGCCTTCGAGGGCAACACCGCGCCCTATCTGCTGTACGCCTACGCCCGCATTCAGAGCCTGTTCCGGCGTGGGGACATCGATCCGGAGACCTTGGGCGGCAAGGCCCGGCCGGGCGCCGATGCGGAGCGTGACCTGGCCTTCGTCCTGGCACGCCTGCAGGAAGTGGTCGAACAGGTCGCCGAGGACGGCTATCCGCACAGCCTATGCGCCTATCTCTACGATCTCGCCACCAAGTTCACCCGCTTCTACGAACAATGCCCCATCCTGACGGCAGAAGGCGCCGAGCGCGCCAACCGGCTGCGGTTCGCCCAGCAAACGGCCCGCACCCTGCACGCAGGCCTCGGCCTCCTGGGCATCAATACGGTTCCCAGAATGTAGGCGGCCGCTGGGCGCAAGAGTTTTCTCATTTGACAACCCATTCCCGCAGCCACGACTACAGGAGGAGATTATGAGCGAGGCCATCGATCTGCAGGACGCCCGCACCGCGCCCGCTCTGGTTTGGCAGCAACTAGACCGGCTCAAAGGGGAGGCGCTGCTCGAATGGCGGGTGGCGCCGGTTGAAAACGGCCGCCCGGCGGCGGAGCGCAACATCGACGGCCTGCCCATGCCTTTCGGCTGGTTCGCCCTGTGCTACAGCGACGAACTGGCGGCCGGCGAAGTCAAGCCGCTGCACTATTTTGAGCGCGAACTCGTGCTCTGGCGCGGCGAAGACGGCGCACCACGCCTGCTGGACGCCTACTGTCCGCACCTAGGTGCCCACATGGGGTACGGCGGCAAGGTCGATGGCCCGCACCTGCAATGCCCGTTTCACTCCTGGCGTTGGGACGGCGAAGGCCGGGCGGTGGAGATCCCCTATTCCAAGTCCATTCCGCCCAAGATGAAGCGCCCCGCCTGCGAGCGCAGCTATCCCACCGCCGAGGTCAACGGCTTCGTTTGGGCTTGGTGGCATCCGGAACAGGTTGCGCCGCTCTATGAGCTGCAGGCCTTCGAGGAGGTGGGGCACCCGGACTGGACGGGCTATGAGAAGCACGAGTGGATCGTCCATGGCCCCATGCAGGCGCTGGCGGAGAACGGCGCCGACAGCGCCCACTTCAAGTACGTTCACGGCGTCGTGGACAACCCCGATTACGACATCCGCTACGAGGGTCATCGGCGCACCGCCGAAGTCCGCGTCCGCATGGGCACCCCGCGCGGCCAGGTCGATGGCGCCATCGCCTACGGCGTGGATGGCGCAGGGCAGCCCTGGACCCGCTTCACCGGCATCTGCGAGACCTTGCTGGTGACCGGCGTCACGCCCATCGCCCGGGACCTCACCCATTTGCGCTTCGCCTTCACCCAACTGAAGGCCGACCGGGACGGCCCCAACCGCGGCGTCGCCAAGGCGGTGATCCGCGACATCTGCAAACAGTTGGACCAGGACAAGGTGATCTGGGACCGCCAGGCCTACATCGACCAAGCCCCGCTGTGCGCGGGCGATGGCCCCATCAACGACTTCCGCAACTTCTTCCGCCAGTTCTACGCGGGGCCGGAGTGGGAGAAGTACCGCGCCGCCGCCCAGCGCCGCACCGCGACCCGCTCACTGGAATAAATTTGTCGGGAAACCGTGTGGCAATTTCCACAAGGGTCCTCTACAATTGGCTTGTATGGAAATACAGTATCCAGTCTGATGCCGAGAGCGGGCCTCGCGGCACGATCAGAACGCCGAACGGAACGGTTGCTCGACGATCTGCTGACATCGCAGGGTTGGGACGAGCGCAAGCCGCCCCGAGGCGACCTCTACCTACAGCACGAATACCGCGCCCGCGCGGCTTTGGCCGACGCCCTCTCAGGTGCCAGCAAGACTGGTGACGGCCCGGGAATCCCTGAAGCCCTGCTTGTGGACTCCAACAGCGGCGAGCCACTGGCTGTGATCGAGGCCAAGGCGGAGACCGACGACGTCAACATCGCAGTGGCAGAGGCCGAAGCCTATGGGAAGGCGCTTATTGATGCCGGCTTCTCGGTGCTCGCCATCGGCTTGGCTGGAACCGACGGCACCGAGTTCCGGCTATGCGTCTCCAAATGGGATGGTGGCGGTTGGGTGCCAGTCACTTACGGCGGCCACCCCATCAACTGGATACCAAACGCGAACGATTGCCGGCGTTTGGTGGTGGATAGCGCTCCGGGCGAGATACGCCCAAGCGTTCCGCCAGTGGAAGTGTTGGCGGAGAAGGCGGAAGAGATCAACCGTTTGCTGCGCGAGGCGGACATCAAGGACGAGTTTCGCCCCTCCCATGTCGCGGCGATGATGCTGGCACTTTGGCACACCAAGGGAAATCTCCGCCGTGACCCTCAACACATCCTGCGGGACGTGAACGGTGGATGCGCGGACGCCTTCCTACACGCCGGCAAAGCCGATCTTGCAGCAAGCATTAGAGTCCAAGAGGCCAATAGGAAGCTCGGTGAGCGGGCACCGAGGATTGCCACCATCCTGGAACGGCTGAACGTCACCGTGCTGACCGCCGAGCACGACTATCTCGGCCAACTCTACGAGACTTTTTTCCGCTATACGGGCGGAAACACGATTGGCCAGTACTTCACCCCCCGGCATGTAGCCCGAATGATGGTTGATCTATGCGGCGCCAACAGCGCTGATACCGTGCTCGACATCGCTTGCGGCACCGGTGGGTTCTTTGTTGCGTACATGGATCGCTTGGTGGAAGTGGAGCACCTGTCCCGCCAAGATATGGTTGATATCGTGCAGGAGCGAATCGTTGGTTTCGAAAGCGAGCCAAACACCGCGGCGCTATGCGCCGCGAACATGATCTTTCGTGGAGACGGCTCAACTCGAATCCGGCAGGCAGATTCGTTGACTGTCCCCGACTTTCCCATTGGGGGCGCCACCGTCGCGCTGATGAACCCTCCCTTCCCGCACAAGGGTACTGATACGCCAGTCGAGGACTTCATCGAGCGCGGACTGGAAGGCCTGAGCGTTGGCGGCAAACTGGCGGTCATCGTTCCCGCCAGCCTGCTTTCGCGGAGCGGTCAGAAGGGCAAATGGCGTAAGCGGATACTGGGCTCACACTCGCTACTAGCTGTCTGCCAACTCCCTGGCGATCTTTTTGAGCCGTTTGCCTCCGTCACGACATCGATGATCCTGTTGGAAAAGGGCCGCAAGCATCGTCCAGAACGCCGCACCGCATTCGTCCGCCTTCAACATGACGGCTTGGTCCTGCGGAAGAGCGCCCGGGTTCCTCGCGAAAGCGAGCCCAACCAGGTCACAGATGCAATCGATGCAATCAACAACAAACTCAACGCGGACGGATTTTCCACCGCCGCAAGTGTTTCGGAGGATGCCGAGTGGTCCGCGGGTGCCTACATCGCCTCCGCTGTTCCCGATGAAGCGGAGCTGCGCAGGGCCATCGATGTCCAGTTGCGCCGCATGGCGTCTTTCTACACCAGATACGCCGCCGAGGTGATCGAACAGCAAAGGGCGATTGGTTCCGGCGACATAGACCTTTGCCACTACCGCTCCATTCTGCCTGACACCCGCCTCCAGAACGCAAGCCGCTTGCCTGCCGAAGCGGGGACCATAGGCGGCGAATTCGACATCTACTACGGCATGAAGGAATTGCATTCGCGAGAGGGCATCGGCCCCGGCCATACGCTGATTATCTCGCCGACTGAAAACTACAATGGCACCTATGGATGGCTCGACTTTCCTTACGCCCTGCATCCAAGCTTCGTTACGGTTGCGCAAACTGGGAGCATCGGAGAGGCGTTCGTTCAGTTGGAACCCTGTGCGGTCAACGACGACTGCTTGGTGCTGCTCCCCAAGGCAGGCGCCAAGCCTGACCTGACCAAGTTGGTTCTAGCCGCTGCTACGCTCCATTCGGAACGGTGGCGGTTCAACTATGGCCGAAAGTTGACGCCCTCCCGCATAGCCCACTTCTCGCTTCCAAATTCCAGTTCACTGAACAACTGGGTGGCGGAGAGGATCCTGTCCACCAAGGATGTGGTCACGGCCAGTCTTGCTCCCTACCAACTTGCTCCCAACGAAAAGCAGGCTGCTGGAGCGACCTACCTTCCGACCGCGTTCAGCGAAGCGGGCTGAGCACTGCCGTTTCCCTGATCTCGGCAAAGCGCCATCGAGATTCCTCCCGTTCAGGCCACCCTGACGCGGGCAGGCAGGGCGTCGTTGAGCACGCAGCGCACGCCGTCGCGGTCCATCTCGGCGACGCAGAGGTTGCAGACGGTGCAGCCCGATTCGGTTTTTGAACCTTCTTCGTAGTGCTGCGCCAGCGCCGGGTCGTGGATCAGGGCGCGGCCAAGCTGCACCGCTTGATAGCCTTCCGCCAAGGCGCGGCGCACGCTGGCCAGGCTTTGCACGCCGCCGATGCAGATCAACGGCAAGTCCACCGCCGCCATCACCTGCTTGGCCAAGTCGAGGAAGTAGAGTTCCTCGAAGGGCAGCGATTTCATGGTGGGCGCAGCCACCCGGTACACCAGCTTGTCGATCCTGCGCCGCTGCGCCTTGATCAGCTCATGCACGAAGGTCGGGCCACGGAACAGGTACATGGCGCTCTTCGAGGTGAAGCCGCCGGTGAGGACCAGCGCGTCCGCCTCGTTGGCCTCCAGCAACTTGGCGAAGGCGACGCTGTCCTGTATCTCCAAGCCGCCGCGAAAGCCATCGCGGAGGTTCATCTTGACCACGATGGGCACCGAACCGCCCACGCCCTCCCGCACGGCGCGGATCACCTGCAACGGGAATCGGGCGCGGTTCTCCAGCGAGCCGCCGAATTCATCGCGGCGCTGGTTGACCGCGGGGCTCAGGAACTGGCTCAGCAGGTAGCCGTGCCCCATGTGCAGTTCCACTGCGTCGAAACCCGCCGCCACCGCCCGCTCGGCGCTGACGCGATAGTCATCGGCCAGTTTCGGCAGTTCATCGAGGCGCAGCGCACGCGCCAAGGGGGTGCCCACGAACATGCCGAGACCATTGAAACCGTTGCTCGGCCCGCGCGCCCGCTTGCCGATCCAGCCGCTCCACTTCGAGGAGCCGCCGCAGTGGGCGAGCTGTATGGCGGCCTTGGCGCCGTGCCGGTGTATGGCGTCGGTGACGTAGCGCAGGTCGTCGAGAATATCGTCCTTCAGGCACAGTTGATCGTCAAAAGTGCGCGCTCCCGGCTCCACCGCGCCATAGGCCAGGGTGCAGAGCGCGACGCCGCCCTTGGCGAAGGCTTCGTGAAAGCCCGCCAGCCCTTCCCGGTGCGGACGGCCGCCGGGGCAGTGGCCCTCAAAGGTGGCGGCCTTGATGAAGCGGTTGCGCAAAGTCAGTCCCTTCAACGTCCAAGGCGCAAAGGGATCAACGGCGTTCGAAGCGCTTTCGTCTGAGTTTGGCATGGGTGCGGTTCGGCTGAGCGATGTCCAAGGTTCGCTCAAAGGTCCGCTGGGTTGCAAGGGGAGGGGAGTGGGTGGTCAGCAGTTCTTGTTGTTTTGGTGCAAGTCAGGCGTTCGGCTCCCAATCGAGGGCATCCCGCCCATAAGCGTTAACTTGTTTGGATTTTCAAGGATATAGCGTCGAGTTTGCTGTCCAAAGCGGCCGGGTTGGCCCGTTGGACAGGCCAATGTCCGCGTCCAAACCGCCCGAATCCCCCAAATTTCGCGGGGGCAATTTCGCACAGCGAACCGGGCGGATGTCGCTTTCGTGCCCGCCCCCCGTTCCTCTACCGTTTCCCCAACGGCAACTACCGGAAACACACCGTGACCCTCCCCGAAGGCCACGACAGGGCCGCCAAGCGCCTCCTCGGCGACGCGCGCGTGATGGCCGACGCGCTGCGCGCCTTCGTGCCCGGCAACTGGGTCGCGGACCTCGACCTCGACACCCTGCGCCCCTTGCCCGCCGAGCACGTGAACGCCGAACTGCGGCGGCGGCGCGGCGACCTGCTCTGGACCGCCGAACTCAAGGGCGGTGGCACCGTCGTCATTGTCGTGGAGGCCCAGTCCACCCCGGACCCGCGCATGCCCGCCCGAGAGCCCTCAGCCGGGGAGCGCGAGGGGCCCGCCCCTCGCATGACCAAGTGTTCACGGACCGGGTTGGT
>VYDB01000053.1 GCA_009843635.1 Gammaproteobacteria bacterium
GAAGTGGGCCGGGCACAGGGCTTCCCGATGACCATCGACTTGAGCCGAAGGAAACCAGCCGCAGCCTAGTGTCCTATCCGACTAACAGGTGTGATTATGCGTGGCCCTTTCGCCCCCTGGCCGCGTTGCTCCGCCTTGTGTGGGGCCTGCCACACGGCGTTGTCGCGCCTTGCCAGTGGGCGAAACGGCCTAGCGCCTAAAACCCACCTGTTAATCGGATAGGACACTAGCGAAACGGGAGGCCGCGCATGGCATCGACCTACTCCTCCGAGTCCCTGCAGGTTCTGTCGGGATTGGAGCCCGTGCGCCTGCGGCCGGGCATGTACACCGACACGGCGCGGCCCAACCACCTTGTGCAGGAAGTGGTGGACAACAGCGTCGATGAGGCGCTGGCTGGATTCGCCCGGGACATCGAAGTGACGCTGTGCGCCGACGGTTCGATCATCGTCATCGATGACGGGCGCGGGATGCCGGTGGACAAGCACCCGGAGCACGGTTTGACCGGCGTGGAGTTGATCCTCACCAAGCTGCATGCCGGGGCGAAGTTCGACGACGAGGCCTACAGCTTCTCCGGCGGCCTGCACGGGGTGGGGGTCTCGGTGGTTAACGCCCTCTCCGCCTGGCTGGAGGTCGAAGTCAAGCGCGACGGTTGGCTGCACCGCCAGCGCTACGAGAACGGCGACCCCGCAACACCGCTCAAGGCGGTGGCCAGCGTCGGCAAGCGCAACACCGGCACGCGCATTCACTTCCTGCCCAACGCCGAGTACTTCGACTCCGCCAACGTGGCCAAGGGCCGCCTTAAGCACCTGCTGCGGGCCAAGGCGGTGCTGTGTCCGGGCCTGTCGGTCAGCCTTACGGTCGAAGGCGCGGAGGTGGAAAGCCAGCGCTGGTTTTATGAAGACGGGCTGGTGGGCTACCTGGACCAAGCCTTGGATGGCGCGGAGTCGGTGCCCGCCGAACCCTTCACCCACGGCGCCAAGGGCAACGAGGAGGCCGCGGAATGGGCGCTCACCTGGTTGCCCGATGGCAGTGCGCCGGTCACCGAGGCTTACGTCAACCTCATTCCCACGCCCCAGGGCGGCACCCACGTCAACGGCCTGCGTTCCGGGTTGATCGAAGCGCTCAAGGAGTTTTGCGAGTTTCGCGACTTGACGCCCCGAGGCCTCAAGCTCACCGGCGAAGACCTTTGGGAGCAGTGCGCCTACGTCCTCTCCGCCAAGTTGAAGGATCCCCAGTTCTCCGGCCAGACCAAGGAGCGGCTGTCGTCGCGCAGTTCGGGCGTCTTCATCGGCGGCATCGCCAAGGACGCCTTCAGCCTGTGGCTCAACGAGCATCCCCAGGACGGCGAGCGCATCGCCGAATTGGCCATCGCCAACGCCCAGAAGCGGGCCAGTGCCGCCAAGAAGGTGGTGCGCAAGAAGATCACGGCCGGACCGGCGCTGCCGGGCAAGCTGGCCGACTGCTCGGCGTCGGACGCGGACAGCGCGGAGCTCTTCCTGGTGGAGGGCGATTCCGCCGGCGGCTCCGCCAAGCAGGCGCGCAACCGGGAGTTCCAGGCGGTGATGCCCTTGCGAGGCAAGATCCTGAACACGTGGGAGGTGGACGCTGGCCAAGTGCTCGGCTCCCAGGAAGTGCATGACATCGCGCTGGCCATCGGCGTCGATCCGGGCTCCGATGATCTCTCCAAGCTGCGCTACGACAAGATCTGCGTGCTGGCGGACGCGGACTCCGACGGTGCCCACATCGCCACCCTGCTGTGCGCTTTGTTCGTGCGCCACTTCCGCCCCTTGGTGGCGGCGGGCCACGTGTTCGTGGCCATGCCGCCGCTGTATCGGGTGGACGTGGGCAAGGAGGTGTTCTACGCCCTGGACGAGGCGGAAAAGCAAGGTGTGCTGGAGCGCATCGCCGCCGAGCGCAAGCGCGGCGCCATCGTCGTGCAGCGCTTCAAGGGCTTGGGCGAGATGAATCCCAAGCAACTGCGGGAGACCACCATGGCGCCCGACACCCGGCGGCTGGTGCGGCTGACCCTGGACTCCGCCGCCAAGACCGATGAGATCATGGACATGCTGCTGGCCAAGAAGCGGGCGCCGGAGCGCCGCAGTTGGCTGGAGCGCAAAGGCCACGAGGCCAACTTGGCTTAAAGACATGCAAACCCAAACCGCTGAATTCGAAAGCCTGCCGCTACGCACCTACACCGAGCGGGCGTACCTGGATTACGCCATGTACGTCATCAACGACCGGGCCCTGCCGCACATCGCCGATGGCCTGAAACCGGTGCAGCGGCGCATCATCTTCGCCATGGGCGAACTCGGCCTTGCCAGCAACGCCAAGTTCGCCAAGTCAGCCCGCACCGTGGGCGACGTGCTCGGCAAGTTCCATCCCCATGGCGACAGCGCCTGCTACGAAGCCATGGTGCTGATGGCGCAGCCGTTCTCGTTTCGCTACCCGCTGGTGGACGGGCAGGGCAATTGGGGCGCGCCCGACGATCCCAAGTCCTTTGCCGCCATGCGCTACACCGAATCCCGGCTGTCCCGCTACGCCCAGCTGCTGCTCGCCGAGACCCGCCAGGGCACGGTGGAATTCGCGCCCAATTTCGACGGCTCCCTGGAGGAGCCGGTGCTGCTCCCGGCCCAAGTGCCGATGCTGCTGCTAAACGGCGGCACCGGCATTGCGGTGGGCATGGCCACCGACATCCCGCCGCACAACATGAATGAAGTGGTGAACGCCTGCATTCACCTGCTCGATTCGCCCAAGGCCGAGCTGGACGACATCATGGCCCACCTCAAGGGGCCGGACTTCCCTTCCGAAGCGCTGATCGTGACGCCGCCGGAGGACATCCGCGCCCTGTACGAGACCGGGCGCGGCAGCATCAGGGCGCGGGCGGTTTACAGCCGCGAAAACGGCGCCATCGTCATCACCGCCCTGCCCCACCAAACCTCCCCGGCCAAGGTGCTGGAGCAGATCGCCGCCCAGATGCAGGCCAAGAAGCTGCCCATGCTGAGCGATCTGCGCGACGAGTCCGACCACGAGAACCCGACCCGCCTGGTGCTCACCCCCCGCTCCAACCGGGTGGACTGCGACCGGCTGATGAGCCACCTGTTCGCCACCACCGACCTGGAGCGCAGCTACCGGGTCAACATGAACGTCATCGGCCTCGACCAGCGCCCGCAAGTCAAGAACTTGGTCGGCATCCTCAAGGAATGGCTGGCCTACCGGCAGACGGTGGTCACCCGCCGCATTCAGTTTCGCCTCAACAAGATCATCGAACGTCTGCACGTGCTCGACGGCCTGCTCATCGCCTACGTCAACCTCGATGAGGTGATTCGCATCATTCGTGAGGAGGATGCGCCCAAGGCGGCCTTGATGCAGCGCTTCGAGCTGTCCGACGCCCAGGCCAACGCCATCCTCGACCTGCGCCTGCGCCAGCTCGCCAAGCTCGAGGAGCACAAGCTGCAGGAGGAACGGGCTGCCTTGGACGCGGAGCGCATCGACCTGGAGAAAACGCTCAACTCCAAGGCCCGCCTGAAGCGCCTGATCCGCAACGAACTGAGCGCCGCCGCCGAGGAGTACGGCGACGCCCGCCGCTCGCCCTTGGCGAGGGTGGATGAGGCCACGGCTTTCACGGAGAGTGAGCTCATCTCCAACGAACCCATTACCGTGATCCTCTCGGAGAAGGGCTGGGTGCGCTCGGCCAAGGGCCACGACCTCAATCCAGCGGACCTGTCGTACCGCAGCGGCGATGCCTTTGGCACTGCGGCGCGGGGCCGCAGCAATGACCTGCTGGCTTTCCTTGACTCCACTGGCCGCTGCTACAACCTCTCCGCCATCAGCCTGCCCTCCGCCCGCAGCCAAGGCGAGCCGCTGACCGGCCGGCTGAAGCCCCCGGAGGGCGCCCGCTTCGTCGGTGTGGCCCTCGGATCAAGCGCCAGCCCGCTGCTGCTCGCCTCCGATGCGGGCTACGGCTTCATCGCGGCCATGGAAGACCTCGTGACCAAGAACAAGGCCGGCAAAGCCTGCCTCAGCGTCCCCAAGGATGCCGCCGCGCTGCCCCCCGCAACGTTTGACGAGTCGGCCGCCCTCCAAGTTGCGGCAGTCACCAATCAAGGCCACCTGCTGGTGTTTCCCTTGGACTCGCTGCCCAAGCTCGCCCGCGGCAAGGGCGTGAAGCTGATCAACATCCCCCCCGCCGCCCGCAAGGCAGGCACGGAATGGCTGGTCGCCGCCGCCGTGCTGGGTCCCAAGGATGAACTGCTGATCCACTCCGGCGCCCGCTACCTGCGCATGAAACCCCGCGACCTCGAAGCCTACTCGGGCGAACGCGCACGGCGCGGACGCCGCCTGCCCAGAGGCTACCAACGGGTTGACCGGGTGGAGAGCGCGCCGCGGTAGGCAGTCAGCGCCCCTAAGCCGATCAATGCCTCAAGGCTCAAGCGCTGCGTCGAGCTTGGCGGTGAGCCGTTGCAGTTGCGGCCCGGCATCTTCCGTGCCGTCGTCTTCAGGGACGTGCCCGTTGGCGATGTTGAGGGCTGCCATGACGGCGATGCGATCCAAGCTGAGCGAGCCGCCGGTGCTCTGCACCTCCCGCATGGCGCGGTCCACGTGGCGGGCGGCGGCCTGCAGGGCGCCCACCTCATCGGCGGCGCACTTCACGCGGTAGGTTCGGCCCAGAATGACCACATCGACCGTCGTTGATTGAGTTTCCGGCATCACTCGTCCGCCAGCGATTTCAGGCGGTTGATCATCGCCTCGATGCGCGACTTCGCCAATTCGTTGCGGCGCACCAGATCGGCCCGCTCAATCGACCAGTTCTGTTGCGCTTGGCGCAGCGCTTTGTTTTCCGAGGCGAGCGTGCGGTTGCGATCGATGATGCGGTCGATCCGATCCTCAAGGGATTCCCAACCGACGCTCGAAGCTTCATTGGCGGGGTGGTCGCTCATCGCAATGAGTGTACCCCACCCACCCCGCACGGGTGAACGGCGCGGCCTCGCTCCAAAAAAAACTGCTAGCATTGCAAGCCATACTAGGAGCGCGTTTCAGCCTTGGCCGATCTTACAGCGCTGGCGGTTCGGGCCAGCCAATCCATTTCAATCTCCGAGCTGCATGGCGCGGTCTGTGGCCTGGCGGCGGGCAGCGCCCGGTCCTTGGACGGGGATGAGGAGGAACGTGACCTGCTGCAGGCGCTCATCGAGCTGCTCGGCAGCGACGCCTTGACCGATGCGGAAAGCGTGGATGAGTTCATGCGCGCCAGCCTCGACGCCCTGCTGGCCGATGACCTCAGCTTCGCGCCGCTGCTGCCGGATGACGATGCGCCCATCGCCGCGCGAGTGCAGGGCATCGCCGAGTGGTGCGGGGCGTTCGCCGCTGGCTATGGCGCGCAGCCCGTTGCCGCGGACGAACAGAGTGAGGAGTTGCTGCGTGACTTCATCGCCATTTCCGGTGCCGAAACCGACGATGAGGACGATGAGGCCGCCGAAGCGGCGCTTTCGGAACTGGAGCAGTACGCCAAGGTGGGGGCGCTTCTGCTGACCACCGGCGGCGCAATGGCCGATGACGCCGATTAGCCTCGATGAGCATCGCCAACGGCGCGGCCACTTGCTGCGCGGGATGGCGCCGGGCACGCTCGCCATCGTGCCAGGGGCCTTGCCTGCGCGCCGCAACGGCGATGTGGACTACCCGTTTCGCCAAGACAGCGACTTTTGGTATCTCACCGGATTCGGGGAATCCGGGGCGACGTTGGTGCTGCGCCGTGGCAAGGACGGTGATGAAGGCGATGCAGCGATCCTGTTCTGCCAGGAACGCGACGCCAAGGACGAACTCTACAACGGCGAGCGTCTTGGGCCGGGCCGCGCTGCCGAGGCATTGGGTCTGGATTCGGCCTACCCGGCGTCGGCCTTGGACGAGCGCTTGCTGCCTCTCCTGGGGGCCGCCAGCGCCATTCATTGCGCCTTGGGCGAGGATGCCGCCTTCGATCAACGCCTAAGCGGCTGGCTGGCGCAGGCCCGGGCCCAACGGCTGCGGCCCAACGGCGAGGTTCGGGCCTTAAAGCCCCTGCTTCATGAACTGCGCCTGTTCAAGTCCGCTGCCGAGGTCGAACTGATGCGCCGCGCCGCCGCCATTACCGTCGAGGGCCATTTGCGCGCCATGCGGCATTGCGCGCCGGGTGGCCGGGAGGCTGACCTCGAAGCGGAGTTGCTCTATGCCTTCCTGCGCGGCGGCGCCCGGAGCACCGCCTATCCCCCCATCGTCGCGGCCGGGGCCAACGCCTGCGTGCTGCATTACACGGCCAACACGGCGACGCTCAATGCCGAGGATCTCGTGCTGATTGACGCGGGCTGCGAAGTCGAGCACTACGCCGCCGACCTCACGCGCACCTTTCCCGTCAGCGGCCGCTTCTCTCCTGCCCAAGCCGCGCTCTATGAGATCGTGCTCGAAGCCCAGCGGCAGGCCATCGCCGCCTGCCAACCGGGAGCCGCCTTCGAGGCGGCGGATGAAGCGGCGCTCAGCGTCATGGTGGCGGGTCTTGAACGGCTCGGCATCGATCCGTCGCCGATAATGGATGGCGCGGCGGTGGAGGACGGCGATGCCAACGAGGACGCCAAACGTCCCACGCTCTGCCCGCACCGAACCTCGCACTGGTTGGGCTTGGACGTCCACGATTGCGCCGCCGCCCAATCTGGCGATGAGCCGCGCACTCTCGCGCCGGGCATGGCACTCACGGTGGAGCCGGGGATTTACATCCCGCCGGAGCAAGAGGCCGTGGCCGCCAAGTGGCGGGGCATCGGCGTGCGCATCGAGGACGATGTGCTGATCACCGCCGACGGGCCGGAGGTGCTCACCGAAGGCGCACCCAAGGACATTACCGAAATCGAGCGGATCATGGCCGGTGGCTGAGGGTTTTCGCGAAGACTTTGAAGTGGCCGTGGTCGGCGGCGGACCGGTGGGTGCGGCAACGGCCTTGGGGCTGGCGGATGCCGGGCGGCGGGTGGCGCTGATCGAACAACACCAACCCCAAGCCCAAATGGGGGCGCTCGGCATGGACTTGCGCACCTTGGCCCTCTCCCCCGCCTCCCAAGCCCTGTTGGCGAACCTAAGCTTGTGGGACGGCTTGCAGCCCACGCCCTATCGGACCATGCGCGTATGGGAGGAGCGCGGCACCGCCGCCATCCGCTTCGAGGCCAGCGACGTGGACCGCGCCGAATTGGGTTGGATGCAGGAGTACGGCCCGCTGGCCCAGGCCGCGTGGCAGCGTTTGGGCGAGCACTCGAACGTCGAGTTGATCGTTTCTGAGGCCCCTTCGGCGGTGGAACCGCAACGGGACGCGGTGACCATCGACGTTGGCGAACGGCGGCTGCGGGCGGCGCTGCTGATTGCCGCCGACGGCGCCCAGTCGCAGGTACGCGAACAACTTGGCGTCAAGGCCCGCACCCAGGACACCGGCCAAGTGGCGTTGGTGAGCGTGGTGCGCACCACCTCGGGGCACCAGGGCACGGCTTGGCAGCGGTTCCTGCATGACGGTCCCTTGGCCTTGCTCCCCGGTTGCGACGAGCGCATCGCCGCCTTGGTCTGGTCGCAGTCCCCATCCGCCGCCGCTCGGCGGCTGGACATGGAGGAGAGCGCCTTTTGCGTTGAATTGACCCGCCTATCGGAAGCCTGCATCGGCGAGATCTGCGCTCTGGACCGGCGCCTGACCTTTCCCTTGGTCCAGTCGGTGGCCGCGTCCTTCAATCCCCACCCCCGGGTGCTGCTCATTGGCGATGCGGCCCGGGTGGTGCATCTGATGGCGGGGCTCGGCCTCAATTTGGGGTTCGAGGATGTCGCTGGCTTGCTGCGGACGGTCCAAGGCGCCCTGGACCCCGGTGCGCCGGGGCTGTGGCGCACCTTCGCCCGCCGCCGCAAGGCCCGCGCCCAGGCGATGGTGCGCATGCTGGCCGCCCTGCAGGGTTTCTACGGCTTCAAGCAGCCCGCCGTTCAATGGCTGCGCAACGCCGGGGTGCGTTGGGTCAACGATTTCGCACCCCTCAAGCGGCAGATCATCATCGAGGCGATGGGGTTGGGTCCATTAGCCTCAAGGTTTAGCTGACCGATGTCCAACGGCTACCGAAAGACCGCACTCCACGATGCCTGCATCGCCGCAGGCGCGAAGATGGCGCCCTTTGCCGGCTGGACGCTGCCGCTGCGTTTCGGCTCGCAAATCGCCGAGCATCGGGCGGTTCGGGCTGCTGCTGGCGTCTTCGACGTCTCGCACATGGCCATCTTCGACGTGGGCGGAGCAGGTGCGCCGCCGCTTCTGCGGCGGGTGCTGGCGGGTGACGTTGCGCGCCTGACGAGCGAGGGCCAAGCACTCTACACCCTGATGCTCAACGAGTCCGCTGGCATCATCGACGATCTGCTCGCCTACCGCCAAGGGGACGGCTACCGGCTGGTGGCCAACGCCGCCAATCGGCAGGCCGTTGGCGGTTGGCTCAAACATATGGCGGGATCAGACGCGACCGTCAGGGAACGGGACTTGGCCTTGGTCGCCCTGCAGGGCCCACAGGCGCTTGAGTTGTTCGAAGACGCCTATGGCGCGGGCACCGATCGTCTCAAGCCGTTTCACGCTATGGTACTTGGCGATTGGATGCTGGCCCGCACCGGCTACACAGGGGAAGCAGGGCTGGAGATCATGCTGCCGAACGCCGATGCACCCGGACTTTGGTCGCGGTTGATCGCGGCGGGCGCGGCGCCGGCCGGCCTCGGCGCTCGGGACACCTTGCGCCTTGAGGCTGGCCTAAAGCTGCACGGCCAGGACATGGACGCGGACACCACGCCGTTGGAAGCAGGCCTGCGGTGGACCGTGCACTGGCAACCCGAGGAACGGCGCTTCATCGGCCGCGAGGCGCTTGCCAAGCAAGCCGCCGAAGGTGCCCGAACCCAACTCTTCGGGCTGGTCCTGGAGGGCCGGGGCGTGTTGCGCGGCGGGCAGCCGGTTTTCTCCGCTGCAGGTGAAGGCGAGGTCACCAGCGGTATTTTTTCCCCCACCTTGGGTTACAGTATCGCTTTCGCACGGCTGCCGTCGAATGCCGCCGGACCCGCCGAGGTTCTGATCCGCGGCAAGCAGCACAAAGCCAGCTTGGTGCGGCCGCCGTTCGTGCGCGGGGGCCGCCCCGCATTCAAAGAACTAAAATAGGAATTCACGCTCATGAGCGAAACACCGGACGATCTGCGCTACGCAAGCACCCACGAATGGGCGCGCCTTGATGACGGCAGCGTCGTGGTCGGCATCAGCGACTACGCGCAGGACGCCTTGGGCGACGTGGTGTACGTTGAGTTGCCGGAAGTGGGGCAGGAGGTGCAGGCTGGCGAGGAGATCGCGGTGGTCGAGTCCGTCAAGGCCGCATCCGACATCTACGCCCCCGTCGGCGGCGTGGTCGAGGCCATCAACGAGGCCCTTGACGATGGCCCGGAAATCGTCAATCAGGATCCCTACGGTGACGGTTGGTTCTTCCAGATCGCCCCGGATGACGAGAGCCAGCTTGAAGACCTGCTGAACGCCGAAGCCTATGCGGAGCTGTGCGCGGCGGAACAGGACTAGGGCGGCCGCACCAATTCGTTTTTCTTAAAGCTCCTGATGCCGTTCATTCCACACACACCGGCCGACGAGCGGGCCATGCTCGAGCAAATCGGCGTGGATTCGATTGCAGCGCTCTTTGCCGAGATTCCCGCGGAATTACGGGTGGACGGGACGTCCTCCTTGGAGCCCGGCACCGGGCGGAACCCCCGGAGCGAGGGCGTCCCGCCCTCGATAGTGTCCGGCGAGGCGATGAGCGAAATGGCCATGCTGCGCTGGATGGGCGAGCGGGCCGAGCAGGATGCGGGCCTGGCCTGCTTTGCCGGGGCCGGCTGTTACGACCACCACGTGCCGGCAGCGGTCTGGGACATCGCCGGGCGCGGCGAGTTCATGACCGCCTACACCCCTTACCAGGCCGAAGCCAGCCAAGGCACCCTGCAGTTGGTGTTCGAATATCAGACGATGATGTGCGCACTGACCGCCATGGACGCCTCCAACGCCAGCGTCTATGACGGCGCATCGGGCCTCGCGGAAGCGATCCTGATGGCGGTGCGCAAGGTAGCCCGCAAGTCCCGCTCGCGCCGGGTGCTGGTGGCTGAGACCCTGCATCCCCACTACCGGGACGCGGCGCGCAACATCGTCGCCAACCAAGGGGTCGAGATCGAGACGCTGCCCATGGCCGAGGGCCGCTGCGACCTGCAGCGCCTGCCGGACGATGGCGCCTTCGCTGCCGTGGTGCTTCAGCAGCCCAATTTTTTCGGCATGCTGGAGGACGCCGACCGCCTGACCGACTGGGCCAAGGGCCAAGGCGCCGCCGTGATCGGCGTGGTCAACCCGCTCACCCTGTCGGTGCTCAAGCCGCCGGGCCAGTGGGGCGAATCCGGCGCCGACATCGCCTGCGGAGACGGCCAGCCGCTGGGCGCGCCCATGAGTTCCGGCGGCCCTTCGTTCGGCTTCATCTGCGCCAAGGCGGCGCTCACCAGGCAACTGCCCGGCCGCATCATCGGCCAGACCGAGGATGCCAGCGGCCGCATCGGCTACAGCCTCACCTTGCAGGCCCGGGAACAGCACATCCGGCGCGGCAAGGCCACCTCCAACATCTGCACGAACCAAGGCCTGCTGGTCACCGCGGCGGCCGTCCACATGGCGCTCATGGGGGCCAAGGGGCTGGCGGCGGCGGCCTCTGCCAGCCGAGCCAACACGCTGCGGCTGGTGGAGCGGCTCACCGCGCTAGAGGGTGTCCAACCGTTGTTCCCCGGCCCCTTCTTCCACGAATGCGCCTTGGCGCTGCCGAAGCCGGTCCCCAAGGTGCTCGACGCCCTGCTGGACCGAGGCATTCTTGGCGGCGTTTCGCTCGCCAAGCACTTCCCGGAGCTGGGCAACGCGCTGCTGGTCTGCGCCACCGAAAAGCGCAGCGCCGACGAAATCGACACCTACGGCCAAGCTCTCGAGAACATATTGCGATGAGCACCATCTTCGATCTCAGCCAAGCTGGCCGCAACGCCGCCGCACAGTGTGCCGGCCCCGATGGCGCAGCCTTGGCGGGGCTGCCTGAAGCCGCCCTGCGCACCCGTCCGCCCGAGTTGCCGGAGGTGTCCGAACTGCAAGCCGTGCGCCACTACACCAACCTGTCGGCCAAGAACTTCTCCATAGACGGCCAGTTCTATCCCCTGGGTTCCTGCACCATGAAGTACAACCCCCGGGGCGCCCACCGAGCGGCCAGCCTGCCCGGCTTTCTAGGCCGGCATCCGTTGGCGCCGGAGCGGGCCAGCCAAGGCTTCATGGAATGCCTGTTCGCCTTGCAGGAGATTCTCAAGGAAGTCACCGGCATGGCCGCGGTGTCGCTGACGCCCATGGCCGGCGCCCAAGGCGAGTTCGCCGGGGTGGCCATGATCCGCGCCTACCATCGCGCCCGAGGCGATCTCGAGCGCCGCGAAATCCTGACGCCCGACGCCGCCCATGGCACCAATCCGGCGACGGCGGTGATGTGCGGCTACACCGTGCGGGAAGTGGCGGTGGACGGCAACGGCGACGTGGACCTCGACGCCTTGAAAGCCGCAGTAGGCCCCCAGACTGCCGGCCTGATGATGACCAACCCGTCGACCTGCGGCGTCTTCGAACGGCAAGCCGTCCAGATCGCCCAAGTGGTGCATGACGCCGGCGGCCTGCTCTACTACGACGGCGCCAACTTGAACGCCATCCTCGGCAAGGTGCGCCCCGCGGACATGGGCTTCGATGTGCTGCACTTGAACCTGCACAAGACCTTCGCCACCCCCCACGGCGGCGGCGGGCCCGGCGCCGGGCCGGTGGGCGTCGGCGAGCGCTTGCTGCCACACCTGCCGGTGCCGCTCGTGGCGCGGGATGGAGGCGGCTATCGCTGGCTCACCGAAGACGACATTCCCGGCACCATCGGGCGGCTCTCTGCCTTCGCCGGCAACGCGGGCATCCTGTTGCGCGCCCTGGCCTACGCCCTGATGCTGGGCCGCGCCGGCATGGATCGGGTGAGCGACTTTGCCGTGCTCAACGCCACCTACCTAGCGACGCGGCTCAAGGCGGCGGGGTTTGATCTCGCCTACCCCAACCGCGCCGCCACCCATGAGTTCATCCTGACCCTAGCCGCCCAGGCCAAGGCCCACGGCGTCAGCGCCATGGACTTCGCCAAGCGCCTGCTCGACTTCGGCGTGCATGCCCCCACCACCTACTTCCCGCTGCTGGTGCCGGAGTGCTTCCTGATCGAGCCCACCGAAACCGAGTGCCGCGAGGAGCTCGACCGCTTCGTTGACGCCATGGTCGCCATCGCCGAGGAGGCGGAGCGGGATCCGGAACACCTCAGAACCGCGCCGCACAGCCTGCCCGTGGGACGGCTTGACGACGTGAAGGCGGCACGGGACCTGAAGCTGCGCTGGATGCCGGGGTGAGGCGAGGGAGGGCGCGGCTCCCACTCCCGATAGGGGTGTTGCCAGTGGCGCTTTCCTGGACCGTCTTGACCCCTGGCGCTTGGCCCCAAGACGACGGTGGACTGATCGAGGAGGTTGTCGTCACCGCCACCAAGCGCGAGCAGGGCCTCTACGAAGTCCCCGCCTCGCTCAGCGTCTTCGATGGTGACGAGCTTGGCGAGCGCGGCATCGCCGACCTAGCCCGACTTCCGCAACTCAGCGTCATTTCGGGCGTAAGTCATTGATTTTTG
>VYDB01000152.1:0-43328 GCA_009843635.1 Gammaproteobacteria bacterium
TGCCCCCCCACTCAGGCGTCAGCCAAAGGCGCGGGGGTGCGAGTAGTTACAAGATCTTTTGCCTGGTGCGCACCGGCGATGGCGACAAGCCCCAGGCTGGCATCACCTTTTTGATGTTCGACCTGGACTTGCCCGGCATCGAAATTCGGCCAATTTTAACCTTCGGCGGAGATCACGAGTTCAACCAGGTGTTCTTTTCCGATGTCAGAGTGCCGAAGTCCGCTTTGCTCGGTGAAGAGAACAACGGCTGGACTGTTGCAAAGTACCTCCTTGTCGGTGAGCGAGCCCACAGCTACGCTGCCGCCATACATGTATGCCTTGAGAGAACAAGGGAATTTGCCCGTCAAGCCCATACGCCAAGCTCAACACCTTTGCTGGAATGTCCGGAGTTCAGGGAAAAACTCGCCAGAATTGAAATCGAACTAGCAAGCCTCGATGCTTCGGAACAGAAGGTCTTTGACCTATTGAAACAAGACTTGGCGGCTGCTGCGGCACTGTCATCGGTTACCAAGATCCAGGGTACCGAGCTGCAGCAGCGAATGACCGAGCTCGCGGTTGAGACATTGGGATCCTATGCCGTTCCTGAACAGCCAATGCTGCTGGAGCCTGGTTCGTTGGGAAATCTCATCGGAGAGCCCACGGCCCATACCTCGGTCGCAGTCTCGCAATACTTCTTCGACCGTGCAATCACACTCGCTGGCGGCACGACGGAAGTGCAAAAGAATGTCATTGCAACCCGAGTGCTGGGGCTTTGATCAATAAAGGTTCTTTCATGCGCATGCGAGGGGTACCCCCTCGCGCTCCCCGGCTGAGGGCTCTAATGAAAATTCCTTGAGGCCACCTCCACGGGCGTTGGGCTGGCCGAGAGTTGGTCGAGAAGACCGGTGGCGTCATGCACCCGTCCGGCGATGACGTGGATCACTTCCTGCTCGCGCTGGACCACGCCCTCCACCCGCACTAGCTGGCCTTGGAGGATTTCCGCCCGATAACGGTCCAGAACAGTGCTCCAAACCACGACATTGATGTTGCCGGTTTCGTCCTCCAAGGTCAGAAAGACGACGCCGGTGGCGGTGCCGGGCCGTTGCCGGCAGGTGATGAGGCCAGCCACTTGCGCGAACTGCCCGTGGCGGCAATGCGCCAAGCCGGCCGCCGTGCGGCAACGGCGCAGGACGGGTGCATCGCGCAGCAGGGACAGGGGATGAGGGCCCAATGACAGGCCGAGGTAACGGTAATCCTGCTTGAGATTTTCACCGACCCCAGGCTCAGCCAAGGCCACCTCGGTACGGTACGGCGCTGCCGCCTTGGCGGCACGCCAGATGGCAGCGGGCTGATCGACGCCGGCGGCGTCCCAATGGGCTTGGTGGCGATGGCCCGAAAGCGAGGCCAAGGCGCCGGACCGGGCCAGAAAGCCCAGCTCCCGGTTGTTCAATTCGGCCCGGGCGCGTAGATCGTCCACATCCTGGAACGGCTGGGCAGCGGCGATGCGCACAGCCGCCTCTTCGGAGAGGCCCTTGACTTGGCGCAGACCAACGCGCAACGCGCCCTGATTCGGCTCGAGGGCGTCCTGCCCTTGATGGGGTTCAGAAAGCGTCCGAGGCTTCTTCATGCGAGGGGCACTAGGAACACCGGCCCCGCAACACAGTTGCGGGGCGTCGCCGCCTGCCGAAGCGGTGCTTCGGCTCGGGCTACGCCCGACCGGTAGCGACCCCTCGCGCTCCCCGGCTGAGGGCTCCAACCGGAAATCCCAGCCGCTGGCCTGCACGTCCACGGGGCGAACTTCGATGTCGTGGCGCAGCGCGTCCTGGATCAGTTGGGAGGGGGAATAGAAGCCCATGGGCAAGCTGTTCAGGAGGCCGGCGTAGAAGGCCGCCGGTTCATTGCGCTTGAGCCACGCGGAAACGTAAACCAGCAGCGCAAAGCTGGCCGCATGGGATTCCGGGAAGCCGTATTCGCCAAAGCCCTTGATCTGCTCAAACACCCGGCGGGCGAAGCTCTCGCTGTGGCCCCGCGCCAGCATGCCGTCGATGAGCTTGCGCTCGAACTTCTCAAGCCCGCCGCGGCGCTGCCAAGCGGCCATGGCCCGGCGCAGCTCATCGGCTTCGCCGGCGGTGAAGCCGGCGGCGACCATGGCCAGCTCGATCACCTGCTCCTGGAAGATGGGCACCCCCAAGGTGCGCTCCAGCACCTTGCGCACGGCTTCGTTGGGATAGGTGACGGGCTCCTTGCCGTCACGGCGGCGCAGGTAGGGATGCACCATGTCGCCTTGAATGGGGCCGGGCCGGACGATGGCCACTTCGATGACCAAATCGTAGAAGCGCTCGGGCCGCAGGCGCGGCAGCATGGCCATCTGCGCCCGGGACTCCACCTGAAAGACGCCGATGCTGTCGCCCTTCTGCAGCATCTCATAGGTGCTCGCCTCCTCCGGCGGAATCCGGTCCATGGTCAAGGCTTCGGGGCCTTGGCGGCAACAGAAGCCGTTGGCCAAATCGAGGGTCTTGCGAATGGCGGTGAGCATGCCGAGGCCGAGCACGTCCACCTTCAAAAGCCCCAGCGATTCCAAGTCGTTCTTGTCCCATTGGATCACGGTGCGCTCATCCATGGCGGCGTTCTCAATGGGCACGAGCTGCGCCAAGGGGCCAGCCGAGATCACAAAGCCGCCGACATGCTGGGAGAGATGCCGGGGAAAGCCCAGAATTTGATCGACCAAGGCGATGTAACGGTGCACGGACGGGCTGTCCGGATCCGCCCCCGCGGCGGCCAAGCGCTGGCCGAACTGGTCCCGGCGGTCCCACCAAGCCATGGACTTGGCCAGCAGATCGACGAAGCTGGCATCAAGGCCCAAGGCCTTGCCCACATCGCGCAGGGCGCTGCGCGGCCGATAAGTGATGACCGTGGCGGCCAAGGCGGCGCGGTTGCGTCCATATTTGCCGTAGATGTATTGAATGACCTCCTCCCGGCGCTCGTGCTCGAAATCCACGTCGATATCCGGGGGCTCCTGCCGCTCCTTGGAAATGAAGCGCTCAAACAGCACATGCTGGCGCGATGGATCAACCTCAGTGATGCCCAAGCAGTAGCAGACCGCGGAGTTGGCCGCCGAGCCGCGCCCTTGGCAAAGAATGCCCTGGCTGCGAGCGAAGCGGACAATGTCCTCAATGGTCAGGAAGTAGTATTCGTAGCCCAGTTCGGCGATGAGCTTAAGCTCGCGCTCGATCAACGTCCTGACCGCATCGGGAACGTCCGGTTGGCCCGGCCAACGCCGGTTCGCCCCTTCATAGGTGAGCTGGCGCAGCCAAGCGGCCGGCGTCATGGCCAGCGGCACCAGTTCCCGGGGGTATTCGTAGCGCAGCTCGCCCAAGGAGAAATGGCAGGCGCCCGCAATCTGGACGGCTTCGGCCAGCATGTCCTCGGGATACAGGCTCGCCAGCGTCTCCAAGGGACGCAGATGCCGTTCGGCATTGGGCGTCAGTTGGGTGCCGAGTTCGCCGACGGGCTGCTTGAGGCGAATGGCGGCGAGGGTGTCCAGCAACGGCTTACGTTCCGCCCGATGCATGAGCACGTTGTTGGCAGCAGTGATGGGCAGGTCGAGGCGCATCGACAGGCGCAGCGCCTTGGCCATGCGGTCGAGGTCGCGGCCATCAAGGAAAAGCCCTAGGCCAATCCAGAGGCGCGGGCAGCAGCGGCGGACTTCCCGGCCTTCGAGCAGGAGTTCGTCAATGCCCGCATCCCGAGGCGCCCACAAGGCCAAGCAATCGTCGGCCCGGCCCTTGAAATCATCAATATGCAGCGCGTATTCGCCCTTCGGCGCTTGGGTTCGGCCTTGGGTGATGAGCTCGGAAAGCTGGCCGTAGGCGCGCCGGCTGGGGGCCAGCAGCACGATGTCCACCGGCGAGCCGTCAGTTGTGGCGACCCGGAAGGCGCTGCCAATGATGAGCTTGATGTCCAGGTCGCGAGCGGCGCCGTGGGCACGCACCGCGCCGGCCACCGAGCATTCATCGGTGATGGCGATGGCGGCATAGCCTAAGGCGTGGGCTTCGCGCACCAGTTCCTCGGGGTGGGAAGCCCCGGTCAGGAACGAGAAGTTGCTCCTGCAGTAAAGTTCCGCAAACTCACGCGAAATAGCCATGCAAATACCATTGTTCGGCTTCGTTGGAATCGAGGGTTCGGGGCCTAAACAGCCAACAACGGGCACCATCGGGATTCATCGCGACGAAGTAATCGCGGCGCGCCGAATGGCTCGCCGTCGAAAGGGCGGATCCTTCCGGGGATTCCCACCAGCCGGTTTCAATGCGTTCGGGGCCGCTTAGGATTCGGTAGCGTTCGGGATTTACGGGATGGGGGGATTCGAGAAGCCACATGGGCCGCAGGAACGGGCACGCCGAATGGCTTCCCAATGGCTCTGCCGAAGGCGGCTGGGTTGTTTCCGGCAGGGTGGCGGGGCCGAGGGCGGTGGCGCATTCCGGGCGATGGTCATCAATCCGGCGCAAGGCTCGTACGGATTCACCGTTGAGCCGTGCCGTCACCCGGTCCACGAAATCCATCGGCGCTTGGCACGCCGAAGTGCCCTCCCCCAACAGATCGCGATGCGTCGAACCGGTTTGGGCAATGGGTTCCACAGCATCGGCAACCAAGGACAGGCTCATCACCTCCGCCGGCAAATCGATTCTATCCAAGGCCAAGGCGCTGATCTCCAGCAGGAGGTTGGCCCGAATTCGGGGTTGGGCGAAGCGCACGGGCAGTGCTGTGGAACGGCTCGCCGAATGGCACGCCGAACGGCCAGCCAAGGGTTTAAAGAACCAGCGCAGGGTGCGCGCGCCGAGCTGCCGGGCGGTCAGCCAAGCTTCAAGCTCCACCGCCAAGCGGCGCATGGGCAGGCGCAGAACCTTCTTGCTGGAAACCGATTCAAGCAGGTGCATCGAACTGCGAAAGCGTTCCCGCAACGGCTCCGGGGCGCGGGGGTCGGGAACGGCGCCGGTGAGCTTGCCCAGGGTTTCGACCAAGCCGGGGCCAAAGCGCTTGCCGAGTTCGTGACGGGGCAGCCGGATCAGCGAACCGACCTCAAAAAGGCCCATGTCGGCCAAGCGCTCGATGCTGCGGGCTTCGATTTCGGTGCAGGCGATCGGTGCGCCGGCCAAGGCTTCGCAAGCCCTTTGCGTCAATTCCGCTCGATCCGGAAAATCCGATAAGGGCGCTTCCAATCCCGCTTTGGCCAAAGCCAAGGCGGCGGCGGGCGTATGGGCAGCCGCCAAGGCAGCGCCATGCCCTAGGCGTCGAACGGCCCGGCGCAGGCGACCCAGCAACGGCCCCAAGCCCTCAAACAAGTTAAGGCTGCCTTCCACCTCAAGCAGCAAGGCGGCCGGGGGCGCCACGCTGACCGTTGGGGTGAAGCGGTGCGCCATGGTCGCCAGGACGCGCAGGCGCTCGATCTCCGCAGCCGGGTCGCGCTCGAAATGGATCAATTGCGGGGCGACGCTCAAGGCCGTCGCCAAACTGGCGCCGACGGCGACGCCGGCGCTGCGCGCCCGGTCATCGACGAGGCGCACCCGTCCGTCTTCCGCCAGAACCATGGGCTGTTGGACGCCGTGCGGCTGGCGGCGCTGAAAAATCTCCAAACCAAGCTGGGGCAGATGCGCGGCCACCCACAGCATGGCTATCGGCAGCGCCAAAGTCGAAGCAAGGCTTCCGAGTCATCCATAGCCGCCAACTCCAAGGGCAGGTCGTCGATGCCCCAGCCGCCGCGTCGCTTGAGGATCGAGAGCAGCAGACGCCGCGCTTCACCTTCCGCAGCCGGGGCGGCGCGGATGCGCAGCCGCAACTCCGCCGCGGAAGGGTTGCGGGACGCTAGGCCGGGACGAAACAGAACGGCCCAAGAGCGTCCTTGTTGAGCGCGCAAATGCATGCGCCGCAAGTCGGGAATGCGCAGGCAGCGCTCATCGAGCCAAGCCAGCACGGCGCTGCAAGCTCCCGACTCCAAGGATTGCTCAAGCGCCCACAGCGCATCTTGGCCACTGGAGTCCGCCTGGCCAGTGCGAATCAACAGCATTTTGCCCACATCGATGCCCGCCGCCGCCAAGCCGGGCGCGTGGGGCATGAAGGGCGGATTGATCCAAGTGATCCAGCGTGCCTGCTCACGGCTCAAACGAGCCAAGCCGGGCGCTACGAGGCCGAGTTCGCCAATGCCCGCGCTATCACAGAGAATTTCGCTTAAGGCAGCTTGCGGCCAGCCTTGGCCAGGCAGCAGCCGGTCAAGCTGATCGAATCCCGTGGGTATCCCAGCCGATTGCTCCGCGCAGGTCTGGCCGGGCAGGTCTCGGGCGCGCCAGAGTTCGGCAGAGGATAGAAGCTGTCGCAGCTGTCGTGGATTGCAGGTCAAAATACTGGTTTTGCATACAGTTTTTCAGTAGAATAACTGTATTTACAGCCAGCATCAAGGCCCCAAAGACAATCAGGGCCAAACCCCCAAAATGCCGCCCATGATGATGCTGTAAACCACCCGGTAGCCGGACTGAATCAAAAACAGGGGCATTCCCCAGCCGCAAAAAGCGGTGTCCGACGCCATGCCTGTGGCGATGAAGCCGATGCCCACCAGCGCGCCCATGGCCAACCCGCCGCCCAAGGTGGCTAGCCCTAAGCCGTTCATCAGCATTGCCAGCACGATGCAGGTCAACAGCGCCGTGAAAAAGCTGACGATGAAGGGCATCGGAGACGGTTTAAGGTCATCCGCGCTCTTGCCGATCGCCGCCAACCACGCCTTGCCGAAGACCGGCCCGTACCAGATGCCGCCGAGCACGAAGGCGGCGGCGGTGGCCACCAGAATCGCCCACCAGTTGAGGCCCGAAAAGTCCAGCATGTCCGCAAATCCTCCCGTCCGATTAACCCGCCCAATTTACTTATAATCGCCCGCCATGAGCAAGGCCGACCAGGCGAAGTGGGATGAGCGCTACCGCGCCGGTGCCTTTGCCGAACGCACCCACCCCAGTGCCCTGCTCGAAGACTGGATCGGCCGACTGCCATGCGGGCGGGCCTTGGACCTCGCCTGCGGCGCGGGCCGCAACAGCCTGTTTCTGGCCCGCCACGGATTCGAGGTGACGGGCATTGACGTCTCAAGCGAAGGGCTTAAGCGGGCCGCCGCCAGCGCGGAGCGCGAAGGCTTGGAAGTGACTTGGATGCGGCATGACTTGGACGACAGCCTTGCCCTGTCCGGCCCATTCGACGTGGTTTGCCTGTTCCGCTATCTCAATGCGGATGTCATTCGACGATTGCCCAGCCTGCTGGCCACCGACGGCATCTTGATCGTCGAAGAGCACTTGGCAACCGACCAGCCCGTCGCAGGCCCTTCCAACCCCGCGTTCTGCGTCCAACCCGGCGAACTGCGCCGCCTGTTGCCGGGGCTTGATGTCCTCCACCAAGAGGAAGGGATCATCGCCGACCCGGACGGCAGGCAGGTGGCGATTGCGCGGCTGGTCGGCTCATCAACTCGTTAGTTCAACCGCCTTCGATACGCCGCCATTCGCTCTTCGAGCTGCAGATCCCGAGCGATGCCAAACGCGGCACGCAGCAGCCGCTGATCGTTGGGCCAGCGGCTTAAGGCCTCGTCCGCCACCTCGAGCGCTCGCTCCGATTGATTCGCCGAATGCAGGGCCACTGCGTAAACGTAGGCGTATTGCGCGACGCTGGGCGCCAGCCGAACGGCTTCGGCGAACAGCGCCAAGGCCTCAAGGTCCCGGTCTTGACGGACCAGCCACAGTCCCTTGGCCAAATTCGCCTCCGGAGAATCCGGCGTCGTTCTTAGAGCCCGCAGCAGCAGTTCACCCCCTTCGCCGTCCCTGCCGGTCGCACGGTAGAGGTCAGCCAGGTTCAGCATGGCCGGCACCCATTGCGCATTGAGCCTGAGCGCTTCGCCGAAGGCGGCTTCCGCCCGGGCCGGCGCTCCGATGGCCAATTGCACATTGCCGATGTTGGTCTGCGCTTCGGCGCGGTCAGCATTGAACGCTTGAATGTCGAGATACTCCGCAATGCCAGCTTCGAGCCTGGCTCGCTCTCCCCCGGTCAAGCCGTTCAACATCGGAGCCAGCAGCGGCACCGCCTCCACGCGCACGGCCAAGCGCGCATCGCCGAGCAGGTGCCGGACTTCCCGCCAGCGACGCTCGGGAGGCCATCGGGCCGCGCCGCGCAAAGCGCCGATGCGAACCAACGGGTGGGCGTCATGCAGCCCTACTTCCAAGGCCAGCCCGCTCGCAGCGCGATCGTAGGCTGCCATCAGCGACAGGGCCGTGGCCCTTACAACGGCAGGCTGTTCAGAATCGCCAGCAACGGCCACCAAAGGCTGCTCTGCCTCGCCGATGCCGGCGCGGGCAGCAGCGAACACCGGACCGAAGTGGTCTCTCGACGGTGGGCCAAAGGCCTCTTCAAGCACGGCCTGCGCCCACTCCGGACCCCGACCCTGATGGCAGCCGGTGCAGGCATCGGGGGCGTTCGTGACCGCATTCAAATCCGGGCGCGGCACCCGCAAGCTATGGTCTCGACGATCATCGACCACCATGTAGGTGCGGGCTGGCATGTGGCAATTGACGCACTGCGCACCGGGGCTGCTGGGTTCGTGCAGATGATGGCGCGCACTGTCGTAGCGACCGAGCGGCAGGCTCGGGAAATCCGGATGGCCCGCCTCGTTATGACATCCCACGCACAGCGCGTTGCCTTCGGCGCGCAGCTCTGCCGAGTGCGGTTCGTGGCAGTCGCCGCAGGTTACGCCCGCTTCATGCATCCGGCTTTGCAGGAAGGAGCCATAGACATAGACCTCATCCAGGATCTGTCCATCCGCGTGGTAGAGGCCTGCATCAAGCAGCGCGGGTGAGTAGTGGTCGAAGTAGCTGCGCTGCGGCGCAAAGCCGTCGGCCAGTTGGCTGCGGCGGCTGTGGCACGGCGCACAGGCGGTGATTTCGGCCGGCTGGTCACGCAGCCAAGCGAGCGCTGGCCTAGCGCTCCCCGCCGACGGAGCCGCGTGGGCGGAGCCGGGACCGTGACAGGCTTCGCAGCCCACGGACACCTCGGCAAACGCGGTCTCGTATCGACGGGCCTCGGCATCATAGCCCTTGGACACCGCGGTCGAATGGCAATCCGCGCACATGAAGTTCCAATTGTGGCTCGGTTGGGTCCAGTGCAGAACATCGTCATGGCCGACGTTCTCGCCGGGGCGCAGATGGATCCAACGGCCTCGGTCCGCATCCCAAGCGACGTTGGAGGCTTGCAGGCGGCCATCGGGCAAAGGCAGCAGGTATTGCTGCAACGGCTCGACGCCGAAGGTGTAGCGCACCGCAAAGCTCGCCATCTGACCATCCGGCCCTTCAGTGCGGATCGCATAGCGTCCATCGGCCTTTAGAAATTCCGTCAATCCCTCGCCATGACGGAGAACGGCGCCGTCAAAGTCGCCGACCACCGTTGCCGGCGAAGGCACGGCCATGGCCAACTGATGGTGGGAGCCGAGCCAAGCGTCGTGCTGCGCCTCATGGCATCCGGCGCAGGCGGCGGAGCCCACGTATTCCGCGACCTTTGCCGAAGCGTTCGGGGGCACTGGAGCCGGAGCGTCGTCGCAGCCTGCGGTGGCCAAGGCCAGCAACGCACAAGCCAATCCTCGCCGCTGCATTGCAACCCAAGCTGCGGCGCGGCTAAATGGAAGCCCTTTCATCCCTGAGACCGCCATGCCCTACCCGTCCAAACTCTACCAAGGCTACGAACGCCTGAAATTCGACTATCCTGCCGACCGCATTCTGCGCATCACCATCAGCAGACCGGAAAAATACAACGCCTTGGACATCATCGGCCACCGCGAGTTGACCTACGTTTGGCGCGAGGTGGACGCTGACGACGGCATCGACTGCGTGGTGCTCACTGGCGAGGGCAAGGCGTTCTCCGCCGGCGGCGACTTCGGCATGATCGAGCAAATGACCACCGACTACCGCACCTTGGCCAACACTTGGAAGGAGGCCAAGGATCTGGTGTACAACCTCATCAACTGCGGCAAGCCCACCATCTCCTCAATCAATGGCCCGGCGGTGGGCGCCGGCCTGGTGGCGGCCCTGCTGTGCGACATCTCCATCGCTGCCAAGTCGGTGTTCATCACCGACGGCCACACTCGCTTGGGCGTCGCTGCGGGCGATCACGCCGTCATCCTCTGGCCACTGCTCTGCGGCATGG
This sequence comes from Gammaproteobacteria bacterium, assembly GCA_009843635.1. Taxonomy (GTDB): domain Bacteria; phylum Pseudomonadota; class Gammaproteobacteria; order Pseudomonadales; family Azotimanducaceae; genus Azophilus. The sequence goes on from VYDB01000152.1 coordinate 10,192, forward strand.
CCAAGGCCAAATACTACTTGATGACCTGCGACCGGATGCCCGCCGAGGAGGCCGAACGGATCGGCCTGCTGTCGATGTGCGTCGACGACGACGAACTTGAGGTCAAGACCATGGAAGTGGCCGCCAAGATCGCCAGCGGCGCGCCCAACGCCATCCGCTGGACCAAGTACGCCCTCAACAACTGGCTGCGCATGGCCGGCCCCAGCTTCGACGCCTCCACGGCCCTCGAAATGCTCGGCTTTCTCGGACCGGAGGGCCGCGAGGGCCTGCAGGCGCTGCAGGAGAAGCGGGCGCCGGACTTTCCCAAGGACTCGCCCATCTGACCTGGTGCTCCCCATGCAACGAATCTTCAGCTTGTCGCTGCTTTTTGCCGCGTCGTTCGCCATCGCCCAGGCACCGATCGTCAAACCGGGCGCACCGGGTGAGCAATCGCAGGCGTTAACCGCCGACGAGGCGATCGACATCGCAGTGTCGAGCTATTCACCCGACGACGTACGCTTTATGCAAGACATGATTCCCCACCATCAGCAAGCAATGCAGATGGCGGAACTGGTCGCCGATCGCACCAATCGCCCGGAACTGGCGAATGCAGCGGAACGCATCAACCTCTCGCAGCGGGACGAGATTGAATTCATGGAGAAATGGCTCCGCGAGCGCGGGCAAGCGGTGCCCGATCCGACCGACCATGCCGGCATGCACACCGACCACCGCATGGCGGGCATGGCCACCCCGCAACAAATGGAGGAGCTAGCCGCTGCCGAGGGCACCAACTTCGATCGCTTGTTCCTGAAATTGATGATCACGCACCACGAGGGCGCGGTGAAGATGGTGGAGGAACTGCTGGACCTGCCAGGTTCCGCCCACGACCCGGTGCTGTTCGAATTCACCACTGATGTCACCAATGACCAGACTGCCGAAATTGAGCGGATGCACGCATTGCTCATCACCCTGTCCGACGACCCCCGCGCCGGCTTGAAGGCAGGGTTTGAGGACGCGGGCGAGGCCAGCATGAACATGGCACTCATCGCGTCGCTGCCGAGGCCACCGGGTTTTTTCGATCCCAAGAACCCCGCTGACCTGCCGCCCGAGCCGCCGCAAGAGGACGAGGGGGACGAGGCCGCCGATGATCCAAGTGATTCCGCCGACGCCGGAGAAGCAGACGACGACAAAGCGAAAAAGCCCTGGGAACGCCGGCCACTGCTGAGTTTCTCCAATACGGACATGGCCTTCAGGGACCAAACCCTGTTCGCGGGCAGCTATCACGGCTTCAACATCTATCGCATTGCCGATGGGGGTTCCCTGCGGCAAGTCAGTTCCGTGGTTTGTCCCGGCGGGCAGGGTGATGTGTCGGTGGTCGGCGACCTGCTCATCATGTCTGTGGAGGAGACCCGGGGTCGGCTCGACTGCGGACTCGAGGGCATTGCCGAAGATGTCAGCAGCGAGCGCTTCCGAGGCCTCAGGCTGTTCGACATCAGCGATCTCGCGCACCCGGTGCAGGTAGGCGCCGTCCAGACCTGCCGTGGCTCGCACACCCATTCGGTGGTGGTTGCCGACGACCAACGCATTGTCGTTTACAACTCCGGCACATCCATTGTGCGCGAAGAGGAAGAACTGCAAGGCTGCTTCGACGAAACTCCGGGCGACCAACGCACGGCGCTGTTCCGCATCGACGTGATTGAAATTCCCGTGGACGACCCTGGCAGTGCGCGCATTGTTGACAGCCCCGCCGTGTTCGCCGACCCCGAAGACGGCACCTTGGCCGGCCTATGGCGCGGCGGCGACCACGGCGATCAAACCCAGGAAACCCACGCTACGGATCAGTGCCACGACATCACGGTGTTCCCCCAACTTGGGATTGCCGCCGGCGCCTGCGCGGGCAACGGCATTGTGTTCGATGTTTCAGACCCATTGAAGCCGCGGCGCATCGACGCCGTAGCCGACAAGGGATTCGCCTATTGGCATTCAGCCACCTTCAACAACGACGGCACCAAGGTGCTGTTCACGGACGAGTGGGGCGGCGGCATGATGCCGCGCTGCCGCGCCTACGACCCGCTCGATTGGGGCGCCGACGCCATCTATGACATCGTTGACGGCCAACTCGAGTTTCGCGGCTATTTCAAGATGCCCGGCCCGCAGTCGGAAGCCGAAAACTGCGTCGCGCACAACGGCTCCGTCGTGCCCGTGCCGGGTCGCGACATCTTCGTTCAAGCTTGGTATCAGGGCGGCATTACAGTCATCGATTTCACCGATTCGGCCAATCCGGTGGAGATCGCCTACTTTGACCGCGGCCCAATTGACGAAGAGCGCCTGACACTTGGCGGATACTGGTCTGCCTATTGGTACGACGGGAAAATCTATGCCACGGAAATCATCCGCGGACTAGATGTGTTGGCGCTGCTGCCGAGCAAATTCCTGACCGAAAACGAAATCGCCGCGGCCAAGATCGCCGACCAAGGCAGCACGTTCAATCCCCAGCAGCAAATGAGATTCAACTGGCCCGCCGAACCGCTGGTAGCCCGTGCCTATCTGGACCAGTTGCGGCGCGCGGAACAGGTCAATGCGCCGTTGGCGGATGATCTTGAGATGGCGTTAAATGACTCGTCCGCCGCGCTTGAGGAAGGCGAGCGCGACCGACGCCTGGCTCGTCGGCTCAGGTCCTTGGCAGCCAAGGTGTCGAACGGCGTAGAGGGGCAACTGACCACCCGATCACAAAAGGGGCTGGCCGAAACACTCGATGGCATCGCGGCGCGATTGCGATGAGGCCTTGCAACGCCATGCCATGAGAGAACAGCACGATGCAGACCCAAACGAAGACGCAGGAAGGGCGATGTTGAAGGATGTGAACAACAACCAGCAGACGGACGTGGCAATCCGTCCAGAGATTCTCAAACGCCGTGACAAGATTGCCAAGACGCCGATCTTGGAGCGTATCGCCAACATGAAGGAATCCCTTGCTGCGGCGGGGGATGAGGCGCAACGAATTCGGCACCTGCCAGCTTGGGCCTCCAAGGAAATGGCCGACCAGGGCCTCTATCGATTTGCCCTGCCCCTCGAACTCGGCGGCGAAGACTTAAGCGCGCGCGAACAGATTGAGGTGGTCGAGGCGGTTTCCGCCATCGACGGATCCGTCGGATGGTGTGCGCAGATCTCCTCCGAGATCAACGCATTGGTGATCCGCCGCATGGACCTGCCGCTGGTCGAGAAGATATTCAACGACTGGCACGTGCTGGTGTGCTCCGGCCACGGGCCCGCGAACGGCCCCAATCCAGGACGGAACGCACGCCGGGACGGCGACGGCTGGCGCCTGAACTACCAAGGCTCCTTCGCCAGCGGCTGCCACAATGCGACCTGGAACTACCTGATGGGCCCGATGGTCATCGACGAGGAAACGGGCGCGCCGGCGCGGGCGTCCTTCATGGTGCCGGAGGGCGAGTTCGAGATTGTCGATACCTGGGACACTGCGGGCATGCGCGGCTCCGGCAGCCATGACGTGCTCATGGCGGACTGCTACGTTCGGCCGGAACACCTGCTGCCGTTTCGATCGCTGGCGCCAAGCGAAACCTGGGCAAACCCAACCTACCGCAATCCCACCCACGCGATTTACAACAAGGCGGCCGTGGCACTCGGCGTGTGCCGCGGCGCACTCGATTCCTTCATCGAACTGGCCCAGGCCAAAACGCCTTGGGGGACGGCATCGAAGCTTCAGGACCAGGCCCAGGTTCAGTATCGGATTGGCCAAGCGCAGGCCACGCTGATGGCTGCCCGCACCTTCGTGCTCGACACCCAAGACCGCTTGGAAGCGCACTTGGGGCCGCTGCCGAGCCAAGGTGGACGCTTGGCGCCAGACTGGGGCACCTTTTGGCCGGCCCTGTTGGCCTGCGCCCACGCGGCGCAATCCTGCCGGGAGGTGGTCGGAATGCTCAACAACACCGCGGGCACCACCGGGTCGCGCATGGACAGCCCCTTGGAACGCCAGTTGCGGGACGCGCACCAAGCCGCCACCCACGCCCTGATTTCGTACCGGCACTACGAAGACTTGGGCAAGACGTTCGTTGGGCATGAGCCGCCGGACGGCTACATGGAACTCACTCGGGCGTGATCAATCGGCGGTTTATCCGGTTGGCAAACGCCGATGGGGCGACCTTGTCATCGGTCTCCCTACCTTCATGCCGTCTTAGTCGCTAAACTGCCGTTTTCGCATCGGCATGGGGTTGCCTTGTTCAGCATCGGCCTGACCGGCGGCATCGCCTCCGGCAAATCCACTGCGGCGCGTTACTTGGGCGAACTGGGCGCCCATGTGATCGACGCTGACCGCTTGGGTCACCGTGCCTATGAGCCGGACACCGCCGCTTTCAAGCAGGTGGTCGATGTCTTTGGCGATGCCGTGGTAGCCGCCGACGGCACCATAGACCGCCGCGCGCTCGGCAGCATGGTGTTCGGCCAGCCGGATGAACTGAGGAAGCTCACCGACATCGTGTGGCCGGAGATTCGCCGTCTGGCCGATCTGGAAATCGAAGCCCAACGGGCGCGGCGACCGGACGGGGTGGTGGTGCTGGAGGCCGCGGTCATGGTCGAGGCCGGGTGGCAGCGCAGCTTGGACGAGGTCTGGGTCGTGGCCGTCGAGCCGGAAGTCGCGATTGAGCGGGCCATGGCGCGCGACGGCCTCACCGCCGACGAGGTGCGAGCGCGGCTCAGCGCCCAAACCAGCAATGCCGAGCGCAAGCGCCATGCGGATGTGGTGATCGACAATTCGGCGGGGCTTGATGAGTTGCACGCGCAGCTTGATCGGCAATGGGAGCGCGTGGCGGGCACCCACGGAACCCGGACGGTGGCCGCATCGTGATCCTCGACCTGCACACCCACTCCGTGGTCTCAGATGACGGCCGGGCTAAAGTCCCCAACTACTGCCAGTGGATTCGCGCCCGGGATCTGCCCATCGAGGGCTTCGTGCTGACCGAGCACCGCCAGTTCGACTTCGCATCCGACTACAGCGGCTTGGCCCGCGAGTTCGGGCTGACCATCCTGAAGGCCAGCGAGGTGGAAACCGAGTACGGCCACGTGCTGGTCTTCGGCGTTACTGAAGCCTTGACCAAGGCGTTCGATTTCGCCGACATTCACCTGCCCCTCGCCCAAGTCATCGAAGAAGCCGAACGCCATGGCGCGGTGCCGGTGCCCTGCCACCCCGGACGCAAGCGCGTGGGCATGGCGGCGCACATCGGCGAACTCGGCGTGCCCGAAGGGGTGCGCATCGTCGAGATCTTCAACGGCGGCAGCCGCGGCGAGGAGGATCGCATCGCCGCGGCCATGGCCAGCGAGCAAAACTATCAGGGCATCGGCGGCAGCGACGCCCACATCGTCAGCCACATTGGACGCTGCGCCACCCGCTTCGACGGCGCGGTGGGCAGCGAGGGCGAACTGGCCGAAGCGCTGCGCGGCGGCGGCTTCGAAGCCTTGAGTTTCCGGGAGCAGGCATGAGCAACGCAATCGACGTGGAGGCCCTGCGGACGGCCTATCTGAACCAGGTGTTCGACGAGGTCGAAGTCACGCTGGACGCTGAGGAGACAGCCGCCTACGCCGTCAGTTGCGGCGAGGTTTCACCCTGCTTCACCGACCCCTCCGACCCGGACTTCCAAGCCCCGCCGACCCTGCCCGCCAGCCTCCACCCGGGCCGGCGGCGGCCCAAGGGCTTTCCCAAGGTGGTGGGGCTCGGCATGGATGCCGGCAAGGCCGTGCATTGCCACCTCCCCATCCGTGCCGGCGTCAAGCTGACCGCCAAGACCCACATGCACGACATCTACACCAAGACCGGACGCTCCGGGCGCATGGTGTTCTTTGTCAATCGCATGGAGATATTCGACCCCGAAGGCCAACTCCTCGCTTCAGCAGACACCAGCAGCGTGGTTCGGGAGCGTCCGGAGCAATGACCGTCACCCGCATCACGGACGTTGAGTTCGGCGACACGCTGCCGGTTTTCGACCCGGACACTCGCCTCGCCAACGTGGCCCGCTTCGTGGAAGCCGCCCACTGGAACGGGCCGCGCTTCACCGACCACGAAGCCGCCCGCGCCGAAGGACTGCCCGGCGCATTGGTGCCCGGCATCATGAGCCAAGGCTTCCTGGCCGCGATGATCCACCGCTGGGCGCCCAAGGCGGAAATCCTCTACGTCGATACAGTATTCCGAGCACCAGTGATCGTGGACCAGCCCTGCCACATCAACGGCGTGGTCACCGACCTCGACGAGGCCACCGGCGAAGTGGAAATCGACCTGACGGTAACCAACGACGCTGGTGAGACGCGGGTATTCGGCACGGCGCGGGCTCGGTTGCCGAATTGAGACTTATTGAGAAGCTCTCATCAGGCAGGAGGGCGCCAAGCACGCTCCTCGCACGAAGCAAACGGATACGACTCAATGAAAACTTGTGTTGTTCAGCTTCCAGTACAGTACCGTTTCCCTGAGCGCCATATGCCTATTGGCAAGATCCCAAAGCATTTGGCCACTTCATCACCAGCAAAAACACCATTCCGACTTAACAGTAAGGGCAATTGCTATGCGACTAATACTGGGCGGCGTCAACGGCCACTATCTACGGTACATCACGGACAACTTTGCTGAGGATACTGAAGAAGTCTGGGCGGCAGTGGCGTACGCCACCCGTTCGGACCTCCTATTCGACTGGTGCAGCGAGCATCAAATACCACTGAGGTTCTACGGTCGTCTGGACGATACTGTTGCGGTCAGTTGGCCTATCCTCAAGAGCTTTCTTGATAGAGCATCGCCGGAATTCGTTTGTTACCTCGTCCAACACCACCACGCCAAGGTCATTTGGTGGCGAGGAGTTGGTGTCTATATTGGTTCAGCCAACTTGACCAACAGTGCTTGGTACAAGAATATTGAAGCCGGATGCTTCATGTGTGAAGACGAGATAAGTAGTGAGACTGAAGCGCACTTGCACGAGCTATTCTCCACACTTCACAAGCATGCCACACCCCTAAACGATGAAGTTCTTCAGACCATGGAGAGGCGGGAGGCAGAACTTGCTGCCATGAGCGTTGACCAGCCAGACTTTTGGGCGAACCCGTGTTTAACTGGTTGGTCAGGACTCGTTCAAACTACGGAGAAAAGCGCCGGGGACAGGCGACGCGAATCGTTCCTTAAGGAATGGCATGAGACTTTGCAGTACCTCCGAGATATTGGAAAAAGGGTTGCGAAAGATGAGAATCGACCTGTTTGGATAGAAAAGCATGCCCCTGTGGGAGCTCAAGCTGATCAGTTTCTTCACGCACACTACTATCAACGCACCTTCGAAGGGCAAAGGCCCACGTTTCGGGCATTGTACGAAAAGAATCGACATAGGAGGGAAGCTGCATTGGCGGAAGCCATACAATGGTGGCGAGACTTGGAAGAGGCACCCGCCGATGAAGACCGTATGCTCAATGAGTCCGCACCCTTTCTGCGCGATGCTCTTGCCGAGGATCGCTTGGATTCTATGACGCCCGAGCTATTCAGAGAGGTATGCATAAGAGTACATGCGATCAGGGATTACGCACGGCGGGTTGAAAACAAAAGCGTGGGCTTACCTAGTGCTGACACCGGATACACGATAGACCAAAAGGTCGATGCCTTGTCCCGGAGGGTGTGGAGTGACCGATCTGCGCGTGGATACACGGTAAAGGATCTATTTCGGCATGTCCTGTATGGGGGTGCTGAGGAGATGCTGCCCGAACGATTGTGGCAAGCGATCTACGATTCGGCTTGGAAGATAGATCGCTTGGGTGTAAGTGCGTGGGGCGAACTTGTAGGGTGGGCCCTGCCAGATCGATTTCCGCCAAGAAACGGCCGCACGTCCAAGGCGCTTCAGTCACTTGGATACGATGTCATCGATCATGTCTAATGAGACCCCTTCTGCTACGAATTGAGTTGTGGAAGATCAACTGAAACACGCATCAGACTAGAGCAAATTCGAAACTGCAGAAAGAGTTAGATAACGTGCATAGGGCAAGCACGATTCACTAGCTCGTATGCTGCGCGAGTCGCCAAACTTTCTAGGGCCTGGGCCACTTAGCGCCGGCCCTGATTGAACAGATAGATGGTCAAACCCCGGCAAACGTCCTTGGGTCGGCTCTTTGACGAGACATCCGGCGTCTCAACCCACACCTCTGGGAAGCCCCAGAATTCGTAGATTCCCAGCTTCGTCCACCGCACATCCGTGGTGTGGTCCACCTCCAGCACCACGTCCGGCAGCGGGTCCGAGCCGATGACCACCGCGTCGGCGTCCGTGGTGCTGCGGAAAGGTCGCGGATGTTAGGTAGATCGCCTGGACCGGGTCGCAGTTGGGAAATCCAATGCCGAGTCCACGGGAAATCCTGAATGCGGTTGCCTGAACTGCCATCGTACTCCCGGCGCTTGGTGAAGCAAAGCTAGGCTAGGATACCAAGCCCGGATGCCTCACACGGCGCTTGGGCGCTTGCTGCGACTTAGGGTGAGAGCGGGACGCCATCGAGCCGAAGGTGACCCCATCATACAGACCCGCGAGTTGGCTCTTGCAGAGCGCTCACCACGCTCTAACCTCCGTGCATCGCAGTGGGGCTGGGATCAGTTTGACACTAACCCCAGACGCATCTACATTGCGACCCATGCGTCTGCGGAGAGTCGCCAAGCGGCTCGTCCTTCGGAGCCAAAGGCTCCAAGGCCCAGACGCTTTTTATTGTTCCTACTAGCCCGGAACTGCCGTGTACCTGCGCTACCTTGACGAGTCCGGCACAACCGGTTTTCGGTCGCGCCGACCGGATGGGCAAAGTTGCCGTGGGCGTCCGCCACTTCAGCCCGCCCGGCTGCCACCGCGCCGTGTGTGAGGCTCACGAGCCTTGACAGGTCATTGAGATAGTTATAGTCCATTCGTCTGCCCAAAATAACGAAAAGTGATATATTGCCTGCGCTATGTGTGCATCCAGCGCAACTAATGGGCGGGATTTGGTGGTGGAACTCGCCGCACGCGGGCAATACCACTTCACATCATCGGAGTTCCGCTCAGCACTCGGCGTGTCGGCCGCAGCCGCGAACCAGTCGCTTTGGCGGCTGAAGAGACGCGGCGAAATCGCCAGCCCAAGCCGTGGATTCTATGTGGTCGTACCCCCGGAGTATCGGGCGCTTGGCTGTCTGCCAGCGGACCAGTTCATTCCAGCACTCATGGACCACCGCGGGACTTCCTACTATGCGGGGCTCCTGTCTGCGGCGCAGTACCACGGCGCCGCGCACCACCGACCGCAGGTTTTCCAAGTCATGGTGGAGAGAAGCCGGTCCCCGACCCGCTGCGGGATGGTGCAAGTGGAGTACATATCGCGAACCGGGCTAGCTGCAGTGCCATTGTGTACCTTCGACAATCCACGTGGAACCATTTTTGCTTCCAGTGTTGAAGCGACGGCCATCGACTTGGTCGGCTACATGGGCCGCGCCGGCGGCATCGACCGGGTGGCGGGGATGCTCTTGGAACTGTCGGACCAGATCGATCCGGACCTGCTAGCCCAAGCGGCGAACTCCGCATCGGTGAGGTGGGCGCAGCGGGCGGGATACCTGCTCGAGTTCGTGGGCGCGGGCGACAGGTGCGCACCGCTCAGGAAACACGTGCAGGAGTGCGCTAGGAACTACACTAGACTGGTACCATCCGCAACCGCGAATGGCGCCGCGCGGTCGCGAGACTGGCGGTTGATGGTCAATGCTACGGTCAAGGCAGAAGCGTGATCCCCCGAGACTACGTCACCGCATGTGTGAGACATCTCTGAATTTTCCCGCATCCGGCCTCGCAAGGAGGGCCGATCTCGCACAAGTCGCGGCGTCGCCATCCTACAGATTTTTCCCCATCTCCCTGCCAAGGTGGCCTCTTTCGTTGCAGTTCCGCGAGTCGGCCCATGCCAAGCCACCGACATGCCCGAACCCACACGCGCCCCTTATGGCAGCGGCGGTGCTGTGCTAACGTTCCCATTGCCCGCCCAAGGTCCCGCCAAGGAGCCCGATATGCCGCCAGCCGAGTCACAGCCCGCCCAGCCAGTGCGGCGTCGCGCACCCCCTGTCCCGCGACCACGCCGCGTTCCCGTGCCGGTCGAGTACCCGGAGTCGGACGGTAAGCCGATGGCCGAGTCCATCATCCACCTCCGCGTGGCCATTGACGTGATTACGCCGCTTCAGGACCGCTACCGGGGGCGTTTGGACGCCTTCGTGGGCGGCAACCTGATGATGTACTACGAGGAGGGCAATCCGAGAAGGTCGGTGTCGCCGGACGTGTTCGTGACCTTGGGAGTGCCGAGCGAGCCGCCGCGGCCGATATGGAAGGTCTGGGAGGAAGGCAAGCTGGCGGACTTCGTGCTGGAAGTGACGTCGAAGACGACGCAGGGGAACGACGAGGGTCCGAAGAAGCGCCTGTACCAGCGGTTGGAGGTTTCGGAATACTGGCAGTTCGATCCCAGCGGTGACTACCTGGACCCGAAGCTGAAGGGCCAGCAGCTGGGGCCGGACGGTCAGTACGCCCCGATAGCCCTTGAGGAGTTCGAAACGGGGCTGCTGGGCCACTCGGCGGTGCTAGGTCTGGAACTGCGGCTAGAGGATGATCGGCTCCGCTTCTTCGATCCAGAGGCTGGCGCGTATCTGCTGACTTCCGCGGAGAAGAGCTTGGCAATAGCGGAACTAGACCGAGACCGCCTTGCCGCCGAGCGGCGCGTTGCGGAGCTTGAGCGGCGCTTGGCCGATCTCTCACCCGACTGATTTTCAACTCGCCCAGACAACTGGGAACGGAAACTCTAAGCGGGCTCGAACAGCGGCACGCAAAGTGCTTCGTGCTCCTCCCATCGGACCTTCACCCGCATCCCGATGCGGACGCTTGCAGGGTCTTCAACACCCACCACGTTCGACACGAGGCGCGGGCCTTCGTCGAGGTCGATCCAGGCAACGGCGTAGGGCGCCATGCTGCGGAAGAACGGATGGTAGCTCTGGCGCACGATGCTGTAGGTGTACACCGTGCCCTTCCCGGCGGACTCCTTCCACGCCAGATTGGAACCGAAGCAGCCCGTGCAATGGCGGCGCGGGTAGAACACTACCGTGCCGCAGTCGGCACACTGCTGGTAAGTCAGCCGCTTATCCTTGGTTGCCTGCCAGAAGGCTTGGGTGTCCAAGTCGCGCAGATTCGGCAATGGACGGGTTGGATCAGCCATGACTTAGTCCCTCCCCAAGATGACGGTGCCGGCGCAGTGGCGGCTGCCCAGCATGCCGCCGTTGCCATGGGCGACGGCGAGTTGGGCGCCCTCAACCTGGGAACAGGACTCGCCGCGCAACTGGCGCGCCGCTTCAATCAGCAGGAAGATGCCGCGCATGCCCGGATGGTTGGAAGACAGTCCGCCGCCATCCGTGTTCAAAGCGGGGCCGTCGCCGGGGCGGTCGAAGCGCAGGCGGCCACCGCTGACCCAGGCACCGCCCTCCCCCTTTGCGCAGAAGCCGAGGTCTTCAAGGATGGTGAGCACGGTGATGCTGAACGAGTCGTAGATCATGGCGATGTCGATCTCGTCCGGCCGAACGCCGGCCTCGCCAAAGGCCGTTGGGCCGGATTGGGCCGCCGCACTGGTGGTGATGTCACCGCCGTTTTCCGGATAGCCCGTGGCCTCGCCGGCACCGAGCAGCCAGACCGGTGGCTTGGCGCAGTCGCGGGCCACATCAGCAGAGGCGATCACCACCGCGCCGCCGCCATCGGAGATCATGCAGCACTCCAATAGGTGCAGCGGATCGGCAATCATCCGGGAGCCCACCACGTCGGCCACCGTGGTCTCCCGAATGTCGAGAAACTCCAGGTCTTCCATCGCCTTGACTGCCTCGGGGTTGCGCATGGCGTGATAACGGGTGGCCACCGATATCTCGGCAAGCTGTTCGCTGGTGGTGCCGTAGTCGAACATGTGCCGCTGGGCGACCATGGCGTAGTTGGCCACCAGCGTCATGCCAGCGAAGCTGTCCATGTTGTCGGCGGGGTGACCGCCGCCGCCCCGCCCGCCAACGCCGATGGCCTGGGCGTTGCTGTGGGCGGTGGAACCATAGGTGAGCAGGGCCACCCGCGCCCTGCCCGCGGCCAGGTCGCGCTTGGCGTGGGCGGCGTGGAACTCATAGGAGGAACCGCCGACGCCGGTGGTGTCGATGACCTTGGGCTTGAGCCCGAAGTACTCGGCGATGTTGAGGCCGGCCATGCCGCCGCCCTCCCCCGCATCGTAGATGGCATCGACATCGCGAAGCTCAAGCCCCGCGTCCTCAAGTGCCCGGGCGGCACACTCCGCCTTGATCTGCAACGGGCTTAACGCGCCCTCCACGTCCCGCGAGGGAAATTCATGAATGCCGACGATGGCGGCGTCTCTTGTTTGGGAAGCCAAGCTCAATCCTTAGATTTTAATTTAGAAATAGTTCTTATTTGTTTGATATTTAATAAATTACCTTATACAGGGGAAACTACAACACCCGCATCCACAAGCGAGCGAATTTCCGCTGCGGAGTAACCTAGGCCGCGCAGCACCGGCTCCGAATGCTCCCCCAGGATTGGCGCGGGGGCCTCCACATCCGCTGGGGTGTCCTCAAAGTGGGCCGCTGGCCGAGCCAAGCGCACTTGGCCGTAGTCGTCGAAATCGTAGATGCCCACGGTATCGTTGGCAATGATCTGCTCATGGTCCAGCAAATCCAGCCGGGTCAGCAGGGGCGCTGAGGGCACGCCTTCGGCGTCCAGGCGGGCGAGAATTTCGTCGCGGTCCCAGTGCTTGAGTTGTTCGGCGGTCATCACCTTGCGTTCGCCTGCATTGCGAAAGCGGGCCGACGTGGTGGCGAAGCGCGGGTCGTCGATCCAGTCGGCCTTGCGCAAGGCGGTGCAGAGGCCGCGCCATTCCTTGTCGCTGATGGCCCCGGCGGTGATGTAGCCGTTCTTGGTCTCATAGATCAGATCCATGGTGCCCTGGTACTTGGTGACGTCCACCTCATCGCCCACGTAAACCAGCCCACCCATGCCCTCCGGCCAGAAGAAGGCGATCATGGTGTCCAGCATGGAGAGCCGGATGTGCTGCCCCTCGCCACGCTTCTCGCGGGCATAAAGAGCCGATGAGATGGCTTGGGCGGCGGTGACCGCCGTCACCTTGTCGGCAATGATGATGCGGAACATGCGCGGCCGCTTGGTGTCCCGGTCGGCCTGAATGTCGGTGGCCCCGGAAAGCGCCTGAATCACCGGGTCGTACACCCGCTGATGGGCGTAGGGGCCGTGCTCCCCGAAGCCGCTGATGGAAACGTAGATGAGCCGCGGATTGGCGCTGCGCATGGCTTTAGCGCCTAGCCCCAAGCGATCCATGGCGCCCGGTCGGAAGTTCTGCAGCACCACGTCGGCGGAGGCGATCAGCGCCTGCACCGGCGCCAAGGCCTCCGGCTTCTTCAGATCGACGCACAGCGAGCGCTTGCCCCGGTTGCAGGCGAAAAAGCCAGGCGGCAGGCCGTTGCGGCCCGTGGCGATGCGCCGCATCTCATCGCCGGCGGGGGACTCCACCTTGATGACCTCGGCGCCCTGGTCGGCCAGCATGGCCGCCGCCACGGGGCCCGATACCATGGTGGTGAAGTCCACCACCCGCACGCTGTCAAGCGGGCCAGCCATCAGGCGTTCCCCGTCAAATGGTCAATCGTCAAACACATAACGATTTTCTCCGCTGCTTGATGAGATTTCCCGGCAGTCGATGGTCGCAGAGCGGCACTTGCTGTCGTCCCGCATCCACATGAAGCCGTTGCGGTAGCCAAAGATCGGCTTGAGGAAGCGCATGGCGGTCGGTTCGCCGTTCACGAAGCCGGGAATGAAGTCGTTGCCGTTGATGTAGCGCCGGGCGTAGCGGCGAGTTTCCCGCGTGGTCCATGCGGTGTCCACCAGCTTCAGGTTCCGCGCCCGGCCCGTCTCGTCCATTTGCGCATCCACCCACAGCAAGCCGATTTCGGCACGCGGATTGAAGCGGTTGCTGCCGTATCGCTGAGGTGCGACATAGTTGACGCCAAAGGCCTTGGCGTTGGTGCCGTGGTTGGGAATGACTGCCGTCACGCGCTGTCCATCCTGGCTGCGAAACAGCACGGTGAAAAGGACCAGCGCGTTGACCTTCTCGCCACTCGCCTCGGCCGGCACGAAGGTGGCCCGGCCAGCCGCTCGCTCCACGGCCTCAAAGAATGCGTCCGGCACCTGTGCATCGTCATAGCAGCCCACTTCCCGAATGGCGCCGCCGAGCATCACCTTGGCTTCGCAACGCAGGTAGAAGGTATGGTCGCCCGGCACATCGGGATGTTCGATCAATCGAGCGATGGAAGCGTCGTGATCGCCAATGCGGGCGGGGGTCATCGCCACGCCTTGGACCGCCGCAGCGACCAGGCAAAGTGCGGTCACGGCCAAGCCGTTCGACACTCGACTGCGAATCCAAAGGGCCATGGGCCTAAGTCCATCTCCAAAAAAAAGGCGGGAAAGTGGGGTAGCATACATCCGCCTTGACGCTCCGCGCCAACCCATCACACCCATTAGTCGAACAGGACACCAAGATGGCCACAGCCCAATCGGCAGGCGCCCCGATTTACTACGAGACCAGCGGCGAAGGTCCGGCGCTGTTGTTCGCCCACGGTGCGGGCGGCAACGCCGCCATCTGGTTTCAGCAAACCGCCCACTTCGCCGGCCGCTTCAACTGCATCGCCTTCGACCATCGCGGCTTCGCCCGCTCGCCGGCACCGCCAAGCACCTTGACGGCGGCCCAGTTTCGGGACGATGCGCTGGCGGTTCTGGATGCCGCCGGCGTGGACCGCGCCCATGTGGTGGCCCAGTCCATGGGAGGCTACACCGCGCTGCGCTTGGCGCTCGACGCCCCCGACCGGGTGACTTCCGTAACCCTCTCCGGCACCTCCGGCGGCTTGCCCAACGAGCAGCCCAGCGAGGCACTTAAGGCGCTGGTCTCCGGCAATGCCAGTAGCGGCATCGCCGCGACCATGGCCCGCGCCACCAAGGCGGATAAACCCAAAATGGCTCTCTACGCCGCCATTTCCGCCTTCAATACCGCATTCTCGTTCGCCAACCTCGCGGACCTAGTGGGGGACGGCGGGCCGAGCTTGGCCGATGCGGGCGGCATCGCCTGCCCGGTGCTGTTCGTCGCCGGCCGCGAGGACCCGCTGTTCCCGCCCAGCCTGCTGGCCTCCTACGTGCCGCACTTCCCGAATGCCCGTATCACGGTGGTGGATGACGCCGGCCATTCGCCCTACTACGAGCAGCCCGAAGTCTTCAACGCGCTGCTGGACGAATTCCTGGACGGGCAGAGGGGTTAGCATCGTGGGCAGGAACATCAGCCAAGCGGTTCGCGAACTCTGCCTAGCCTTGCCGGAAGCCGAGGAGCGACCCTCCAGGGGCTCCCCGGACTTTCGAGTGGGCGGCAAGACCTTCGCCACCTACGTCATCAACCATCATGGCGACGGGCAGGTGGCGTTGTGGCTGAACGCACCGGATGGCGCCCAGGCCTTCTACACGGAAAACGAACCGGAACACTACTTCGTGCCGCCCTACGTCGGCCCTAAGGGTTGGCTTGGCGTGCATCTCGACCGGGGTCTGCGCTGGACCACCATCGCCGACCGGGTGCGTGAGGCCTACGAGAAACTGGCGCCCGAAAGCCTCAAGGCCCGGCTGGCTGAAACGCCCGAGATCGAACCGCCCAGCGAACCGCTGCCACTTGAGGAATTCGACCCCATGGCGAGGCCCCGTGCCCAGGAGGTGCTCGGGATGCTTCGGGACATCTGCCTGGCACTGCCGGAAACCACCGAGGGCACCCGCTTCGGCGATCCGATTTTCCGGGCCGGAAAGAAGGGCTTCGCCTTGGCGCACGGCCGCAGAGGCCGGATCCGGCTGCAATTCTGGGTTGGCGCGGACCGACAGGACTCGCTTTGCTTCGACGAGCGCTACCGGATTCCCCCCTATATCGGTCACCAAGGCTGGATCGAACTCGACGCGGAGGATTTCGCAGATCGGGACGAAATCGCTGCGCTCGCCGTGGATAGCTATCGCCACTATGCGCTCAAGCGAATGCTCAAGGCGCTGGATTCCTAGCTCAAGCCCGGTTGCGAACGACTTTCCGAACGGATGCCAAAGGGCTTTATAGCCGGATTCCATTCTTCCCCAAGAGGGAAAACCGAGTATGATACGCGGCTTCCCAAATCTCCTCGCAACCCAAACTGCACTCAAGGTCCACACCATGCCCACACTCACCTACATCGAATTTGACGGAACCGAGCACACAGTCAACGCCGAGCTAGGCATATCCGTTATGCGCGGTGCCATCGACCACGGGGTGCCCGGCATTGACGCCGACTGTGGCGGCGAATGCTCCTGCGCCACCTGCCACGTCATCGTCAATGACGAATGGATGGATGTGGTGGGCCGTCCCGGGGAAGACGAGGAAGCCATGCTGGACCTCAACCCGGAGCGCGAGACGAATTCCAGGCTCTCCTGTCAGATCGAAGTCCGTGACGCCCTGGATGGACTGGTGGTGAAGCTGCCCGAATTTCAGATGTAGCGCGGTTCAACGCGCTGCAACGGCTATGCGACTTAAGGACCGGACGCTATGCGTCTAAAAGACAAAGTGGCGGTCATCACCGGCGGCGCCAGCGGCATGGGCCGGGCGACGGCGCTCCGCTTTCTGGCCGAAGGAGCCAGCGTGGTCATCGCCGACTACAACGCCGAAACCGGGGCCGATGCCATGAAGGAGGCCGCCGACCAAGGCTTCGGGGAGCGCACTCGATTCGCCCGCACCGATGTGGCCGTGGAGGCGCAGGTCGAGAGCATGATCGCCACCGCCATAGACGCCTTCGGCCACCTCGACATCGTGTTCAACAACGCTGGGGTGGGCGGGGCCATCGGCCCATTGGGCGCCACCCGGGTGGAGGACTGGGACTACACCTTCGACGTGCTGGTCAAGGGCGTGTTCTTGGGCATCAAGCATGCCACCCGGGTCATGCAAGCCCAGGGTCGGGGCGGGGCCATCATCAACACCGCCTCGGTCGCCGGATTAAGCGGCGATGCCGGCCCCATCGCCTACTCCGCCGCCAAGGCTGCGGTCATCAACCTCACCCGCGGCGCCGCCGTGGAGTTGGCCCCGGACCGCATTCGCGTCAATGCCATCTGTCCCGGCTTCATCGCCACGCCCTTGGCAGAGCAGGGACGGCCGGAGTCCACCCGCGCCGCCTTCGCCAAGTCGCAGCCTTGGCCGGACTACGGCCGCGGTGAGCACATTGCCGGGGCGGCCCTGTTCCTGGCCAGCGAAGACGCCGAGTTCGTCACCGGGGAGGCATTGATCGTCGATGGCGGCCTAAGCGCCGCCGGACCGGAGCTGTCGAAGAAATTCAGCCACATCTCGGCCCGGGAATCGGGCAAGGCTGGCATCACCCGAGGGTCAACGGGCGAGCCACCCGTCCTGCGGCGCATCTAGCACCAAGCGAACCGCGATATCCGCCTACTTCTTGTCGGCGGTTCGATAGTCCCCGTAGGCTTGGTCCCGCTTGCTCAAGGCTTGGGTCAACCCTTGGCGCATGTCGGCCAGATGGGCTTGGGTGGATGCGGTGAAGGTGGCGAGCTGCTGCATCTCGGTGCCCGCGCGGATGCCGGCACGGATGCCCATGGCATCCATCTGGCGATGCACCGCCCGCTTGTTGATCTGCTGCAAGTCGGTGGGCGTCATGGCCACCCGTTCGGCGATGCCGAGCACCTTTTCCTCCAGTTCATCCTCAGCGAAGGCGCGATTGGCGAAGCCGCTTTCAGCCGCTTCCTGGCCGGACATGTGGTCGCCGGTGAGCATGAGCTCCATGGCGCGGCGCAGGCCGACGATCCACGGGTAGAACTGGTTGTCCGGCGGGCTGATGGCGCGCACCACCGGATAGCCGATCTTGGCGTTATCCGCGACATAGACCAGATCGCAGGCGGTGGCGAGCTCGGTGCCGCCGGCGAGGCAGTAGCCATGCACCTGGGCGATCACCGGCTTGGCGAGATCCCAGATCTTGAAGAAGCCCTCCACCACGTGGCGCGGCCAGTTGGCGAGGCCGCCGGCGGTGTAGAAGGGCTGCTGCTGGCGCGAGTCGGACTTCAGGTCGTAGCCGGCCGAGAAGCAGCTGCCCGCCCCGCGGATGACCATGACGCGCACGGACTCATCCACATCCGCCGCTTCCAAGGCGTGAAACAGCTCCGTGCGCAACTCGTTGGACAACGGGTTGCGCTTCTCCGGCCGGTTCAAGGTGATACGTCGAACCTGCGGTCGCGGTTCGTCAACGATGATCTTCTGGTAGTCCATAGAGCGCTCCTTAAGGACTTAAGTCTATTGCCGCAATTGAAATCGATCGGCAGTGAACGCATCGAACGTGCGCTGCACGGCCTCCAAGGATGCCCCGATGGGTGCGACGATGTGCGTGTGGACGCCGCCGTCGGCATCCGCCTGAATGCGCTCCCGGATTTCGTCCTCGGTGCCGATGATGGCGATCTCGTCGATCAAGGCATCGCTCAGGGCGCCGGTGGTGCGGGCGCGGTCCTTGGCGGCCCAGCCTTCGGTGATCACGTCCGCCGTCTCCGCATGGCCAGACCAAGCCAGGAACTTGTTGTACACGGGCGTCGCGTAATAGGGCGCAAAGGCAGCGCGGAACAGGTCGCGAGCGGCAGGCTTGTCGTCGGTGGCCAGCACCATGGCGCGATTGACGATTTCCACCTCCCGCCAGTCCTTGCCCGCCCGCTCAGCGCCGATGCGCACATGTTCCATCATCTTCGGCAACGCACTCTTCGGCCAGAGATTGAAGATCACCCCATCGCCCACCTCGGCGGCCATCTCGATCATCTTGGGCCGCAGTGCGGCGATGTAGATGGGCGGTGGGCTTTCCAAGGGCGCCTGGCGGTAGCCCCGGCTGTTCAGGGTGACGCCCTGGAAATTCGACTTCTCGCCGGTGAGCATGGAACGCACCATGAGCGCCGTCTCGCTGACCCGGGTGACGGGCTTGTCGAGCGGGATGCCGTTCCAAGCGCCCATGATGGTCTGGCTGGAGGAGCCAATCCCCATGACGAAGCGGCCCGGCAGCAACTGGCCGAGCACGTTGACGCTGGCGGCGATCACCGCCGGGGTGCGGGTGTACACCGGCGTCACGGCGACGCCGATGCGGATGGACTGGGTATGGTGCGCCACCGCCGCCACCTGGGTGAGCGTGTCCGGGGCGCCCGAATCGGAAAACCAAGCGTCCGGATAGCCATTGTCCTCCGCCCACTTTAGCCGTTCCAGGGTATGCCGAATGTCCGGCCCCGCCGGCAGGGTCACGGCCATTCGTTTCGCCAGTGTCATGTCTAATCTTCCCCCAAGCTCATCGATTTTGAAATCACTTACTTATGTGTTCCTACCGGGCACCGTGCCCTTCTACTGTCCGCGTACCCACCTTCCTCTACGGTAGCTGCAAGACCGTACTCTCAAGTACTACGGTAGCAGGACCTTAAACAGGTGAGGTGCGATTCTTCCTCAGATGTGCGTGCTAGAGGCTCTCCATGGTCCGCCGAATGTAGGCTGCATCCCAAGCATCGGGGTTAAGAGCCAAGTATTTCTCGAAATTTCGCCGGGCGGATTCAACGTCGCCCTTCTTCACGTTGATCTTGGCCCATTCACGATAACCTTCCGCGGGCATGCCGCTCTCCGAATTTGCTCCCCGACCGAACGCATCTGCTGCCTGAGTGAGCGCCTCACGCTGCTGCCGCCCCTTTAGTGACTTGGCATGGGAAGCCCAAGACTTCGCTTCCAAATAGGCAGCGTAGCCTGGAATGATGCCGAATTCAGTCTGGGCTTTGACAATGGCCGCGAACTGCTGGGGGCTCTGAACTTCCATCTCGTCGACAATCCAGTCGTCCCTATAGGCGTCAATCAGCGGACGAATGGTATTGGGGACCTCGCCCTCGATTCCCACAGAAGCATCCGCTGCCGCCATCTGCGATTCGTTTACCATGTCAGATAAGTAAGACAACCGCTCTTGCGGGGTCGGATGGGTAGCCAAGAGGCTAAATCCCGATTCCTTCCCCCCCGCCGCTTGTTCATCAACGAGTTTTTTCCAAATCCGATGGGCTCCCGCCACGTCGAGCCCATTCTTTTGCATCCATTCGAAGCCTTCCATGTCAGCTTGCTTCTCCTGTGCACGGTCGTAGGCCACGAGTTGGAATGCAGCAACGACACTCGCCGTTTGCAACATCAACATGGCCGTGTTTGACATGTTCTGGGCGTTCGCCACACCATCATAGGTTGTCGCGGATGCGGAAGCGACAGACCCCGCAGCTGACACGAGGGCACCAACCATGGCAAACCCTGAAGCCGTCCTACGCCACCTCCGCATACTCATTACCGAGTGACGACGAGTGAAATGGGAAGCCTCATGGCCAAGCACCGCCGCCAACTCAGCATCATCGCTGATTCGAAGCAACAGCCCAGACTGCACGAACATAGCCCCATTGGGCATCATAAAGGCATTGAATCCCGGTGCCCTGACCGCGTAAACACGGAGGTTCTCGCACAGCCGCCCTACCGTTTTGCAGGTCAGCGAGTGCAACGCACCATTGAGACGGTTGTCCGCGATAAATTTGTTGGAAGTTCTGAGGTATTGTTCATGCCGATCAACCAGCATCCACAACCCGGCTTCGTCTCGGTCAAGTCCAACAGGCTGTGCAGCCACCGAGGCTTGCACCCAACCCAGAAATACTGCTAGCGAGCATATTTGCAAATGCCGCCGGAAAGACTGCATAACGAACCAATCTCTACAACGGAAAGTCCCGCAGCAAATGCTCCACCGCTCGCGCCCACTTTTTCTCGTCCGCATTGAGTACATCCCCCACCTCCGCCAAGGCCTGATCGTCAAAGTTCGCCCACTTTACGTGCCCGTCCCGGAGGTCGATCAATGCACTTCGAAATTGCAGGGAATTGGTTTCAATAGCGGCACCTGCAAAACTGGCCAGAACCGCTGTGACCATGCGACCTGAGGTGGCTCGGTTGGCTTTCAGTACCACCATGAGAAGATAGGCTTTGTCTTGGTTCCGAAGATGCCCCATTTCGCTCTCACCCAAGAAATAGTCTCTATCGCCCCCTAGGGAAGCCATGCCAAGCCTTTCCTTGAGCAACCGCAGCTCAATCGCATCAAGCTGGGTGTTCAGTTGGCGAATCATGCCAATATCCCTGTCAGCAAGGCTCTCGCCATACTCAACAAACTCGACTCCACTGCTCCAAAAGTGCTCTCGAAGAGACGCCATAAGCGCTCCGGACACAGCCTCAGACCAATCCGCTTCGGGCTCAGTGTTTCCTCCGGCGTTCAGCCGGGAGATCACCACATCCGGGGGAAGCAGCAAGACAGTCGGCTCCACAGGCACCGACTGGGCGTCCGCCGATTGATACACCAAGGACTGAGCCGCGCATCCACCAAGGACCACAGCAACCAAAACGCAAACGAAACAACGTGCTAAAGCTCTCACATCAATGCCCTCATCTACCAAACGAATGCCTCACAACGACCTCTACAGCATCGCCTCTGCCACCATCGCCAAAGCCTCTGGCTGTTGGCAGCCGAGCAGCATGCTCGACACTTCGCCGCGGCCCGCCGCCTCTTGCCAACGCTGCAGGCGGTCCTTGATGCGGTCCGCCGGGCCGACGAGGTGGCAGGCGTCGATCAGTTCGGCTGGCACCTCGGCCATGGCCTCGTCCTTGCGGCCGGCGAGGTAGAGGTCCTGGATCTTCACCGCCGCCTCTTCAAAGCCGAGCCGCTTGGCGTAGTCGTTGTAGAAGTTCCTGCCCCGAGCGCCCATGCCGCCGATATACAGGGCCATGCTGCCGCGAATGGGCATCATGCACTGCTCGACGTCGTCGCCCATCACCACCGTGACGAAGGGGGCCACGTCAAATTGGGTCATGTCCTTGTCGCCAGCCTTGGCGAAGCCGCGCTGGATGGGTTCCTGGAAGACATGGAACTGCCCGGGATCCATCCAGACCGGGAAGAAGCCGTCGGCCACCTCGGCGGCCGCTGCCACGCCGGCTGGGGTGATGCTGGCGGCATAGATGGGGATGTCCTCCTCGCAGTGCAGGATGCTCTTCAGCGGCTTGCCAAGGCCGGTGGCGCCTTCACCCGCGTAAGGGAGCTGATAGAGGCTGCCATCGAAGGTCGACGGCGCTTGCCGGGCGAAGATCTGCTTCATGATCCGCACGTACTCCTTCAGCCGGGTCACCGGCTTGCCGTAGGGCACGCCGTGCCAGCCCTCCACCACCTGCGGCCCGGACGCGCCCAGGCCACAGAGGAAGCGCCCGCCGGAGAGCTCCGCGAGGCTCATGGCGGTCATCGCCGCCATGGCGGGCGTGCGGGCAGGCATCTGCATGATGGCGGTGCCGACCTTGATGGTCTCGGTCTGCGCCAGAATCCAGGTTGCGGTGGTCACGGCATCCGCGCCGTAGGCCTCCGCGGTCCAAACCGATTCGTAGCCCAAGCTTTCCGCATGGCGGATGGCGTCCATCGGCAGGCTCAGCTTGCGGCCACCATAGCCGCCCAAGATGCCTAACTTCATTGTGTACCCCCGAGTGTCGAAATAGTCGAAATAAAGTGGCGAGCGGCGCAAAATACCAACCCTGAACACTAGGCACAACCGAAGATGCGGAATCAATGAGCGAATCGGAGCCTACGGACATACCCGAAGGGCCAACGGAATCAGGCAGCGGCCAGATCAGCCCCCTGTCCATTCAGGCGGCGGCCTTGGTGCGCTCCATCGAGTCGCTGTCGTCGGTCTTTTGGATCGGCTTCGGCGGCACCTTCCTGTCGATGCTCTTCGCGGGCCTAAGCCAACTGGAGGTCAACGCCGCCACCGACTACATCTATCTCGGCGAATACCAAGTGCCGAAGTCCATCCTGCCGTTGGTCTCAGTGGGATTCGCCGGCTTCACCTTCTGGCTGACCGGCAACCGCATGACCATGCTGAGCCGTGCGCTGCAGAGAAGCCATCTGCCGCAGAGCACGGTGCACGAGATCTTCCGCCTCAATCCCCCCGTCCTCAACATCTTCGACGCCGACAACGCCAAGCCTTGGAAGCCCACTACCGGCATCAACGTACTTATCATCAACTGGTCCATCTTCTTCGGCAACAGTCTGGCGCTCACTTGGTCCTCCGCGCTGCAGCAGGGCGCCGCGTTCGGCGATTTCGACTTGCCGCTGCTGGCGCTCTATCTCGCGCTCACCATCCTAGTGCTCGCTTACGCACGCCAAGCCATCGGGCCACCGCTCGCGGCGACTCACCGCACCCTGCACGGCATGAGCTTGCGGGTGGCCTGGCCGCGCTACTTGGTCGCTGGCGCCATGGTCTCCGCCGTGTTCATCATCAACCATTGGGATCAGTTGGACGCGCCAGCGGAGCAGGCCGACAACCTGCTCGGCCCCGCGGTAGGCAATGCCATCGACGGCGAAACGCTGTTTCTGCGCGGGGTGGAGGTGCAGCTCTTCGGCATGGATGCAGTCGAGGCCGATCAAGTCTGTCAAGACGCCGAGGGCGCGGACTACTCCTGCGGCCGCCTCGCCACCCACGCACTGCAGACGCTGCTGCTGGAGAGCTCGGTGGTTTGCTTTCCGCTATTCACCGTCAACGAAAACCGGGTGGTGGCCGTTTGCGAACTGACCGATGAGGAAGCTAACGTGCCCTCATCCCCGCTGGAGTTCATGCAGGAAGGCCGAGAGCTCAATCTCTCGCGCCTGATGATCGCGCGCGGCCACGCCTTGAGCATCGGCATCGGCGCGCAATTCTTCAGTGCCGACCAGGACGAAGCGCAGCGTCAGCGCATCGGCATTTGGCAAGGCTCGTTTCAACCCCCCAGCGCTTGGCGGCGGCGCTGAGGATCGACTTTAGGAGTCGCACATGGCAAAGCAAGGTTCCCGAGGCAAATCCCGCCGACGCAAGCAAAGCGCGCAGGAACAACGGATCAGCCTCCTGCGCCGGGGAATAGCCACCGGCATTGGTTTCGTCGTCGTCGGCCTGGTGATTGGAGGCCTCTTGTACAGCACCGGATCGGTGGATAGCGATGAAATCGTCGAGGGCGAACACTACGAGGTGGTGGCGGATGCCCCTCGGCGCCGACCTGGCGCACCCGTCACCGTCACGGAGTTCTTCTCCTACGGCTGCGTCCACTGCCGGAACTTCGATCCCTTGATCGAGGACTGGCGCAAGAACTTAAGCGACGGCGCGACCTTCGAGCGGGCGCCCGTGGCGTTTTCCCCGGAGTGGGCCATGCTCGGCCAAGCCTACTTGGCCTTGAAGCAGACCGGAGCACTTGCGCAAAACCACGAACGGCTGTTTCGCGCCATTCACGACAACGGGCGGCAATTCCTGGGCCCCGGCCAAATTGCGGACTTTGTGGATGGCCACGGCATCAGCCGAGAGGCTTTCCTGGAGGCTTACAGCTCCACCGAGGTCCGCCGGGCATTGGCCCGCAACGAGGCGCGGCAGAACCGCTTGGGCATCTCGTCCGTCCCCAGCCTCGCCGTCGCCGACAAATACCGCATCAACATGGACGTTGGCCGCCGCCAAGCCTTGGACGTGGCGGACCACCTAGTGGCCCTGGAGCAAGGCAATCCGAAGCCGGATTGAGAGGCATCGCCCCGTTAGTTGCCCAAGGCGGAACAGGCCTCCTCGACCGTGTCAAACACCTTCAGGAACAGCACGAATCCGCTGACTTCCAGTATCTCGAGAATGCGATCGGAGACGCGGCACACCGCAATTTGCCCGCCTTCGGCGTCAGCCTTCTTGCTGGCGACCAGCAAGCCGCGCAGGCCTGCGCTGCTCATGTAGGACAGCTCGCCGCAATCGAGAACGATGCGGCCGCCACCCTCGCTGACGGCTGCCACCAAGCCCAACTCCCAGTCCCTAGCCACCGCCGAATCGACGCGCCCAACGACCGACACCAGCGCAACGCCTTCAGATAAGCGCGATGTAATCTCCATAACGATTCTATTTTACATACTTCCTAAAGGCGGCAAAGGCTCGTTGCTGGGCATCGCGAAGCCGTCCCTCAAGCGCATCGAAGCCATCGCACGCCAAGGCATGTGCCAGTCTCGCCTTGAGCGTGTCAGGCGCATCCCGCACCGGGGCGTCATGGCTCCACGTGAGCCTTAAGTAGGCCTCGACCCCCCGCTGGAGACGCACCGCGCCAGCCAACGACTGGCCCTCATCCGCAGTGACCACATCAGCGCCCGCCAAGGCTTCGAACGCAGCCGCCACCCCACTGGCCAACACGCCGGGAGACCGGTGGGCATGGGTCCACTGCAGATGCCGGGCGATGATTTCGAGGTCTCGAAGGCCACCAGCAACGTTGCGCAAGTCGAATGGATCCTCGGCCATGGCTTCAGCGAGCCGCCGATTGCGCATCGCGGCCATTGCCCCGGCAAGGCGAACGGCATCCCGACGTGCGCTCAGGATGCTCTGGATCGCCGCTGCAGCGGCCCGCATGGCCTCGGTGTCACCGCCGATCACCGCGGCTCGGCTCAAGGCAGTCGGATTCACCGAGTCCCCGTCGGGTCCATGATCCTCAGGCCGAAGGTCCGAGGCCGATGCAGCGGCCGCCTCCAACGCAGCGAGCGGCACCAGGGTCAGGACGGTCTCGTAGAGGGCACCCGCCCGCGTCGTTCTGCGCAGCGCGGCCCCAAGCCGCCGCGCCGTCCAGCCGTGAACGTACCGGGCCGCTTGAGCCCAGCCACGACCGGCCGTCACTTCGAAGTCGGCCACCAGAAGCAACTCCAGTGGCGAGCCAAAGGCCATCTCCTCCGCGCCCAAATCGCCCAGTGCCACAATCGCGCAGCCACGCCCCGCTGGATCCCCACGGCGATGGCGCACATCGGCGGCCACTTCGCCGTACAAGACTTCGATGACGGCGCGGGCGATGTGGGACCGCGACGCGCTGGCCTCATCGAGCGTGATCAGGTTCTGCAGTGCCTGAACGCCCACTTGGAATTGGCGATCGTCCGCCCAAGCTGCCACCCGATCGACACGCTCGCGAAAGCTGCCGCCTTGGTCAAGACGCTCTTCAAGCTCAGCGGCCAGCGCGGAAGGGTCCGGCATGGGCAGAAAAAAGGACGGGTCCAGCGCCGCTTGCAGCAGGTGTGGGTTGGCGTCGAGCAAGTTCGCCATGCGCGGCGCAACGCCCATCACGACGGCAATGAGGTTCACCAGCCAAGTGTTGGCCCGCAGCATGGGGAACAGCGGCAGGTCGCCCGGCAGCCGCGACAGGAAGGCGTCCAGGCGAGTAAGGGCGCGGTCTGGATCCGGCGTCCTGCCAAGCGCCTCGACGACATCCTCCAACACATCGCCCAAAGCGGCCCGCACAGCTTCGGACGCCGTCGATGGATGGCGCCCCGCCAACCAACCGCGCAGGGTCTCCACTGCGGCCTCCGGCTTGGTGAATCCGGCGGCCTGCATCACCGAAATCGCATCAGGGGTTCCTTGGCGTCCAGCAAGAACCGCTTCCGCGATCTGCCGCTGGCGTTCCGGCACGTTGAAGCGGGCGCGATAGAGTGCGTGAACGCCGCTGAACACGCCGCCCAGCAAAGCCCCGAGATCCTCCTTGGAGGCAAGATTCATGAACGCCGCAATGTGCGCCAGCCCGTCATCCGATGCCGGCAGAGTTTGCGTCTGGTTGTCGTTGACCATCTGCAGCCGGTGCTCGACCCGCCGCAGCAGCGCATAGGCGGCCTTCAACGTCTCAGCCTCCTTGGGCATGAGATGGAGTTCCCGCTCCAGGACATCGAGCATGGACAGCACCCCGGCGCCCCGCAGCCGCCGATTGCGGCCTCCGTAGGCCAACTGATGCATATGGACGAAGAACTCGATTTCGCGGATGCCGCCACGGCCCAACTTGACGTTCTGGCCCGCCAGCTTGACCTCACCGTGGCCATGAAAGTCGTGAATCTGCTCACTCATGGAGCGAATGTCCTCAACGGAACGGAAGTCCAAGGCTTCGTCCCAAACGAAGGGCTTCATGCGCTCCAGGAATTGCGTTCCCGCCGCCAAGTCACCCGCCACCGGACGGGCCTTGATGAACGCCGCCCGCTCCCACGTGCGCCCTCGCTCCCGATAGTAGTCGAGCGCGAAGTCGGCCGTGATTGCCGCCGGCGTGGAGGCCGCATCCGGGCGCAGGCGCAGATCGGTACGGAAGACATAGCCGTCGGCATTGCGCGACTCCAAGATGCTCACCATGGCGTGGGTCAAGCGGGAGAAGTGGTCACGAGCGGTTTTCGCGCCCTGGTAGCGGACCCGCCCGGGGTCATAAATGGCGATCAGATCGATGTCGGAGGAGTAGTTCAGCTCCCGAGCGCCCTGCTTGCCCATCGCCAGCACGAAATAGCCCCAACGACCGTCCTCCAAAGCGGCCAGATCACCTTGGGCCACGCTTTGTGCCAGCAGGTGCGATACCGTCAGGCGCACGGCGTGATCCGCGAAATCCGACAGCAGGCGGGCGCAGCGCATCACGTCCCAAACGCCAAAGCAGTCGTAAGCCGCGGCGATGAGGGCCACGCGGTTGCGGCTAACGCGTAGCAACTGCATCAAGTCCGCACGGCTCATGCTGGGATCAGCCCCTGAAAGTTGGTCCAGGATGCGAGTTGCGATCACGTCTGGAGCATCGGTGGCCAAGGTTTGGGCAAATGCGATGTCGCGCATCAGCAACCCGCCGAGGAAGGGGCTGTTGCCAAACAGGAACGCGAAGAAGCGCTGGCCAGCAGGGGTGTCCAACGCCGCCTCAAGGGCCTCGGCGCCAGCCCGCGTGGCGGCACCGCGCAAGCGATTGATGCCTGCTCGAGCGGCCGCCTCGCGATAGGGCCTTAAGCTCTCAAAGCTTGGCTCGGCAGCGGCCAACGCCAGCACGCTGGCCGCCTCTACCGCTCCGCGTAACCCGGCGGGCGTTTGCCGTGCTCGTCGAGCAGGTCAAATTCCTCGCCCACGTCCTCCACCCATTGAATAGTGCCCGTGCGGGACATGAGATCATCGCTGCTCAACAAGGCGCAGACCGAGCGCCCGACGAAGAGCGGCGTTTGCGAGTTGGACAGGTCCATGCCCCGCTGGGCGGCGACATCCGCAATGAACTCCGTGGAAACCGAACCCGGATAGAGCGCCACAGCGGCGACGCCCTTAGGCTCGAGTTCGATCGCCATGTCCGCGGTCAGCCGGTCGAGCCCCGCCTTGCCGGTGCCGTAGGAGCAGGAGAAGTGATACTTCTGGCCACCCGGGGAGGAGACGTTGACGATGGCGGCGCCAGGCCCGCCCTTGAACAGCAGTTCGGCCGCATGCCAACTGGCCACGTAGTGGGCACGCAGGCCAATGCCCACCTGGTCGTCCCAGATTTGGATGGGGTGGTCCCAAAAGCCGCCGCCCCAGGCGGGCGGGTCGGGAATCTTGTAGACGTTGTTGATCAGATAGTCGATGCGGCCCGCCTCCTCACCGATTTGCGCAAACAGCGCCGCGATGGCGTCATCGTCGCTATGGTCGCAGCGAATGGCCCGCCCCTCGCCGCCCGCCTCGCTCACCATCCGGGCCGTGGTGTCGATGGTGCGCTCCCCGTCGCCGGTGGTGCGCCCGGTCACATAGACGATGGCACCCTGTTCGCCCAAGGCCCGCGCAACCCCCTTGCCAATGCCCCGGCTTGCCCCGGTCACCACGGCCACTTTGCCAGCAATCGATGACGGCATGCGATCAGTCTCCTTGATTCAAAACCGCTAACTTATCAAGCATGGCGCTCCCGGAACAAGCGGGCCGAAGGTTCGCTGGCCGTGCGTGTGTGTCGATGCCATTCGAATTGACCTTTCCCGCATGATTCCCGAAGATAGCGCCCCAAATCAGCTAGGGAGGCGACATGGGATCCAGACTTGAAGGCAAGGTGGCGGCCATCACCGGCGCTGCCAGCGGCTTTGGCGCAGCCACGGCACGCTTGTTCGTGTCGGAGGGCTGCAAGGTGGCCTTGGGCGACATTCAGGAGGAGGCCGGCCGAGCGGTTGCCGACGAACTCGGCGACAGCGCAGTGTTCACACGTTGCGACGTCACTGCCGAGGAAGACGTGGCCAACTTGGTGGACACGGCGGTCAGGGCCTTCGGCAAGCTCGATATCATGTTCAACAACGCTGGCATCGTCGGCGCGGTCGGCCCCATCGACAGCACGCCCACCGAGGAATGGAAAGCCACCTTGGACATCCTGCTGAACGGCGTCTTCTACGGGGTCAAGCACGCAGCACGGGTGATGAAGCCCCAGGAATCCGGTGCCATCGTCAGCATGTCAAGCACCGCTGGCATCCTCGGCGGCCTAGGTCCGCACACCTACACGGCTGCCAAGCACGCCGTGGTCGGCCTCACCAAGAGCGCAGGGGCGGAACTGTGCCGCTTCGGGATTCGCGTCAACTGCATCTCGCCGGCTGGCATGGCCACGCCGATGGTCGCCAACGTCAGCACCGGCGACCCCACCGCCATCGAGGAGACAAAGCGGAATCTTGCCGCCGCCTCACCCTTGAAGGGACGGCCGGGGTTGGCCGAGGACGTCGCCAACGCGGCCCTCTGGTTGGCCAGCGACGAATCGGGCTACACCAACGGCCACACCCTGACTACCGATGCCGGCATGACCACCGGCTCATCGCCAAATCCACCGGCCTTCGACCAATATCAGCCGATGATCCGCGAAGCCGGCAAGAGCGGGTTGTAGGTCCATGGCTAGCGCGACAGACATTGCCATCGCTCGCCAGGAAATCGAGTACCTGCGCCGTCGCTACGCTCGGGCCACGGACCTGATTGGCGAAGGAACGGAGGATTCACTGGCTCAAGGCCGGCGCATCTACCACGAGATCTTCACTGCGGATGCCCGAATATGCACCTCGCTGGGCGGCGAAGTGCAGCTCGAGGCCCGCGGGCCGGACGGCTGGGTGGACGTGGCCTACGAGGCGCTCAAGGAGTACGTCTCCACCCAGCACCTGGTCGGCAGCCAGTTCGTCGAGCTAGCTCGGCTGGAAACGGACGCCAACGGCCAAGTGACCTCTGGCGAAGCGACCATGACCAGCTACCTCCAAGCTTGGCATGCGCGCGCCGACAGCGTGTGGATCTTCATCGGCAGCTACGTGGACCAAGTGCGTTACTTCGACGGCGTGGGCTGGCAAATCCACGACATGGAGCTCATCCAACTCTCCGGCGAAGATCGGCCCCTAGGGAGCTTGCGCCCTTAAGACGGCGGCTTAAGTTCGGCCTGCAAGGCAATGAGCGCTTCGGCGTTGGCAACGGCCAAGGGCTTGGAGCGCCACTGCCAATCGCCAGGGTGTGCGGTGGCGGTGCCCGCGCGGCTGATTCGCACCACCACTTCAACTTGTTCCGCCATCGACAGGGGCGCAGCCGGGTTCATGCTCACCGCGTCGTCAAGGCGAAAGGTGTCCGGCAACTGCGAGGCCGGGCGCCGCAGCACGGCATAAGGCATCCCGCCGCCCGGCGGGCGGGCAATGACGAACAGCGTAGCGCCTTCTGGCGGCTGCGCCTTGGCGGTGACCGACACGTCAACGGCAGGCAGCAGGTCACCAAGGCGGGCGCGAGCCTCGGCGAAACCGGTCGTCAGCACCCGTCGGGGCAGCGGGTCCAGTGGATTGGCCAGCGCCCGGTTGAACAGTGCCACCGCCTCTCGGTAATCCGCCCGGCGGAAGGCTTCGAGCCCCAACAGCTCCAATACCATCGGTTGATTGGGGGTTTGCGCCAAGATGCGCTCGGCGATCGCGGCGGCACCCTCGTCGAGGCGCCCTCCCGCCGCCAGGTAGCGGGCTTGCAGCCAATGGAAATCGACGGCGGGATCCTCGCCCGCCAGCGCATGGGCACGTTCAAAAGCCGCTGCGGCCGCGGCATAGTCCTCGTCGGCCAGGTAAATCCGGCCGAGCAGAAACCAACTGCCGGCATCGTCTTCTCGCCGCTGCACCCGATGCCCCAACAGGGCGCGCCAGCGATCCAGTTCAATTCGGTCCTCCGCCGGGTCAAGGCGCATCACATGCGATGCGCCCGAGAGCATGGAAGCATCGGGTTCGCCAATGCTCAAGTAGAGCACGACGGCAGCCAGTGGGGTGGCAATGCCGGCGATTAGCCACGCCCAGCCTCTCGAAGCCTTCGCAGCAGGCGCTTTTGCGACAGGCGCCTTGGCGTCGAACTCACCCAGCAGCGCCCGGCCCAGTTCCGCCTCCATGGCCTGCCGTTCGCTCGCCTCCAAAAGCCCCGCACGGGTCTCATCGTCCAGTTCATCGAGCCGCTGACGATACAGCGCCCGCAACGTCGCTGCGCGTTCAATCCCGCTGCGGCCGCTGAGAAAAAACGGCGCAGCAGCAAAGGCGGCGGCTGCCAAGGCCAGCAGCG
This sequence comes from Gammaproteobacteria bacterium, assembly GCA_009843635.1. Taxonomy (GTDB): domain Bacteria; phylum Pseudomonadota; class Gammaproteobacteria; order Pseudomonadales; family Azotimanducaceae; genus Azophilus. The sequence goes on from VYDB01000152.1 coordinate 41,628, forward strand.
CGGCCCACAACCAGAACACTAGGTTTCGTCCAGGAAGCTTGCTAAGCGCGCTTGGTCCGCATCGCTCAAATGGGCGCTCCGCTGGTGTTGCAGACGCCAGGCGATCAGCCCAAGCCCGGCCAAGACAAAGAGGACGGGTGCGCCCCAAAGCACCAGCGTAGCGGCCTTCAATGGGGGGTCGTAGAGCACGAAATCGCCGTAGCGGGCTTGCAGGTAGTCCCTGACCTCCGCATCGGAAAGCCCTTCGCGCACCACCAGTCGATGCACCGCCGCCCGCAGATCCTGGGCGATGGGCGCATCGCTGCCCGCCAGATTGGTGTTCAGGCACTTGGGGCAGCGGAATTCGGCAATCAGGGCGCGAAATCGGGCCTCCGCCTCGGCATCGGGAAACTCATACACATCGACCGGGCTGGCACCCCAAGCAGGCCAACAGCAAAGCAGAAATGTCAGCGCCGCAGGAGCGGCCATAGAAAGCGTCCTACCCCGCATCGCTGCGCGCCTCCCCGTAAGCCACCGGCACGCCCATTGCGGACAAACGGGGAGCGATCTCCTGCTGCCATAGTTGGCCGTCAATCGCGCCCACCTGCTTGAACACCACGTCACCCTTGGCGTTAAGCAGGAAGGTCTCCGGGGCGCCGTACACGCCCAATTCAACCCCTAACGCACCATCGGCATCGATTAGGTTGAAGTCATAAGGATCGCCGTACTCCGCCAGCCAACGCCGCGCCTTGGCTGGATCGTCCTTGTAGTTGACGCCGATGATGCGCACCGGCGCCCCGGCGGCGGCCGTTTCAGCGCGGATGCGCAGCAGTTCGTCGTGCTCCGCCTTGCAGGTCGGGCACCAAGTGGCCCAAACGTTGACGAGCACCGGACTGCCCAAGAGGTCGGCACGGCGAACCAAGTCGCCGCCCTCGCCATCAAGCCGCTCGGCCGCAAAGTCCGGAAAGGGCTTGCCGATCAGCGCCGAGGGCAGGCGATGGGGGTCCTCAAGCTGGAAGCCGAAGTAGCCGATCGCCAGAATCAAGGCGAAAACAGCCAAGGGCGCAAACAGGCCGACCCGGTTCATGCGGGCACACCAACGGCGGCCCTTCGGCTTTCGATACGGCGGCGCAGGCGCCGATAGCGCTGGTCGGCAACCGCCACGGTCCCGCCCAAGGCCATCAGAATGGCTCCCAACCAGATCCAGCGCACAAACGGCTTGACATACACTCGAACCGCCCAATCACCGTCAGCAAGCGGCTCGCCTAGGGAAACGTAGATGTCCTTGAAGAAGCCCGCGTCGATGGCCGCTTCAGTCATCACCGAGCCGCTGGCAAAGTAGCGGCGTTTCTCAGGCGTCAGCCCAAAGCGGCGTTCCCCGTCCTCGATCGCAAACAGCCCGCGCTGCGCTCGATAGTTGGGGCCAGGTGCATCCACCACGCCGTCGAAGCGGAAGGTGACCTCGCCGTGGGTCGCCGATTCGCCAACCGACATGCGGATGTCCTTTTCCACCGAAAGCTCGTGGGTCAGCGCAATCCCCAGCAAGCTCACCGCAAAGCCGATGTGCGCCAAGGCCATGCCCCAGTAGGACAAGGGCACGGAAGCGGTCTTGAGCCGCATGCGCCGTGGGAGCGGCCAAGGCAGGCGCCGCGGGAGCGGCCAAGGCAGGCGCCGCGGGAGCGGCCAAGGCAGGCGCCGCGGGAGCGGCCAAGGCAGGCGCCG
>VYDB01000152.1:43338-59962 GCA_009843635.1 Gammaproteobacteria bacterium
GGCGCCGCGGGAGCGGCCAAGGCAGGCGCCGCGGGAGCGGCCAAGGCAGGCGCCGACCGGCGTCAACGGCATGGGTGCAGACGATCCAGAGGCCCAATGCGACCGCCGCCGCAGCGCCCCAAGACCGAAAGCCCTCAAGCAGCAAGGCCGCCACCGCAGCCAAACCTAAGCTAGCGCCGAAACACCAAGTCAGGCGGCGGCGCAACCGCATGAAGCCCGAACGCTTCCAACTGAGGAAGGGCCCAACGCCCAAGGCCACCGCGGCGGCTAGCATCAGCGGCACGAAGAAGCGGTTGAACCAAGGCGGCCCGATGCTGATCTTATCGCCGCCGGTCACCGCCTCGTAGGCCAGTGGGTAGAGGGTGCCCAGCAACACCACGGCCATCGCCACGACCAACAGCAGATTGTTCACCAGCAACGAGGTCTCGCGGCTGAACAGGCCATAGCGAACCTCGGCGGCCGCGGCGCTCGCCCGCAACGCGAAAAGCGTCAGGCTGCCGCCCACCACCACGGCGAGGAAGCCGAGAATGTACAGCCCCCGGGTCGGGTCCACGGCAAAGGCATGCACCGACGTCAGCACACCGGAACGCACAATGAAGGCACCCAGCAGGCTCAAGCTGAAGGCCATGAGCGCCAACAGCAGCGTCCAGGTCTTGAACGCGCCGCGCTTTTCGGCAACCGCCAAGGAATGCAGCAGGGCGGTGGCGGCCAACCAAGGCATGAAGGAGGCGTTTTCAACCGGATCCCAGAACCACCAGCCGCCCCAGCCCAGTTCGTAGTAGGCCCACCAGCTGCCCAAGGCGATGCCTAGGGTAAGGAACGCCCAGGCAATGTTGGTCCAAGGCCGCGACCATCGCGCCCAAGCGCTGTCCAGCCGCCCGGACAGCAGCCCCGCCACGGCAAAGGCGAAGGCCACCGAGAAGCCGACGTAACCGGTGTAGAGCATCGGCGGATGCACGATCAAGCCGAAATCCTGCAGCAGGGGATTTAAGTCGGCACCGTCAGCGGGCGGCAAGGGCAGCAGGCGCTCGAAAGGATTGCTGGTCAGGAGCAGAAAGCTCAGGAAGCCGGCGTTCAGCAGCCCCATCACCCCCAGCACCCGGGCGAGGATGTCCTGGGGCAATGCCGCGCCCCGCAAGGCAACGGCGCCCATCCACAGCGTCATGATGAGGGTCCACAGCAGCAGCGAGCCCTCATGGGCGCCCCAAACGGCGCTGACCTTGTACTGCCAAGGCAGCAGGCTGTTGGAATTGTGCGCCACGTAGGCAACCGAGAAGTCATCAGTGACGAAGGCGTTGACCAGAACCAAGAAGCCCAGCGCCACGAACACCAACTGTCCGTAGGTCGCCGAGACCGCTGCCTGCATCCAGCGTCCTTGGCCGAGATGGCCGCCGCCCAAGCCAAAAACCGCCCCGGCGATGCTCAAGGCAAGCGCCAGGATGACCGACAGATGCCCCAGTTCAGCAATCATCGGCCACTGCTGCTTTTCTTGATCGCGGGGCTAAGTCATCAAGTGAGTCACATTTGCGCCCGGGGACCACCCACTCGTCGGTCTGAGGCATCGCCTCGTTTGCCTCGGCTAAGGGCATCAGTTCCGGCGGCATGTAGTTCTCATCGTGCTTGGCGAGCACCTCCTCGGCTTGGAAAACGCCATCCGCGCCGAGCTGGCCGCGCACCAGTATGCCTTGGCCTTCGCGGAACAGATCAGGCAGGATGCCGCTGTACGCCACGCGGAAGTCCGCCCCTTGGTAGTCGGTCAGCACAAAGGCCACGTCAAGGGAATCCGCCGCCCGAACCACACTGCCTTCCAGCACCATCCCTCCGGCGCGAATGCCGACGCCGACCGGCGCTTCGCCACCAGCGACCTGGTCGGGGGGGTAAAACAGATTCAGGTTCTCATTGGCCGCCCGCAGCATCAAGGCCACCGCCGCCGCAGCGCCGGTGAGCACGAAGACCACGGTCATCAGCCGACTACGGCGCTTCGGATGCATCAAGACCCTCCTCCGTCCGACTCCTCAATTGAGCCTGCAAGTGGCGGCGGGTTCTGCACCGTTCCACACCCAGACCGGTCAGATTGGCGATCAGCAACGCCACCGCCGCCGAATAGGCCATCCAGACATAGAGCCCATGCCCACCCATGGCGATGAACGCCTGCCAATCCTCGAACATCATGGCCGACCCTCCCCCGCCGCCCACTCGCGCACCCAGGCCGCGCCCCGTTCCTGGCGCAGGATAGCGGTGCGCAGCTTGGCGACAAGGTTGGCGGCAAACAGGCAGTAGGCGCCCACCACGTTCACCAGCAGCGGTGCCCACATCGACGCCGGCATGGCCGGCGCCTCGGTTAACTTGAAGGTGGCGCCTTGGTGCAAGGTGGTCCACCACTCCACGGAATACTTGATCACCGGGATGTTGATGACGCCAACGACGGCGAGCAGGGCGCAGGCGCGCCCGGCGGCTTCCCGAGCCGGAATGGCCCGGCGCAAGGCATAGAGACCGAAGTAGAGGAACAGCAACACCAAGGTGGAGGTGGTGCGCCCATCAAAGACCCACCAAGTTCCCCACGTGGGCTTGCCCCAAACCGCTCCGCTAAAGAGCGCCAGCGCCGTCATCCAAGCGCCGAAACCAACTAGGTTCTCCAGTACCAGTTGGGCCATCTTCATGCGCCAAACCAACAACAGCACACCGGCAGCACCGAGCGCCACATACACCGACTGGGCCAGAATGGCGGCGGGCACATGCACGTAGATGATGCGGAAGCTGTTGCCCTGCTGGTAGTCCGGCGGGGCGAATGCCAAGCCCCAGGCCATGCCGGTGACGAGCAGCAGCACCGCCAGAATCGCGAACGCGCTCTGCCAAGGGCCGCTCATTTGGTAAAACCACTTGGGCGATCCCAATCGATGCCAAAACTGCCTAAACGTCACGATTGCTCCACACTGATGCGCAAGGCCGCGGTGGCCGCGAACGGCGCCAGCGTCAGCGCTGCGACGCTGATCGCCGCCAGCCAATAGAACTGCGCCGTAGTGCCAACTCCCGCCATTCTATCCAACACGGCGCTGACGCCGAACACCAACACCGGCAGATACAGCGGCAGCAGCAGCAGCGCCAGTAAAACGCCGCCGCTGCGCAAACCCACGGTCAGCGCCGCGCCAACCGCACCAATCAGGCTTAGGGCTGGCGTGCCCAGCAGCAGGCCAAGCATCAAGGCCGGCAACGCCGCAATCGGCATGTTCAGCAACAGCGCGGCGGCGGGGGCCAAAATCGTCATCGCCGCGCCCGACACGCACCACTGCACCGCCACCTTGCCCAGCACTGCGGCAAAGGGCGGCTCCGCGAGGAGCAGCAACTGCTCAAGCGTCCCATCTTCAAAGTCGCGCTTGAACAACGCTTCCAACGACAGCAGGTTGGCCAGCAACACCAACACCCAGATGATGGCCGGTGCGAGCCCCGCCAATCGCCGCGCATCACCGCCGAAGGCGATGGCAAACAGGGTGGTTGCCAAAAACAGGAAAACCAACGGATTGATGGCCTCATCCCTGGAGCGCATGAGGGAGAGCCAATCGCGGCGAAACTGAACGGCAAACATGAGTCTAAACTCGTAAGTGCACTTCAGACGCCGAACAGCCTAGTGGTTGATGGGTCGCGCAGAGCACCGCCCCGCCGCGGTGGCAGTGCGCCTCGACCAGTTCGCGCACCAAGCGGCGGCCATCGGCGTCAAGGGCAGTAAGCGGCTCGTCAAGCAGCCACAACGGCTTGTCCCCCAACAACAGCCGAGCCAGACCCACCCGGCGCTGCTGGCCTTGGGAAAGCTGGCCGCTGGGGGCGTTCAACGCATCCTGCAGCCCCACGCGGGTCAGCGCCTCGCGAACCGAATGCCCGCCAGGACGCTCATAGAGCTTGAGGTTCTCCAGCGGCGACAGCAAGGCGCTGACGCCATTGCGATGGCCAAGATAGTGACGCGGTGCCGCTTCAACTGCACCGCTATAGTCGGCAAAAAGCCCGGCGGCAATCCGCAACAGGGTGGATTTGCCGCTGCCGTTGGCCCCGCGAACTTCCGTGCAGCCGCCCGCGCCCAAGGTCAGGTCAAAGCCGTCCAACAGCCGCCGTCCGCCGCGAGTGCAGGCAAGGTCAGTCATCGTGAGAAGAGGTGGCATCAATGCGACAGTTCCGGCGGCAATCAAAGTAGTATAAACGCCGAACTACAGTGCCAGATTGACCCCCACATAGCCTTGGATGGGCATGGCCGGGAAGTAACGATGGCTGCCGAAGGCGTAGTCGGCTCGGTCGGCATAGCGCTCGTCGAGCAGGTTGATCATCCGGGCAAACAGGTCGATGCGCCGGGTCAGCCGGTATCCGCCGCGCCAATTGAGCACCACGTGGCCTTCGTACTTGGCGGTGTTGGCGGCGTTGATGTAGTGCTCGCCCACTTGGTTCAGTTCAAACTCGGAATACCAGTGCTCGTCCGGCTGATAGCGCCACCGAGCGTTGGTGAGCCAGCGGGGCGCCGAATCCATCATGTTGCCGTCGGCGATCAGTTCGCCGCGTCCGGCAGCACGGGTGAAATCGTACTTGTGCGAGGCATAGCTGACCGCAAGACTTAGAGTATGGCCATTCCATTGCCAGTCTCCGGAAAACTCAAGGCCGAGGGACTTGGTCTTGCCATCGCTGACATTGAAGCCGCTCGCATCACGGAAAATGAAGTCGCGGGTCCGCTCGCTAAACGCAGACAGGGACCAAGTGCCCCCCTTGAGGCCCGCCTCCACCGACAGCAGACGTTCGCTGTCCAAGTCCGCCACTGCTTGCCCCCGTTGCAGGCGGTAGAGTTCCGTGGCTTGCGGCGGCCGAAACCCGGTGCTGAGCATCAGGTAGCCGGTGCGGCGGATGCCGAGGTCCCGTTCGAGACCCAAGCGGCCAGCCACTTCGGTGAAATCGTCATCCCGCGAGGCGGGGCGTGTGTAAAGGCAGCCGCCGAAGCCGCAGGCCGAGCCGTCGTCGCGGCTGTTGCCGGTCAGGTGCCGGTTTTCGTAGTCATAGCCCAAGTGTTCAAGGCGTAGGCTGTGCAATAGGCGCAGCCCCTCGGTCAAGGTTCCGCTCAGGTCGTAGAAGCCGGCCGCCATGATCGAATCGACGCCGTAGTCGTAGTGGCGCCCTGCGGGGCGCGTAGCCACCAGGAAGGCTGATCCGGTCGTAGGGCGATCCTGAATCTCCAGCAGGTTGCCCTTCATGGCCTCTAGCTGAGCGCCAAATCGCCCGGACCAGGCGCCGACTGCAACCCCTTGGCTGAGCAGCGCGCCGCCACTGGTCTGCTCATTGGTCTCTGTTGGCTGTCCAGGCAGGAAGTGTTGCAAAAACACCATGCGCGAGCGGCGCAAATAAGCGGAAACCCGAGTTTGCTCCCGGCTCCAATGACTGGCGGCACGCCAGGACCAAGCGTCCCGATAGGCCTCCGGATTGGGGTTGGAGCGCCGCAGGCCACCGTCTTCATAGGCTTCAAAGCCCCGCACGTAGCCGCCGGTCTCCTGATTGAGGTTGGTGGCGTTCAAGGTGTTGCGCACCTGCCAGCTACCCAAGTCCGCGGCATGGACCAAGGAGAGCTTCTGCTGACCGTACCCGGTGTCGTCTCGATAGCCGTCGGTCTGGCTCCCGTGGGCGCTTAGGCCAATCCTGTGCCTGCCAAATTGCCCGCCAAGTGCGGCTCGGGCTTGGTAGTAGCCATAGGAGCCACCTTCCAAGCTGAGGCTTAAGCCTTCTGGATTGGCGGTGAGCACATTAACCGCTCCATGCAGGGCGTTGCCGCCCAGCACGGCACTTGAGGGCCCACGCCAGACCTCGATGCCGGCCGCCTGCTCGCCATTGACTTCAAAGAGATTGTTGATGTTGCAAAAGCCAGCGGGGCGAATGGGCAGGCCGTCCTCAAGGTAGAGAAATTCGCCGCAGGCCCCGGCCCCAGTCAATACCGCTGAGCGGATGGCGGTCAGGTGCTCCTGGCCGGAGCCTCGGGCGACCCAAACACCGGGAAGCCGGCTCAGCGCTTCGTGAATGTGAGTGTGCCGGATCTCCGCCAGCGCATCGTCGTCGATGCGGCTGGCGCTGCCGGCAGTGCCGAGGCGCTCACCGATGGTTCCGGTGACGACAATCTCCTCGATCCGATCGGCAGCGAACGCCGCAGGAGCGGCCAAGGCCAGCAATGCTAGCAGGCGGCTAAGGCGCATATGACTGCAACGCCACGACGACCACTACGCCAGATCCTTGTTCGGATTGATGAGGTACTTCTCGCCGGTTGCTTGGAGGCCATAGGTTTGAATGGCCTCGACGGACAGCGCTTCGGCCAGGGACACTTCCTGGGCGTAGTGGCTGGCAAACGTGGTCTTGATCTCCCGGGCCACCCGCTCGCGCAGGCCTTGGGCTGCGTCAGAGCCAATCTTGGCCAGAAAGGGGGGCAGCAGCCAACCGCCGATGCTCCAGGCAAAACCCCAGTTTCGAGTTAGTTGGGTGGGGCTGCGGTCCAAGCCGCCGTATATGTAAAGCTGTTTGAACACATCGGTGCCGTAGCCGCCCACCGCGCCGCCCCGGCGCGCCGCCGCAGCCTCCATGCAGGTCAGGATTTGGCTCCCCAGCGAGCCACCGCCGGTGGCGTCGAAGGCTAGCGTGACACCGGCTTCGGCAAAGGCGTCGGTCAGCGTCGCCATGAAATCCGCTTCGCTGGAATTGCAGACATGTCTGGCGCCGATGCCTTTCAACAACGCCACCTGCTCCGGCTTGCGCACGATGTTGACCAGCGGAACATCATCGGCAAGGCAGATTTTCTGCAGCATCTGCCCTAGATTTGAAGCCGCAGCCGTATGGGCCAACGCCGAGTGGCCTTCCATGCGCATGGTTTCGACCATGCCCAGTGCCGTCAACGGGTTGACGAAGCAGGACGCCCCCTCCCGCGCCGTGGTCCCCTCGTGGAGCGGCAGCGCGTCGGAAGCCTTGACCTTGCGGTATTGGGCGTACATGGCACCACCTAACACGGCCACGGTCTTGCCGAGCAGCCCTTGGGCGGTTGCGGATATGCCGGCCGCCACCACGGTGCCGGCGCCCTCGTTGCCCACCGGCATGGACTGATCCAAGCGAGGCGCGAGCTGGCGCATGAAGGCTTCGGGCACCTTGGCCGTGAGGGCCGGCCGACCCTTGCTCACACCAGCCTCAACGGTCGACAAGTCGGCAAAGCCGAGCAGCAGGCCGAGGTCCGAGGGATTGATGGGCGACGCCTCGATGCGGACGACGATCTCATCCTCCCGCGGCTCCGGCATTTCAACCTCAGCCAAGCTGAGTTCGAGTTGGCCATCGGACTTAACCGTTGACCTAAGTTGCAGCGGCATGGGTCGCTCCCGTGTTGGGACGAGTTGGGAAACCGCGTCTTGTATCAGGAAACGCGGGGTGTGACAAATGGAACCTCACTGTAGCCGGACGTGGAACCAGACTTCGCTTGATTCCCCTGGCGGCAGGAAAGCCTCGTAAATCCAACGGATGGCGCGCACCTCAGCGGCGGCGGCGGAACGCACCAAGGCGCCCTCCGTGACCACTAGGTCATCCAAGGGGAGAAAAGCGCCTTCCTCAGATACATCGTCAACGGACGCTTCGGCCGCCGCACTGGCGTGGTAAAGAATGCGCGCATTGATCCCGCCGGCGGTGTCCCAAACGTACTCGGTGGACTCCGGAATGGGATTGGTGATGACGATGACGCCCGGATCGACCGGCACTAAGCCGGTGTTGGTGAAAGCGATGGTGTAGCGCAGCTCATCCCCAGCCGCCACCAAGGCGGCATCGGTGAGTTCAGCTTCCAGCTCCCCCTCTTCCTCGATCCAGCTATCCACCCGATGGACGGTCGTGGACAGACGCACTTCAGCCAGCGTCCACGAAGCTAGGCCCAACCCAGCGACAGCCAAAAGCGCCAAGCCCAAGCGACGCATCAAGCCAGCCTCCCCCACCTGCCTTTCATGAATGAACCTCGCTTCGAGGCGAGGGTGGGACGCTGACTTGCAGCACGCTCAGCAGCGACGCGTCGCGAGTCAACCCCGCAAAGTCAAACATTTCCCGGTCGCCCAAGTGGGAGGCGGTCACATGGCGCAGGGCGCGGGCGATGCTCTCCACCCGGCCGGGAAATTCCCGATCCCAAGCGTTAAGCATGGCCTTGATGGATTGGCGCTGCAGGTTGTCCTGGGAGCCGCACAGGTTGCATGGAATGATGGGATAGCCAGCAAACGTTGCCCAGCGGGCAATGTCCTTCTCGCGTATGTAGTACAGGGGTCGAATGACCAGATTGCGCCCGTCATCGCTCTTCAGCTTCGGCGGCATGGCCTTTAGCCGCCCGCCGTGAAAGAGGTTGAGAAAGAGGGTTTCCACCACGTCATCAAGATGGTGCCCCAAAGCGATCTTGCTGGCGCCTATCGATCGGGCACAGTTGTAGAGGATGCCCCGCCGGAGCCGGGAGCAGACCGGACAAGTGGTCTTGCCGGGCGGCGTCAGGCGCTGCACCACTGAGTAGGTGTCCTCCTCAAGGATGCGGTATTCGACGCCGAGGGACGAAAGGTAGGCTGGCAGCACGTCTTCAGGAAAGCCGGGCTGCTTCTGGTCCAGGTTGACCGCCACGAGTTCAAAATTCACCGGCGCGTTGCGCTGCAGGCTCATCAACACATCAAGCAGCGTATAGGAGTCCTTGCCGCCGGACAGGCAAACCATGATGCGGTCGCCTGCCTCGATCATGCCGTAGTCGGCCACCGCCTGCCCGGCCAAGCGCCGCAGCTTGCGGTGCAGCTTGTTGCGCTCGTATGCCATTCGAGCCCCAGTCATCACTGCGTACCCCGCAAGACCAGAATGGGCGGTGAGGACACCAAGCGGCGGGTGCCAGCCAAGCCTACGGCAAGGATCAGGCCGGCGCCCACAATGGGGCCGAGAAGCCACAGCCAAGGATGCACATTGGCCGGCAATTCGAAGATCTGCGATTGCAGCAGCGCCACGGTGACTTCGGCGCCCACCACCGCCACCAAGCCGGAGAACGCTCCGAGCACCGCAAATTCCGCCGCCAAGCTGCCGCGGATCAGCGAACGGGCACCGCCCAAGGTGCGCACCAAGGCATGCTCCCGCATCCGCGCATCGCGGCTCGCCTGGATGCTGGCAATCAGCACCAAGCAACCTGAAGCGACCACCAGCGCCAGCACCAACTCCACCGCCTGGGTGACGCGATCGACGATGCTTTGGATCTGTTCGACGATGGCGTCGATTTCGATGACGGTGATGGTTGGAAATTCCGACAGCAGCCGATTCAGGAACCGCTTCTCCTCCCGCGGCAGGAAAAAGCTGGTCATGTAAGTGGCGGGCTGGTCCTTGAGCGCCGCCGGGGAGAGGATGATGAAGAAGTTCGGCTGCATGCTCTCCCATTCCAAGCGGCGCAAGCTGGTGACCTCCGCCTCCACCGGCTGCCCGCCGACGTCGAAACCCAGCCGGTCGCCGACGCCAAGGCCGAGTTCCTGCGCATACTCATCCTCCAAGGACACCAGCGCCCGATCGTCGTCCGGGCGCCACCAAGCCCCTTCGATCAGTTCGTTGTCCTCGGGCAGCGCCTCGGCCCAAGTCAGGTTGCGCTCCGAGGACAGCCGCGGACCCGGCGCATCCGGGTGCCGATGCCGGTCCTGCCAGGCTTGGGCGTCCTCGCCGTTCACGGAAACCACCCTTCCCCGAATCATCGGATAGAGGGGCCCCTGCCGTTCGGTGTTGCCGTCGAGCAGCGCATTCACCGGCGCCAGTTGGTCCGGCGTGACGTTCATCAGGAAGTGGTTGGGCACGTCATCCGGCAACGCCGAGCGCCATTCGTCGATCAGCGCCGTGCGCAGCAGCACCAGTACCAGCAGCAGCATGATGGCGAGACCGAAGATGAGTATTTGGGCGATGTTCTCCCGGTGGCGGCGCTGCAGGCCGGACAGGGCCAAGCGCAGGACACTGCCCGCCTGCATGCCGATGGCCCGTCCGCCGCGCAGCAGCAGCCAAGCCAAGGCGCCAAAGGCCAACAGCACCGCCAAGGTGCCCAGCAACGTCCACAGGGTCAGCATCAGGCTGCCGCTGTACCAAATCAGCAGGGTGAGGCTGCCGGCCGCGGCACCGCCGTAAGTGAGCCACTCCGACGCCGGCGGGGCACCGAGGTCGCGGCGAATGACCCGCATGGGGGATATGTTCTTGAGATGCAGAAGCGGCGGCATGGCAAAGGCCAAGGCGCAAATCAGGCCAGTGGCCGCGCCGAGGGCGAAGGGCCGAACGCTGGGTGGCGGCAATTCAACGGGAATCAGGGTGTCCAAGGCTTCAATGACCAACAGGTGCAGAGCGCCACCCGCTGCCAGCCCCAGCACGACGCTGACTGCGCCGACCACGCCGAGAATGCCGAGATAGCCGTACAGGATGCGCGCCGGCCCGGCACCGAGGGTCTTGAAGATGCCCACATGGTCGTAGTGGCGGCGGGAGTAGCGGTGCGCCGAGAGCGCCACGGCGACCCCGGCGAGCAGCACCGCCAGCAACCCCCCAAGCAAAAGAAAGCTCTCCGCCCGGTCCAAGGCGGCGCCGATGCGCGGGCTGCTTTCGCGAATGCCCACCCAGCGGAAATCGGGCTCCACCTCCAACTCCTCGCGCAACGCTTCAAGCGCCGCATCCGGCCCGCGCAGCAACAGCCGATAGCCGATGCGGCTGCCGGGCTGCACCACCTCGGTGGCTGGCACATCGGCCAAGTTCATCAGCAGCCTAGGCCCTAAGTCGAAGAAGCTGCCGCCCCGGTCCGGCTCCTTGATCAGCACCCGGGTCACCTTGAGCGACGCCATGCCGACCTCCACCGTGTCGCCCAAACGCACGCCCAAGGCCGGGAAAAGCCGGGAGTCGATCCAGATCTCGCCCGGCATGGGCATATCATCAACCGGGGCGCCCCGCGCGAAGGGCTCCATGCCGGTGATGAGCGTCCCCCGCAGCGGGTAGGCCTCGCTCACCGCCTTGACGGCAACCAGTTGGTTGCGCTCATCGCCAGCGAACACCATGGAGGGGAAGGACAGCACATCCGCGGCATCGAGCCCCCGCTGCTCAGCCGCCAGGCGAAACTCTTCAGGAATGGGACGGGAGCCGCCGATGTAACGGTCGGCGGCCAGGAAATTGGCGGACTCCAGCAGCAGCGCCTGATGCAGCCGATCAACGAACAGGCTAATGGCGGTGACGGTGCCGATGGCCACCAGCAAGGCCGCCAGCAGCAGGCCAAGCTCCCCGGAGCGCCAGTCGCGCCAAGCCATGCGGGATGCCAATCGTAGGTTCATGCACGGATTCTCCCCGCCTCCAGTTCGATCATCCGGCCGCAGCGCTCCGCCAGCCGGTCGTCGTGCGTGACCAGCACCAAGGTCGTGGCAAAGGCCTCGTTGAGTTCAAACAGCAGTTCGATGATGCGGGCGCCGGTGCGGGTATCGAGGTTGCCGGTCGGCTCATCGGCAAACAGCACCGTCGGACGGGAGGCGAAGGCGCGGGCGATGGCCACCCGCTGCTGCTCGCCGCCGGACAGTTGCCGGGGGTAGTGCCCGGTTCTTTCGCCCAAGCCGACTTGGCGCAGCAAGTCCAATGCCGACTCGGAGGCGTCGTCGTCGCCGCGCAACTCGGCGGGCAGCATCACGTTCTCCAGCGCCGTCAAGCTGGCAAGCAATTGAAAGGTCTGAAACACAAAGCCAACGTGCTCGCCCCGCACCCGGGCACGCTGCTCCTCGTCCATGGCGGTGATCTCGTTGCCCGCCAGGCGAACGGTGCCGGCACTCGGCAGGTCGAGCCCGGCGAGAATGCCGAGCAGCGTGGTTTTTCCGGAACCCGAAGCGCCGACGATGGCTAGGCTTTCCGCGGCGTTGATTTCCAGGTCGATACCATCCAAGATGACCAGCCGCCCTTCAGCGGTCGGAACGTTCTTCCCTATGCCAGATGCTCGAATAACGCAGGGCTCCATGAGGTGTCTGATGTCCCGGTGGATGAAAGTCGGACGCCGATTCCTGCTGGCACCCCTGTTGATGGCCGCCTCAGCTCTTTCGGCGAATGCCGTCCAAGCCGCAACGATACTGATATTCGGCGACAGTATCAGTGCCGCCTACGGGATTCAACGAGAACAGGGCTGGGTGGCCCTGTTGGAACGCCGCTTGGCAAGCTACGGGTCGCAGTATCGGGTGGTGAACGCCAGCATGAGTGGCGAGACCACTGGCGGCGGCTTGGCCAGGCTGCCCAAGGCGCTTGAGGACCATGACCCGGACCTGCTCATCATCGAACTCGGCGGCAACGACGGGCTGCGCGGCTACCCGGTGGCCAACATCCACCGCAATCTGGCGCGAATGATCGAAGCCGCCGACCCGCGCCGCCGGGATGTGTTGCTGGTGGCCATGCAAATTCCCCCCAACTACGGGCCCCGCTACACCCAAGCGTTCCGCGAAGTGTTCACCGACCTCACCGATAGCTACAACGTGGCGCTGGCGAATGACTTCATCGAGGCGGTGGCCCTTCAGCCCGAACTGATGCAGGACGACGGCATTCACCCCACCGCCGCAGGTCAACCCATGCTGCTCGACGCGCTTTGGCCCACCATCAAGCGGCTGTTGAACGACTGATCGCTCCCAGCGGAGAATCCGTTTCCGCTTCACGCAATTGGCCATCAACGGCAACGCGCTGGTCGAAGACGAAGCAGTCGCCGCGCCAGCGGCTTTCCTGCGCCGACACGCTCGCCAAGTAGTTGAGGACGCCTCCATCGAGCTGATGCACCGTTTCAAAGCCGAGGCTTAGCAAGTAGGCGGAAGCCTTCTCGCAGCGGATGCCGCCGGTGCAGTAGAGCGCGACCTCTCGATGCGCATGCGGGCTCAAAGCCTCCTCAACGAAGGCGGGGAAGTCCCGGAAGCGCTCGGTGTCCGGGTCCAGGGCGCCGGGAAAGCCACCGATGGCGGTCTCGTAGGCGTTGCGCACATCGACCACCTGGACGTCCGAGCGGTCAAGCAGCGCATTCCAATCCGCCGGCGCCACCCGCTGTCCGGTGGCCTTGAGCGGGTCGGCCTCCGGTCGGCCAAGGCTGACGATCTCCGGCTTGATGCGCACCTTGAGCCGTTGAAAAACCGGATTGCCCGGCGCTGCCGTGGAAAGCCTGACCGGCATGCCGGCAAAACGCTGATCCTCGACAAGCGCTGCCATGAAGGCATCAAGCGCTTTCCGGGCGCCGCAAAGCCCGCCGTTGATGCCCTCCTCGGCCAAGAGGATGGTGCCCTTCAGGCCGAGCCCCGCGGCGAGTGCTTCGAACCGGCTGCGCAGTGCTTCGAGGCCTTCTAGACTCACGAAGCGGTAGAAAGCGGCGACAATCATCCGAGCCCCTCGGCCTCGCGCTGCTTGCCGCCCAGGCACGGGGGCGACAGCGGCGCGGCGCCAAAACGCTCGCGCCATTCATCGGGGCTGTAGGCGTGAATCGCCAAGGCATGGATGTCGTTGGCCAACTCTTCCCGAAGCAGCGCGTTGACGCGCCGATGCCGGGCCAGCAAGCGCTCGCCAACGAAGGCTCTGGACACCAGCACCACCTTGAAGTGCGACTCCGATCCAGCGGGCACGTTGTGGCCGCCGCTCTCGTTGACCACCTCAAGATGGGCCAAGTCGAGACCCGACGCCAACTTGCCTTCAATCCTCTCGGCCACGGACATCCCGGATTCTCCCGTGCATGCAGTTCGGGTCCATTATCCGCTAGAATCGCCTTTGAACACCAAGGGTCAGGAGTGCCATGCTCGCGATCATCTCACCCGCCAAATCGCTCGACTTCGACGGCCGGGCACCCACCCGAAAGTCCTCGGTGCCGTCGTTCCTGGACGACTCCGCCGAACTGATCCGCGAACTGCGCGAATTGGCGCCCCAGGGGCTATCGGACCTCATGGGCATCAGCACGAGCCTCGCCGAGCTTAACTACGACCGCTACGCCACTTGGGGCGAACCCTTCAGCCGGCGCAACGCCAAGCAGGCCATGTTCGCCTTCAACGGCGATGTCTACCTGGGCCTGAAGTCCACCGAATTCAGCGAACGGGACCTCACTTGGGCGCAGAAGCACCTGCGCATCCTGTCCGGCCTGCACGGCATCCTCAAGCCCCTTGACCTCATCCAGCCGTACCGCTTGGAAATGGGCACCCGGCTGCCCAACCGGCGCGGCGGCGACCTCTACGAATTCTGGCGCGACAAGGTGACAGCGGCGCTGAACGAAGCCATCGATGCCCAGCGCCAGCCGATCCTGGTCAACCTCGCCTCCAACGAGTACTTCAATGCCGTGGACACCGCCCGCATCGATGCGCGGATCATCACGCCCACCTTCAAGGACCTCAAGAACGGTCGCTACATGTTCATTTCGTTCTTTGCCAAGAAGGCCCGGGGGTTGATGGCCGCCTACCTGATCAAGAACCGGGTTTCGACGCTAAAGGCACTCAAGGCGTTCGACTGGCAGGGCTACCGGTTCTCGCCGGCCCAATCCTCCGCCAATGAATGGGTGTTCCTGCGCGATCAACCGGGCTGAATCAAGTCCCCGAGTTGCGCTTTGCGCAGCACCACCTGGTCGCCGCGCGCCTTGCGCGCCCGCAGGTTGAGCATCTCCACGCCAAAGGCGAACGCCATCGCGAAGTAGATGTAGCCCTTGGGGGTGTGGAAGTCGAGGCCCTCCCCCACCAAGGTCAGGCCGATGAGGATCAGGAAGCTAAGCGCCAGCATCTTCACCGTGGGATGCCGCTCCACGAAATCGCTGATCGCGCCGCTGGCCACCATCATCACGGCCACGGCAATGACGATGGCCGCCACCATGATCTCAATGTGTTCGACCAGCCCCACTGCGGTGATCACCGAATCCAAGGAAAAGACGATGTCAACCACCGCGATTTGGGCCATCACCGCGGCGAATCCCATCGTGACGCCGATGCCGTGCCCATGCGCCGTGCCCTCCAGCGAATTGTGGACCTCCCGAGTGGCCTTGGCCATGAGAAACGCCCCACCGCCTAGCAGGATCAGATCACGCATCGAGATGGCGTTGCCGAACACCGTAAACAGATCCGCGGTCAGCGACATGATCCAAGTCAGCGAAAACAGCAGGCCGATGCGCATCAGCATGGCCAGCATGAGGCCGAGGTACCGGCCCCGCCGCTGCTGATCGGGCGGCAGGCGCGCGGTCAGAATGGAGATGAAGATGATGTTGTCGATGCCGAGTACGATCTCAAGCGCCGTCAAGGTCAGAAACGCCGCCCATAGGGACGGGTCCGCTAGCCACTCCATGCCGGTGGTCTCCTAGGTTGAAGCCACGGATTGAAGCACGTTCAACCATGCCCGTCATGCGCACGGTTAGGCTATTATGGGCGTCCGCTCACCAACGCCGCCGTCATGTCTCAATTGGAAACTGAAATCGAAGCCGCCGTCTTTCGGCGCCTGCTCAAGCACTTCGACGAACGCAAGGACGTCCAAAACATCGACTTGATGAACCTAGCGGGTTTCTGCCGCAACTGTCTGTCGAAATGGTACCGGGCCGAGGCGGGGGAGCGAGGCTTGGAGATGGACTTGGAGGTGGCGCGGACGCTGGTGTACGGCATGCCCTACAGCGAGTGGAAGGCCAAGCACCAAGCAGAGGCTTCGGCCGAGCAACTCGCGCAGTTTCAGGCACAGGCCGAGAGCGAAGGAAGCAAACGGGGCGATGCCTCCGCCTAACGAGCGGGCGGTCGCCGGGCGCAAAGGGTGACTCATGTGGCAACCTCGTTCCGCGATCAAGAAAATTGGGCGTTCCGGCGCACATGACGGGGTGGCGTAGCCGAATCACCCATACGCTGTGGGAATGGCGCGGCGTCTGGCTCTTTATCGCCATCATGCTGGTGTTCCGCTCCGCCATCGCCGATTGGAACCAGGTGCCCTCCGGTTCCATGATTCCCTCGATCCTGGCCGGCGACCGCATCGTCGTGGACAAGCTGGCCTACGGCCTGCGCATCCCCTTCACCCTGCAGCGGCTCGCGCACTGGGCGGAGCCAGAGCGCGGCGACGTGGTCACCTTCGTCTCGCCACTCGACGAGAGGCTGCTGGTCAAGCGCGTCATCGGCCTGCCCGGCGATCGGGTCGCCCTGCGGGACAACGTCCTGAGCATCAACGGCAAGACGGCCATCTACCGGGAACTGACCGCGGTCGAAGCCGGCATCGAAGGTGGCAGCCCCCACCCCCCTCAACGGTACTTCCAGGAGTCCATTCTAGGAGCCAGCCATCTGATCACGCTGGACCCCGAAGGGCGCTCAACCAGCGACCGGGACCTGCCGCCCGAGGTGGTGCCCAAAGGACAGTATCTCCTGCTCGGTGACAATCGCGACAACTCAGAAGACTCCCGCGCCATCGGCTTCGTGGACCGGGAGCGAATTCTAGGACGCGCCACCGCAGTGGCCTTCTCGCTGGATTACGAGAACTACTACAGGCCGCGTCCGCAGCGGTTCATGGCCGATCTGCATTGATGCGGCGGCTCGCCTTTTCTTCCATCTGGCGCTTATCTGAACTTATATATTCAGTAACTACTCGCCCCCCTGCCCCTGATTGGGCGGGGTTTGCGTTGCCGGGGACT
>VYDB01000104.1 GCA_009843635.1 Gammaproteobacteria bacterium
AGCGCCCGCAAAACCCCGCCCCTAAAGACTCTCAGAACAGCGCAAGTGCCTCAGGTCTGCGAGCCCGGTCCCGATTCGAATTGGAAGGCGCCGTCCTGAAATTGCACGCCGACCTCGCTGCCCGGCGCCACATCGCCCGCCAGCAGCTTGGCGGCCAACGGGTTCTCGACGCGCTTTTGGATCGCCCGCTTCAAGGGACGGGCGCCATAAACCGGGTCGTAGCCCTCATCCACCAAGGCCTCGCGGGCTGCATCGGTCAAGCGAATGCCAATGTCCTGCTCCTCCAGCCGGTCGCGCAGGATGCCGAACTGGAGCTCGGCGATGCGCGCCACCTGCTCCCGATTCAAAGCGTGGAACACCACCAAGTCATCGACCCGATTGATGAACTCCGGTCGGAAGTGCTGGCTGACGATGCCGAGCACGGTTTCCTTCAAGCGCTCGAAGTCACCCTCCCCGGCCATGGCTTGAATGGCTTCGGAGCCTAGGTTCGAGGTCATCACCAGAACGCAGTTGCGGAAGTCCACGGTGCGCCCATGGCCATCGGTGAGGCGGCCATCGTCGAGCACTTGCAGCAGGATGTTGAACACGTCCGGATGCGCCTTTTCGATCTCGTCGAGCAGGATCAGCGAATAGGGGCGGCGGCGCACTTGCTCGGTGAGGTAGCCGCCCTCCTCATAGCCCACGTAGCCCGGCGGTGCCCCGATCAACCGGGCCACGGAGTGCTTTTCCATGAACTCCGACATGTCCACCCGCAGCAGGGCGTCCTCGCTGTCGAACAGCACCGCCGCCAACGCCTTGCACAGCTCCGTCTTGCCGACGCCCGTGGGACCTAGGAACATGAACGAGCCGTTGGGACGCTTGGGATCGGACAGCCCGGCCCGAGAGCGGCGCACCGCATCGGCGACGATGGTGACCGCCTCCTCCTGGCCGACCACCCGCTTGTGCAGCTCGGCCTCAAGCTGGAGCAGCTTTTCCTTTTCGCCCTCCAGCAGTTTCGCCACCGGGATTCCGGTCCACTTGGAGACCACCTCGCCGATCTCCTCCTCGGTGACGTTGTTGCGCAGCAGCTCGTGCTGCACCGGCTCGGTGGCTCCAGCCAACTGCTGCTCCAACTCGGGAATGCGGCCGTACTGCAACTCCGACATGCGCGCCAGATCGCTGCTGCGCCTGGCGGCTTCAAACTCCGAGCGGGCCGCCTCCAGCTCTTCCTTGATGTCCTGGGCGCCGCGCAGGCTGGCCTTCTCGGCCTTCCACACGTCCTCCAGGCTGGCGTACTCGGCCTCCAAGGACTCGACGCTGCGTTGCAGATCTTCAAGGCGGCGCTTGCTGGCTTCATCGCTCTCCTTCTTGAGCGCTTCCACCTCCATTTTTTGCTGGATGAGACGCCGCTCCAACCGGTCCATGGCCTCCGGCTTGGAATCGATCTCCATGCGAATGCGGCTGGCGGCCTCATCGATCAGGTCGATGGCCTTGTCCGGCAGTTGTCGGTCGGTGATGTAGCGATGTGACAGCCGCGCGGCGGCGACGATGGCCGGGTCCGTGATGTCCACCGCGTGATGCAGTTCATAGCGTTCCTTCAGGCCCCTGAGAATGGCAATGGTGTCCTCCACCCCCGGCTCATCCACCAACACCTTCTGGAAGCGGCGCTCCAAGGCGGCATCCTTCTCGACATGCTGGCGATACTCATCCAAGGTTGTGGCGCCGACGCAGTGCAGCTCGCCCCGGGCCAAGGCGGGCTTGAGCATGTTGCCGGCGTCCATGGAGCCCTCCGCTTTGCCAGCCCCGACCATAGTGTGCAGCTCATCGACGAAGAGAATGATGCTGCCCTCCTGCTTGGAGAGCTCATTCAACACCGCCTTCAACCGCTCCTCGAATTCGCCGCGGAACTTGGCACCGGCGATCAGCGCCCCCATGTCGAGGGACAGAATGCGTTTGCTCTTCAACCCCTCCGGAACCTCGCCATTGAGAATGCGCTGCGCCAAGCCCTCGACGATGGCGGTCTTGCCGACCCCGGGTTCACCGATCAGCACCGGGTTGTTCTTGGTGCGCCGCTGCAGCACCTGGATGGTGCGCCGAATCTCATCGTCTCGCCCGATGACCGGGTCGAGCTTGCCCTGCTCCGCCCGCTCGGTGAGATCGATGCAGTACTTGGCCAGCGCCTCCCGATGCTCCTCCGCATCGGCGTCCTGAACCACCTCCCCGGCCCGCGCCGCTTCGACCATGGCCTCAAGCTGCTTGGCATCGACACCTGCGCCGCCAAGCACCCGCTTGACTGTGGGATCCTGGGCCAAGGCTCGCAGCGCCTGCTCACTGGACAGGTAGCTGTCGCCCGCCTTCTGGGCCAAGCCATCCGCCAAGGTCAGGGTGCGGATAAAGGCTTGGGAGGGTTGAATGTCGCCCGTCGGGGACTTCAAGGTGGCCACCTGGTCGAGCGCGGCGGCCACGCCGTCTGCAATCTTGCCCGCTTGGCCGCCAGAGCGGACCAGCAGCGGCATTAGGGTGGCCGGGCCCGGCTCCAGCAAGGCTGCCAACAGATGAATGGGCTCCAAGGCGGCATGGTCCTTGCCCGCCGCCAAGGAGCGGGCGTCGGCCAAAGCGCCTTGCAGGCGGGTGGTCATACGGTCCATGCGCATTGTGACTGATCCTCAAATGGCTTGCGTTCCGCGTTGACCGGAGGCTCCAGCCTTCTGTCAACACCCCCTACAATGCGTCCAGAGCCGCACTTTTCAATGGCGTCGCGCCACAAGGTGGACGGCGCTCTGAGTCGATTCTCACGAGGTTTCAAAGGTCCTCTAGGTAGTTAGCAGGCGGCCGGTTCGCCCACCACGCCCAAACGGCGTTGCGTTCCCGGCGGTAAGCGACAACTCGCTCGGGAGTCGCCGAGGACCATTGGAGGGCGCCTTCAATGCCGGTCATCCACACTTGGGAACCCAACAGCCGGTAGCGTCGCACCACTTGGGGTTGGGGATGGCCGTAGGCGTTGCGCCAGCCGGCGCTGATGAAGACCAAGGGTGGATTGACCGCCTCGACGAAGCGCTTGGACGAGGAGCTGCCGCTGCCGTGATGGGGTGCAAACAGCAGGGTGGCGGGAGCTAGACCACTGGCCACCAAGGTCGCCTCCACACGGCGCGTGATGTCGCCGGTCAGCAGGACGCGCTGGTCCCCGGCGCTGGCTTGGAGAACGCAGGAAGCGTCATTGCCGCTGCGGGCGTAGCCCGCAGGCGGATGCAGCACTGCAAAGGCCACCCCGTCCCAAGTCCAGCGCTCGCCTCGCCGACAGGGCTTGGCGTTCAATTCAGGAGCATCGCCCCAGACCGAGGCAGCAGGCGCCCCGCGCAACACGGCAGCAGCACCCCCGGCGTGATCAAGGTCACCGTGACTGACGATCAGACGGTCCAAGCCCCGTTTTCCGGTGGCGACGATGGCGGGCAGCACAACCGCCTCTCCCACGTCAAAGCCCGAGGGGAAACGCGGCCCCGCATCGAACAACAGGCGGTGGTTGCGCGTGTCGATCAGTGCCGCACTGCCCTGACCCACGTCCAGCGCCAGAACTTCGAACTGCCCCTCCGCTGGACGGTCTTGAAAGACCATCAGGCCGGCGGCCCACAAGGGCAGACAGGCGAGGCGCGCCCGCCAATGGGTCGCTCCCAAGGCGCAGGCGAACGCAGCCAATGCGGCGAGACCTTGCCCAAGCGGCACCGGAAGCGGGTAGGACTGACTATTCCCAAGCACTTCCAAGCCGTTCAGCAAGGCTGACACCGCTAGGTCCGCCAGCGCCCAGCCAAGCCCATCGAACGGTGCTCCGGCTAAGGTGGCGACCAGCGAGAACATCACCAAGGGCACGGCCACCAACGATATCCAAGGCACCGCGATCAAGTTGGCGAGGCCAGCGGCGGGCGCGACTTCGCCCACCACCGTGGCGGTCATCACCGTCATCGCCAAAACCATGAGCACCTGCGCTCGAAACAAGCTGGCCGCCCAGCCGAGCACCGGCATGCGGTTGGCGAACCCGGCGACGAGCACGGCAACCGCGCCAAAGGAGAGCCAAAAGCCTTGGGTGAGCACGGCGCCCGGATTCACGCAAACCACCATCACCGCGGCAAGAGCCAGCCAACTCGCCACCGGTGCCCGGCGGCCGCCTGCGAAGGCCAAGGCGGCCAACCCGCTCATAACGCCAGCCCGAAGCGCTGGCGGGTCAGCCCCGCAGAGCCAAACAAAGCCGGTCATCGCCGCCAAGGAAAACGCCGCGGCAAGCCAACCGGCCGGCAGCCAGACCAAGGCTGCCGGCACCAAGCGAGCGGCAGCGGCGCCCAGGCCATAGCCCAGCAACGCCACCAAGCCGACATGCAGCCCGGAAACGACCAGCAGGTGCACCGTGCCCGTGCGCCGCAGCAACGCCCAGTCGGCATCGGTCAAGGCGCTGCCATCGCCGGTCGCCAAGGCTCGCAGATGGGCGCCGTGCCGACGGTCGGGCAGCCGTTCGGCCACTGCTTCCCGCACGCGCTGGCGTAGATCCTTAAGGGGCGCCAGCAAGCGCTCGCCGGAACGGATGTAGCCCACGCCGTCGATGCCGTTGCCGAACAGCCAGCGCTCATAGTCAAAGCCACCCGGATTCTGGTAGCCCCAAGGCGCGCGCACCTTGGCTTCCACCCGCCAGACCTCACCGACTTGGATCGGCGGCGGAAAATGCCAATTCAGGCGCAGCCGACGCCCGCCCAAGTCCACGCACTCAGGGGTATGGTCTCGCCGTACCGCTACTTGAAGGCGAGATCGATCCTGCGACGGTGAGGAAGCCACCTCCAATACCCCAACGGTCAAGTTACGGGGCGCTTCGGCTGCGCAATGGGGCACCCGAGCGGACAGGCCCGAACGCGCCATCCCCAGCAGGGAAGCGGCGGCAAAGCCGATCAGCAGCAACCACAGCAGGCATCGAACAATAGGCATAATGACGTTATGCCAAAAGAAATCCTGCGCCGGTATCTGCCGGATGCCGACAAGATTCGTGCGAATCCCGCCCTCAAGCCCTTGGGATTGCTCCTACACAACACCGACATCTGGCGCCTCAACCGGCGTGCAGTGGCGGGCGCCACTTTCATCGGGCTGTTTTGCGCCTTCCTGCCAATCCCGTTTCAAATGCTGGCAGCGGGCGTCCTGGTGGTCGCCTTCCGCTGCAATCTGCCGATCGCCATTGTTCTGGTCTGGATCTCAAACCCCCTCACCATCGCGCCGATGTTCTACTTCACTTACCGCTTAGGCGCTTGGCTGCTGGACATGCGCATCGAGGTGGAAGCCGTGGAAATCAGCTTTAGTTGGATCTTCGCCAACCTGACCCGCATCGGCTATCCGCTGATCTTCGGCAGCCTCCTATGCGGCTGGGTCGCGGGGGTGACCGGCTTCATGCTGGCCCGGCTGTTGTGGCGGCTGCACATCATCCAGCGCTGGCGGCAGCGGCGGCGCCGGCGCGGCGCCTAGGCATGCAGCCCTTCAACCGGGTTCTGGCGGGCGGCGCGGCGCGCCGGAATCCACGCCGACAGCAGGCACAGCAGCCAAGACAGGCCGCCGATGAGGGCCAAGTCCGCCGGCAGCACCTGCGACGGCACGGTTTCAAAGTAGGAGCCGTCCAACAGCCGCAGCCCCAACCAGGTTTCCAGCACCGCAAAGATCGGACCAATGTGGTTGGCAGCGGCGACGCCCAAAATCAGGCCCGAAACGATGCCCAAGGTTGCCACGAGTACACCCTGCACCAGGAACACGCGCTGAACCAAGGTGCCCGTCGCGCCCAATGAGCGCAGCACGGCGATGTCCGCCCGCTTGCTGTCGATGACCATGGTTTGGCTGGATACGATGTTGAATCCGGCCACTGCGACGATGAGCAGCAGGATGAGGAACATCAGCGCCTTTTCGATGCGTACCGCGAGAAAAAGCTCACCGTAGTTCTGCATCCAGGTTTCGATCTCTGCCGCCGCCTCGGCGCCGTCCCCGGATGCGGCAACCATCGTGGCGAATTCACCTGCGGCAAGGGGGTCGTCGAGCACCACCCGGATGCCGTCAGCGCCGAGGCGTTGCATTTCCCCGTCATCGAAGGCGGCGCGGGATACGACCACCATGGCGTAGTCAAATTCCGCGCCGACCTCGAACAATCCCTGTAACCGAAAGGTCTTGAAGCGCGGCTGCACCCTCCCCCCATCGACTTGGGGGAGCGCCAGCCGCAGCGGGTCGCCCTCCACCAAGCCCAGGCGGCGGGCCAGAGGCCGGCCCATCACCAAGCCGGTCGGCGCGGCCAGGGCTTCGTCCAATCGTCCGAACAGCATGTGGGTATCGATGGCGGCCAACCGCCCCGCATCGGCGGCATCGATGCCGTACACGGCAACGGGAGCCACGCCACCGGCACCCACCACCATGCCCGAGGCCTGAAAAAAGGGATAGGCAGCAGCGACGCCCGGCAGCCCTGCGGCGGTTTGGGCATCCACGCCTAGCGACACGGGCAGCAGGGCATGGGGAACGGTGCCCAGGATGCGGCTGCGCAACTCCGCATCGAAGCCGTTCATGACGCTGACCACCACCGTCAGCACCAAGACGCCTACACCTAGGCCAGCCAACGTCATCCAGTTGATCAAGCGCGCATAGCGATTGCGGCCCCGCCACAGATGGCGTGCGGCAATCCAGAGCGCCAACCTCACGCCAAGGCCTCCAAGAAGCCGCCGTAGAGCCGCAGTGCCCGGTCCATGCCGGTAGTGCCCTCTTCGTCGTGGGTGACCACCACGAGGGCGACGCCAAACTCCTCGCTCAAGCGGCGCATCAGGTCAAACACCTGGCGCGCGTTTTCCCGGTCGAGATTGCCGGTGGGCTCATCGGCCAGGAGCACCTCCGGGTGGCCAACCAAGGCCCGGGCCACGGCCACGCGCTGGCGTTCGCCTCCGGAAAGGGCGCTTGGACGATGCGCCATGCGGCTCTTCAAACCCACCGCATCCAGCATGGCCGCTGCCTGGATTTCGCCTTCGCGGCGGGAGATACCCCCCAAGCGCAGCGGCATCAAGACGTTTTCCAAGGCCGAAAATTCCGGCAGCAAGTGATGGAGTTGGTACACGAATCCGACGTGTCGGTTGCGCAGTCGTGCCCGCTCGCCCACCGATGCGGCGCTGATGGCGGTCCCGCAAAGATGCACCTGCCCGGCATCCAAGTCGTCCAGCCCAGCCAGAACGTGCAGCAAGGTGCTTTTCCCCGACCCCGAGCGCCCCACGATGGCGCATCGTTCGCCGGGCCGCACTTCGAGGCTCAAGCCGCGCAGCACTTCGATGCGCTCGCTGCCTTGCTTGAAGGACTTGTGCAGACCAGTGGCCCGAAGCGCCGGCTCACTCATGAGCGAGCACGCGGCTGGGCAGGAGGCGAGCGGCGCGCCAGGCCGGATACAGGGTGCAGAACACGCACAGAGCGAAGGACACCGCCGCAATGCGAGCGAGGTCCGCCGGCCAGATGTCCACCGGCAGATAGCTGATGAAGTACTGGCTCATCAGGTCCAGGCCCAAGCCGTCGTTGATCCAGGCGAAGACGGCAGGCAGGCCGCCCGCGACCGCCGTGCCGACGGCGACCCCGATCAGGATGCCCAACGCGCCGATCAAGGCGCCCAGCATCACGAAGCAGCCAATCAACGGTGCGCTGGCAGCCCCCATGGTCTTGAGTATGGCGATGTCCGCGCCCCGCTGCTCGACCGTCATGACCAAGGTGGAGACCAAGTTGAACACGGCAACGCCGACCAGGAAGGCGAGCAGCACGAACAGGGTCGCTTTCTGAGCGCCAATCGCCCGATGCAGGTTGCCGTGGGAATGCTGCCAGGTGCGGGGAAAGAACCGATCCTCGCCCAAGCGCCGCACAGCCAAGGCGGCAAGCGCGTTGGCCCCATCCAAGTCAGCGAAGCGTAGCTGATAGCCATGCACCTGTTCGCCCAGTCGAAACAGCCGCTGGGCGTCCGCCAAGTGGATGAACGCCGCCCGGGCATCGAGTTCGGATCCGGAGCGCAGCAAGGCCGCCACCTGAAAGCGCTTCTGCCGGGGCAGCACGCCCGCCAGCGTCAGGGAACCCAAGGGCAGCATCAACCGCACGGGATCGCCAACGCCAACGCCCAACCGCGAAGCCAGGCGCGAACCCAGAACGACGCCAAAACGGTCTGGCTGCAGCACTTCGAGGGTAGTTCCGCCCGCCGGGCCGAGAAACCCCTCCATGCCGGACACCTGCCGATAGGTCGATGGCTCGACACCGTTCAGCAGCACCGCCTGCACTTTGTCGATGCCCACGGCCAAGCCCGATCCCTGAACGATCGGAGCCGCTCCCAACACACCCGGAACGGCGACCAACTTTGACGCCGCCGAGTTGCTCGGCACGAACGGCTGATCGCCCCAAACCCCGGCATGGGGCAGTACGCCAAAGACCCGCTCGCGCAACTCCCGCTCAAAGCCGTTGATCACCGACAGCACCACCACCAGCACGGCAACGCTGAGCGACAAACCGGCTACCGCCACCCAGCCGATCAGCGCACCGGAGCCGCGCCGCGAAAAGGCGTAGCGCAGACCGAGTTCGGCCGCGAGCCTTGCATTGGCTTGCCCGAAACCGAGCGTCACGGCTGGAGAAACTGACTCATGGATTCAGTATAGCGATGCTCGAAGCCACTTTCGCCGCGCACGAGCAACAGGGCCGCCACGCGCTCGTCCTGAGCAAAGCGCCAGCCCGCATCAGGGCCGAGCACCAAGATCGCCGTCGCCAGCCCGTCCGCCTCGGCGGCACTCGCCGTCACCACCGTCACCGAAGCCAAGGCATGGCGGACTGGCTCCCCGGTGCGGGGATCGATGGCGTGGCTCAGGCGCCGTCCGTCCAGCATGCGGAAGTTGCGGTAGTCTCCCGAAGTGGCGGCCGACTGGCCCGAGAGCCGCAGAACCCGCCTTGGGGCGCCGCCGTCGGGCTGCTCCACGCCGATGCGCCACGATCCGCCCTTGGGGCCAAGGCCTAAGGTGCGCACTTCGCCGCCGATGTCGACCAGGTAGCTGCGGCAGCCAAGGCTCTCGAGGCGCTCGGCCACCCGGTCAACGCCATGCCCTTTGCCGATGGCGGAGAAATCAAGGGACAGCCCCGCAAAACGCTTGCGCAACGCCGGTGGATCAGGCCGCGCCTCCAAGTTCCGCCAGCCGACTCGTTGCATCGCGGCGGTGACCGATTCCGAAGTCGGTGTGAACCCGTTCGCAGGCGCGTCGGAACCAAAGCCCCAGAGTTTGACCAAGGGCGCGATGGTCAGGTCGAATGCGCCCCCGGAGCGGCGCGAGAGCGCCAACGCTTCGATGGCGAGAGCCGCAACCGGCGCGGAAACGGGAATCCAATCCCCAGCCGCGCTGGCGTTGAAGCGCGCCACCTCCGAGTCCTGCCGCCAAGTGGACAGTTGCGCGTCCACCTGTTGGAGTTCGTGCACCACGGCAGCCTCCACGTCGCCCGCGCAGCCCGCATAGGTCAGCGCCAAAGCGGTGCCCATGGCCTCGCCCCGATAACGATGATAGGCCGGCGGTGAGTCGCAGGCGCCGAGCACGCCCACGGCGAGAGCCCAAGCCGTCATTCGCCGCCAGAAAATCAATGTGACAAAATGCCGCACCCAACCCGTCATCCATCCATTCAGCGAGAGAGGATTCATGCCTGAATACTGCACCATCGACAAGTCCGACCATATTATGACCGTCACCCTCAACCGGCCGGACCGCCTGAATGCCCTGCACCCCCCAGCCAATGTCGAACTCGGCGAGGTCTTCGACGACTTCGCCGCTGACGACGACATGTGGGTGGCCATCATCACCGGCGCCGGCCGGGGCTTCTCCGCAGGCAACGACCTGCGCTACCAAGCCGAGGGCGGCAAGCGGATGCCCATACCCAAGGGCTTCGCCGGCCTGACTTCTCGCTTTGACCTGCTAAAGCCCGTGATCGCCGCCGTCAACGGCGTCTCCATGGGCGGCGGCTTTGAAATCGCGCTGGCCTGCGACCTCATCATTGCCTCCGAAAAGGCCCTGTTCGCACTGCCCGAGCCCAAGGTCGGCTTGGCGGCCCTGGCAGGCGGTCTCAACCGCCTGCCCCGGCAGATCGGCGCCAAGCGGGCACTGGGGATGATCCTCACCGGCCGCCATGTCAGCGCTGAGGAAGGCAAGGACCTCGGCTTCGTCAACGCCGTGGTGCCCCACGAAAAGCTCATGGAGGAAGCCCGCGATTGGGCCAATCAAATCTGCCAGTGCGCCCCGCTGTCGATCCGAGCCAGCAAGGACGTGGTGTACCAAAGCCTGAGCACCGCGTCCCTGGAGGAGTCCATCCGCGCCTCCTACGACTCGGTGAAGGCGATGGCCAAGAGCGAGGACTACATCGAGGGACCCAAGGCGTTCGCCGAGAAGCGGCCGCCGAATTGGCACGGGCGCTAACCGACCCGCACATTACTGAGGAGCACAGCATGTCAGTGCATCCATTGGACCCCTTAAGCGTCCAGGAAATCGAAACGGCGGTCGCCTTGGTTCGGGAGCAGGACGACATCAATACACCTTTCTTTTCCTCCGTTGGGCTGTTGGAAACCGAGAAATCCGTCGTCAAGGCCCATCAGCCCGGGGATGGCGCTGTCCGTGTGGTTCAGTTCCGAGGGGTTGATGAAGCGCGCGACGGCGGCTTCCAAGCGGACGTGGACTTAAGCACCAAGCAGGTTGATGTCAAACGGGTTTCGCTGGCAAGCCAAGTGCCCTACAGCTTTTCTGACTTCGAATTGGCCGTTCGCCTGACCAAGACCAACGCCGAGTGGTTAGCGGCAGCTCGGGCGCGAGGTGTCGCGGTGGATACCGAAGCGGATCTCAAGAGGATTCAGATCGACCCCTGGCCCGGTGGGGGCTATCCACATCCCGATGTTCCCCAAGGGCATCGCGCCATGCGTTGCATCGCTTTCGTGCGGGACGACGCGACTGACAACGGCTACGCGCACCCGATCGATGGGCTGATCGCCCATGTGGACATCACCGCTCGAACAGTCGCCTGCGTGGAGGACTTCGGCAGGAGGCCGATGCCGCCCGAACCCGGCCGCTTTGACGGACCCAACCTGCCCCCTGCGCGGCCGGGCCTGCAGCCGCTTGAGATCGAGCAGCCCCAGGGAACGAGTTTTGAGGTGGATGGTTATCGAGTTCGTTGGCAGGGCTACGACTTCCGGGTGGGCATCCATCCGGTTCATGGCTTGGTGCTGCATCAACTGTCGCTGAACGGGCGGCCGCTGCTGTACCGGGCGGCCCTGTCCGACATGGTGGTTCCCTACGGCGACAGCGATCCCATGCACAGTTGGAAGCATGTGCTGGATGCCAGCGAGGTCTGCCTTGGAAACTTCATCAATTCCCTTAAGCTCGGCTGCGACTGCCTAGGCGAGATTCACTACTTTGACATCAACCTGATCAACCACCAAGGCAAGGTGCGCACCGTGGAGCATGCCATTTGCATGCACGAGGAGGACTACGGCATCCAGTGGAAGCACTTCGACGCCCTGTCCCGCACCGGCGAGGTACGGCGCTCGCGGCGGCTCGTGATCAGCGCCATCTTCACCATCGGCAACTACGACTACGGCTTCTTTTGGTACCTGTACTTGGACGGCACGATCCAGATGGAGGTCAAGCTGACCGGCATCGTCGGCGTGAGCGCCAAGGCTCAAGTTGTCAACGCGGGCCAGTCACCGCAGATCGCGCAGAACCTCACCTCACCCGTCCACCAGCACCTGTTCTGCTTCAGGCTCGACTGGGAACTGGACGGCGGCGCGAACCAACTATTCGAGAACAACATCGAGGTGTTGCCGATCAGCGATGACAATCCACATGGCACCCAATTCCAAAACGTCGCCACGCACCTGACCCGTGAGCAGGACGCCAAGCGCAACGTGGCGCCGGAGCGTAATCGGTCGTGGAAAGTGGTGAATCCGGAGTCCAGGAACGGATTGGGGTTGCCGGTCGCCTACAAGCTGCTGCCCCAGGGCGTCCCCACCCTGTTTGCCAGCGCGGATTCGCCGACGTCGAAACGGGCGGCGTTCGCCCGTCACAACCTGTGGGCGACGCCCTATGCCCGCGACGAAATTGCCGCCTCGGGCGCCAACACGGTGATGCACAGCGGCGGCGGGCTGCCAGCGTACACCGCCGACAATCGCGACATCAGCCATTGCGATCTCGTGATGTGGCACACCATCGGCGTCACCCATGTGCCGCGGCCCGAGGACTGGCCGGTGATGCCGGTGGAGTACTGCGGCTTTCACCTGATCCCAGTGGGCTTCTTTGACCGCAATCCCACGCTGGATCTGCCGGGTCACTGCACCTAACGCTGCAACGTCAGCAGGCGCCCGGAACCTAGACCTCCAATACGCCAGCGCGGCGCAGGTGGTCCAGGATGGCTTCGGCGTTTTCCTCCGCGGTCATGGCCACGGTGTCGAGCACCAGTTCGGCGCGAACCGGCGGCTGGTACTCGGCGTCGATGCCGGTGAAGTTCTCGATTTCGCCGGCCCTGGCCTTTTTGTAGAGGCCCTTGGGATCGCGCGCTTCGCAGACGTCCAAGGGCGTGCTGACGAACACTTCAATGAACTCGCCCTCCTCCAACAGCTCCCGCACCATGCGCCGTTCGGAGCGGTAGGGGGAGATGAAGGCGACGATGGCGATTAAGCCCGCATCGACCATGAGCTTGGCGGTTTCCCCGATGCGGCGCACGTTCTCCACCCGGTCGGCTTCGGTGAAGCCGAGGTCACGGTTCAGCCCATGGCGCACGTTGTCTCCGTCCAGGAGGTAGGTGTGCCGGTGCAGGTCGTGCAGCCTTGCCTCGAGCAGGTTGGCGATGGTCGATTTGCCGGAGCCGGACAGGCCCGTCAGCCAGACCACGCAGGGCCGCTGGTGCTTGAGCCCCGCCCGGTGGGCCTTGTCGATGGTCAGCGCCTGCCAAGCCACGTTGTCCGCCCGGCGCAGTGAGAAGTCGAAGGTGCCCACCCCGACGGTGGCGTTGGAGCGCCGGTCCATGAGGATGAAGCCGCCCATCGGCGCGCTGTCCTGGAATGGATCGAAGGCCAGCCGCTCGCTCAGGCTGATGTTGGCCACCCCCACCTCGTTCAAGGCCAGCTTCTTCGCCGCTTGCGTTTCCAAGGTGTTGATGTTGACGGCGTGCTTGAGCTCGGTCACCACGCAGTCCAGCGTTCGCGTGGCGCTCTTCAGGCGGTACTGCCGGCCGGGGATAAGGTCGTCCTCGCTCATCCATAGCAAATGCACCGCAAGCTGGTCCGACAGTTGCGCCGGATGCTCCGCGTGGCAGATCACGTCGCCACGGCTGACGTCGATCTCGTCCGCCAAGGTGAGGGTAACCGCCTGCCCGGTTTCGGCGCGTTCGAGGTCGCCATCGTAGGTGTGGATGCGCGTTATTTGGGAGCGCACGCCCGACGGCAAGGCCACCACCTCGTCCCCAGGCCGCACGGCACCTGCCGCAATGGTGCCGCTGAAGCCCCGAAAGTCCAGGTTGGGACGGTTGACCCACTGCACCGGCAGACGAAAGGCGCCGTGGCCACCGCTGGGCTCTACCACCACCTCTTCAAGAAACGGCAGCAAGGCCGGCCCCTGGTGCCAAGGCATGGCCTCGCTCGGTTCGGTGACGTTGTCGCCCTTCCAAGCCGAGATGGGCAGGGCGTGGACGGAAATGTCGCCGAGGTCGGCGGCAAATGCCCGATACTCGGCCTCGATGGCGTCGAACACTCCTTGGTCGTAGCCCACCAAGTCCATCTTGTTGACCGCCAGCACGAAGTGGCGGATGCCGAACAGGGAGGCGATGGCGCTGTGCCGTCGGGTCTGGGTGAGCACGCCCTTGCGGGCGTCCACCAGGATCACGGCCAAGTCCGAATGCGAGGCGCCGCTGGCCATGTTGCGCGTGTACTGTTCGTGGCCCGGCGTGTCCGCCACCACGAACTTGCGCTTGGCGGTGGCGAAGTAGCGGTAGGCCACGTCGATGGTGATGCCCTGCTCGCGCTCCGCCGCCAAGCCATCCACCAGCAAAGCGAAATCGACCGCCTCGCCTTGGGTGCTGTGCCGCTTGCTGTCCGCTTCCAGCGCCGCAAGCTGGTCGTCGAAGATCAATTGGGCGTCGAACAGCAGCCGGCCGATGAGCGTGCTCTTGCCGTCGTCCACGCTGCCGCAGGTCAGGAAGCGCAGGGTGGTCATGGCCGCCTGTTCCTGCAGATAGGCCTGAATGTCCGTCGCCGCCATCAGAAATAGCCTTCCCGCTTCTTCCTCTCCATCGACGCCGCCTCGTCGTGGTCGATCAGGCGGCCCTGGCGCTCCGAGGTTCGGGCCGTCAACATTTCCTGGATGATGCCCGGCACGTCCGCCGCATCGGACTCGACGGCACCCGTCAGGGGGTAGCAGCCCAAGGTGCGGAAGCGCACCCTCATCAAGGGCGGCTGCTCGCCTTCGCCTAGGGGCAGGCGCTCGTCATCGACCATGATGAGCTGGCCGTCCCGCTCGACGATGGGCCGCTCGGCCGCGAAATAGAGCGGCACGACCGGAATGCCCTCTTGGTGAATGTAGTGCCAAACATCGAGCTCCGTCCAGTTGGACAGGGGGAAGACCCGCATGCTCTCCCCGTCGCGCACCCGGCTGTTGTAGAGGTCCCACAGCTCCGGGCGCTGGTTCTTGGGATCCCACCGATGCCGGGCGTTGCGGAAGGAGAAGATCCGCTCCTTGGCCCGCGACTTCTCCTCGTCCCGCCGCGCGCCGCCGAAGGCCGCATCGAAACGATGGGCGTCC
This sequence comes from Gammaproteobacteria bacterium, assembly GCA_009843635.1. GTDB lineage: Bacteria > Pseudomonadota > Gammaproteobacteria > Pseudomonadales > Azotimanducaceae > Azophilus. Next base: position 14,805 of record VYDB01000104.1, read on the forward strand.
AACGCCTGCTTAAGCGCCTGGGTCTTCATCACGTCGGTATGCACGCCTGCGCCGTGGGTGATGGGGCCGATGCCGGCGGCGATGCCCTCCTGGTTTTGGTGAACGATCAATTCCAGGCCGAGTTCCCGCGCACGGCGGTCCCGAAACTCGATCATCTCGCGGAACTTCCAACCGGTGTCGACGTGCAGCAAGGGGAACGGCGGCGGCGAGGGATGGAAAGCCTTCAGCGCCAAGTGCAGCATCACCGAGGAGTCCTTGCCGATGGAATAGAGCATCACCGGGCGGGCGGCCTCGGCGGCCACCTCGCGCATGATGTGGATGCTCTCGGCCTCCAGCCGTTCAAGATGAGTCAATTGCCCCACGGGTTGGAATCCGGCTTGCGTGGCCGGGCATTAGAACCAACACCGTAAGCGAAAACAACGGGCGCCTTGGTGCGAGTTGGAAATTGCATATGCCTGTTTGTACACTGGTTGGCCTCGCCCAGGGTGGATTGCCCGTTTGTCCGCACTCGTCTTAAGCCTCGCCTTCGTCGGCGGCTTCGTCATCATGTCTCTGGAACTGCTCGGCGGGCGGGTCCTCGCCCCCTACTTCGGCAGCAGCATCCACGTTTGGGGAAGCATCATCACGGTGTTCATGGCGAGCCTCGCCTTGGGCTACCTGGCCGGCGGCCGTTGGTCGCTGCGCTCGCCCTCGCTGGCCAAGTTCGCCGGCCTGTTCCTGGTGGGCGCGGGCTTGCTGTACCCCTTGGTTTACTTCAGCGAAGCGGCCATGGAGTGGATATTCCATACCTTCGAAGACCCGCGTTACGGCTCGCTGGCAGCCTCCATGGTGCTGTTCGTGCTGCCCACGGCAATGCTCGGCATGATATCGCCGTACGCCGTGCGCCTGCTGGTGCGCACCACCGAAGAGTCCGGCAACATCGCGGGGCGCCTGTACTTCGTCTCCACCGCCGGCAGCGCCCTAGGCACCCTGGGCACCAGCTTCTACTTCGTGCTGTGGTGGGAGATCAACACGATTCTCACCATGCTGACCGCAGCCCTGGTTCTGGCCGGCGCAACCGCGTTGGTGGTTGCCAGGACGCGCACATGACGGCGCTTCGCGCCAATCGAGGGCGGGACGCCCTCGCTCCGGGGCGCAACGCCCGCTCCAAGCGGGATCCCGGAGCGAGGGCGTCCCGCCCTCGATTATTGGCCTCGAAGCGGCGCCGACTAGCCACGGCGTTGCTAGGATTGGCGCTGCTGGCGCCCTTGGCCTCGGCAGAGGTGGTGCATCGGGAGCGGTCGCTTTACCAGACGATCTTGGTGGTCAAGCAGGGCCGAACCCTGTGCCTGCAATTCAGCCTGCGGCGGGCGCAGCGCAACCAGTCCTGCCTGGATGAGCGCCGCCCGGAGCGCATGGTCCTGGACTACACCCGGATGATGATGGCAGCGCTGTTGTTCGGCCCGGCGCCGCAGCGAATCCTCGTGGTCGGCCTCGGCGGCGGCACACTGCCGATGGCGTTGACGGCGATCTATCCGGAAGCCCAGTTGGACGCGGTGGAAATCGATCCAGCAGTGGTCCAGGTGGCGAAGCGCCACTTCGGGTTTGCCGAAAGCGAACGGCTTAAAGTCCATGTCGAGGATGCCCGGGTGTTCACCCGGCGGGCGGTGGCGGCCGGTCGCAGCTACGATCTCATCATGCTCGACGCCTTCGGGGCCGATTACATTCCCGAACACCTCATGACCCGCGAATATCTCGCCGACACCCGAGCGCTGCTGACCGGCGACGGTGCTCTGGCCGCCAACACCTTTGCCATCAGCCAGCTCTACGACGCCGAATCCGCGACCTACTTCGACGTTTTCGGCCCCTTCTTCAACCTGAAGCTGCCAAGCAGCGGCAACCGCGTCATCCTGGCCGCCAAGACGCAACTGCCCAGCCTGATGACCCTCAACGCGCGGGCTGCAGCGCTAGACAAATCCCTAGCCCCTTACGGCATCAAGATCCGCAGCTATCCCCGGCGTCTGAAGAGCGAAGTCGATTGGGCCGCCGACACCCGGGTGCTGACGGATCAGTACGCGCCGGCCAACCTGCTGCAGGCGCAGTAGGCCGTTTGGAACAGAAAATCCGTGAGCAGGTGGCGCCCCGGGAAGGATTCGAACCTTCAACCTACCCCTTAGGAGGGGGCCGCGCTATCCAGTTGTGCCACCGGGGCCTGCGCTTGAAAAGGGGGATTCTATCGTCAACCCTCAGCTTGCCGATTCCAAAAAACGGGCACTCTCAGAGCTAGCCGTCGCCTCGCCTCAGCTTGTGCAGCTCGTAGCCAGGCGGCGGCTCGCTGACCGGGCGTTTGTGCTGCTCGCTCAACAGATGCACATCCGCGTCGGGCAGCGGCGGCAATTCCTCGAAGTCGCCGAGGTCGCCGTAGGGATCGAAGCGCTCCCAATCGTCGAGCTCATCGTCGTCGCCGAGACCCGCGAACAGCGCAAGATCGTCCGCCGAATCCGAGGCGGCGACGCTGGGCGGCGCTTCTCCTCCGTCTTCAGCTAACAGCCAAGCGTCCGCATGGCCGTTGCTGCGCGCCTCGGCCAGCTTCGCCGCAGCTTGGCTGCGCGCCTCGAAGGGGCCGAGCAGCAGCCGATGCCAACGACCGGCTGATGTATCAAAAGCCCTCACCTGCAGCGGCTCCAAAATGCCCGCGCCCGGCGCCTGCCTCGCCGCTTCCGCGTTGGCGGCGTTTTGGTAGCTGCCCAGCACGATCCAAATCGGCGACTCAGCAGCAGACGCCGCCAAGGCGAGCGCCAAACCAAAACCAAGGGTCAGTATGCGCGTTGCCGTCCTCATGGCCTTGATTTTAGCAGCATTGCGGCACATCGCCGGGCAGGACCTGATCCAATCAGGCCTCAGCGCCAGGTTGCGCCGCCCACCCAAGTGCCCGCAGCGGGCCGCAAGGCTTGGAACTGCGTTTCCCGATATAGCCCGGCCTGAAAGTACGGGTCGTTGAAGAGCAGGGATTCAGCCACCGTTCGATCATCCGTGTGGTAGATGAAGCAACTGCCGGCATGGACGCCTTGTGGCTGCGAGGCCACCGGCCCGGCGACCGCAATCTGGTCCAGGATCGTGTCCACATAAGCCAAGTGGCGCTCAAGGTGCCGCTGGCGCAAGGCTTCGGAATCGTCAATATCGCGGCAGATGACCAGCCAAGCCATTGGCACCTCGAAGTGAATCAAACGTTTGCTTCAATGCCCAGTGTACAGTACCGGCCAAATCAGCGCTGGTTGAATTCCATCACAAGCGTCCATGTGCTACATAGGCTGGTTAGGCAACCGGTCGAAGTGGGCGTTTAGGAGGCCACATGCGCAAGATGCTTCCGTTCTTCTCCATCATTTTGCTCTTTGGCTGGCAAAGCGTCGCTGCCGACCCGCCGGACACCGGCATCAGCGGCGTGTACGAGGTCATGGTCGGGGTGGCCGATGCCGAGCAGGCGTTGGAATACTTCAAGGAGTTTGGCTTTACCCCAGTCGCCTCGGCGGAATTGACAGCCGCGCAGGCGGCCCAGCGATACGGCGTCAAGTCAGCGCTTCGATCTTGGCGGCTGCAAAACGGCACCGTGGACGCCCACGGCCTGTTGCGGCTTCTGCAATGGGCAAACCCATTGGGACCAGGGGTTGGATTCGCGCCCCCGGAGACGGTCGGCACCCGGATGGCTGTGATGCGCACCCGGGACATCCACAGGCTGGCTGACGTATTTGCTGACCTGCGCGACGGCGCTGGCGAACCCTTGCTGTTGGCCGGCCCCGTCTATGACGACCTCTACAATGCCACCGAGGGTGTGCCCAGCATCGTCAACCGACGCGTCGGCGTTCGGGAAATGGCTGTCTATGGCCGCTGGTTCAACCACGTCTTCTTTCAACGCTACGGCTACACCATTCCCGGCTATGGCGTGATTGGTGAGCACGCCCCGCTGGGCACCAGCGAGTTCACCCATCACGATTTCGTGGTGGCCGGGGACTTGGCCGAGGTCACCGCCTACTATGAAACCGTTTTTGGCCTGCTCCCGGAAAACGACCCGGTCATCGACGGCGCTTGGCAGGCCGGTCCCCAAGCGATATTCCAGATGGAGCCTGGGCGCTCCCACTGGTACCGGGGCTTCGTCTCCCCCAACAACGTGAGTGGCAAGCTCAAGTTCTTCTCCTTGGAGGGGCTGCACACCGCCGATGATCGCTCCGCTCGCCAACGCCCCGGGGAACTCGGCATCACCCTCCATTCCCTGTGGACCCCGCGCCTAGGGCAGGTGCATCGCTTGGCCGAGGCGGCGGGACTGAATCCGAGTCCGCAGCAACCCAATGAGTTCGATGAGCTGAGCTTCCTGCTGCGCGGCCCCGACGGCGCAAGCTGGCAGATCATCGAGCGGCAGCAGTCCCGCTGGCAGCCGGTCAGTCAGTTTCAACTTCTGGACGTGCAAAACTGACGGGCGCGGGCCGATCGCGCCCCGGCCGGCGGCGACGCTACGAACGGCGGCTCGCGGCGCAACTCGCGCTGCTGTACCCCCCGGAAGACGTGCGCCGGTTGGTGACCGAATTGATCGATCTGGCGCGGTCCCCGATCGCTCCTGACATTTGTCCGTGCGATGACGCCATGCTGATTGTCTATGCCGACACCATAGTGTCGAGCGGTCGGCCACCCCTTGAGACATTGGGAGAGTTCATGCACCGCCATATCGGCGGTGCATTCGGACGCCTGCATGTGCTGCCGTTCTTTCCCTCGTCCTCGGACGACGGCTTTGCCGTCATCGACTATCGGCGCGTGGACCATCGGCTGGGAAACTGGGAAAACGTGCGTACCTTGACGGAACGCTACGACACCATGTTCGACCTGGTGATCAACCACTGTTCGCGGGAAAGCCCGTGGTTCGCGGATTTCATCGGCGGCCGCGAGCCGGGCCGGCACTACTTCATCACGCTGCCCGAGGAATCGGACACCAGCGCCGTGGTCCGGCCGAGGACGACCCCGCTGGTTTCCGCCGTGCACACCTACGGGGGAATCCGCCACGTCTGGAACACCTTCAGCGACGATCAGATCGACCTGGACTTCGCCAACCCGGCCGTGCTTCGCGAATACGTCGACATCCTCTTTTTCTACGTGGCCCAAGGCGCCCGCCTCATCCGGCTGGATGCGATAGCGTTTCTCTGGAAGCGCTTGGGCACCAGTTGCATGAGCCTGCCGGAGACCCACGCGGTGGTGAAGATCCTGCGCCTGCTGCTCGACTACGCCCGTGCCGACGTATGCCTGATGACGGAAACCAACGTCCCGCACGAGGAGAACGTCAGCTACTTCGGCGATGGGGACGAGGCGCAAATGGTCTATCAGTTCAGCCTCTCCCCACTGCTGCTTTACAGCTACGCGTTCGGCGATGCGAGCTACCTGACGGCTTGGGCGGCAAGTCTTGCGCCGCCCCCGGACGGCTGCGCCTATGCCAACATGTTCGCATCCCACGACGGGATCGGGCTCAGGCCCTTGGAAGGTCTGGTTCCGGAACGCGAAGTCGCACGGCTGGTGGAGCGGATGCGCGAGCGGGGCGGCTTCGTCACCCTGCGCCAAGCCTCTCGCCGGGAGCCGGGGGATGGGCTAAAGCCCTACGAGATCAACATTGCGCCGTTTTCCGCATTCGGAGGGCGCAGCGAGAATCTCCGCGCCTACTTGGCGGCGCATACCCTGCTGGTGAGTTTTCAAGGCGCTCCTGCGATCTACATTCACGGTCTGCTGGCGACGCCGAACGACCTCGACCTCGTGGAGGTGACGGGCCGGACCCGGTCGATCAATCGCGGACAGTGGCAATTGAGCGACCTCGAAAAGCGTCTGGCCGACCCAAGCTCCGACCAAGCCAAGGCTCTCGATCACTTCAAGCGAATTCTCGCCTTGCGCAGCGCCCAGGAGGCCTTCAACACGACAGCGCAGCAGAGGGTGCTGCCGAGCCCTAAGGGTGCGTTCGTCATGCGCCGGGAAGGGAAGAGCCAGACCATACTGGTGATCGCGTCAGTTCTGGATCGTACACAGCACTTGCCGCGCACCGGATTGGAAATCGACCCTGGCATCTGTGTCGATCTGCTGAGCGGATCAGACGTGGCTGCAGCCGACGGCATCGATCTAAGCCCCCATCAGGTGCTTTGGCTCGATGTGAGCGGCTAACCCGCGATTCCAAGCGCCTCCTTCACGCCATTCGGACCTGCGGGGCAGCGCTGAACGCCGCACGGTCATCCCTTACGGCGTTCAGCAGATCGCTGTGGACAGCCGGGTAAACGCTGGCAACCCGGTGCCACGAGGGCAGGAAGGGAATTTCCTCTCCCCCTTCAAGATAAGACGAGCCGGCCTTAAGAATGTTCGTGGCGAAGAGCTCAACGGCCTGCTCCTCGGCGTGGCGGTCGAGGCCCAAGCCGTTCATGGCGGCGTCATTGGCGTATGACTCGATGAGGTCGAGCGCGATGCGGTAGTAGCAGGCCTTGGCGGTCCTGATCGTTCCGGCATCGAACACCACCCCGTAGGTTGCCAGCTTCTTGAACACCGCCTTGGCGATGTCGAGGCTCATGCGCGAAAGCCCGCGGCGAGCATCGTCCAGCGAGAGGTCCTGGTGCTTGTGGTCGTAGCTGTCGGCGACCTCGACCTGACAGATTCGGTTGGTGGCGTAGTTTCGATACATCTCCGAGAGCAGGCCCACTTCCAGGCTCCAGTCGGAGGGAATGCGCAAGCCATCCAGCACGCCGGACTGCATGGCAAATTCCCCGGCCAGTGGATAGCGGAAGCTGTCCAGGTAGTCGAGGTAGGGATGCCCGCCGGTCAACTGCTTCATGGTGCGTATCAGCGGCGAGACCAAGAGCCGGCAAACGCGCCCGTTCAGCCTGCCGTTCGCGACGCGGGCGTAGTAGCCCTTGCAGAACTGGTAGCCGAAATCAGGGTTCGCGACGGGGTAGATCAGGCGCGCCAGCATGGCCCGGTCATAGGTGGTGATGTCGCAGTCGTGCAGGGCGACGGCCTTGATTCCAGCCAGCGCCTGCACAAAGCCGATGCAGTGCCAGACGTTTGCGCCCTTGCCCCGCTCTTCCGGTGCCAGCCCCTCAACGGCGAGCTTGCCCTGCACCGCCTTGAGCCTCGGCCCGTCGTTCCAGAGCACGTGGTGCGGCTGGGGAAGCACGGAGAAGTAGTCGAGCGCGTGGCGGAACTCCGCCTCGCTTGCCGCATCAAGCCCGACAACGATCTCCGAAAGGTACGGGACCCGTCCAAGTTCGCCGACGATGTTCGCCAGCGCCGGTGTCGCAAGCTCCGAATAGAGGCAGGGCAGCACGAGCGCCATCGGGCGTTGCTTGGCAAATTCGCAGAGCTGCGCCTCAAGCGCCTCGACGGGTTGGTCGCACAGGTTGTGCAGCGTGGTGATGATGCCGTTCTGGAAAAAGTCGCTCATTCGCAATCCACCTCCAGCGAATTCGATTGAATCAGTAAGGAGACGTGCTCAGACCAAATGTCCGGCCCGGCCCCGCGAGCATGCGTGACCTTAGGGCCTTCGGGCAGGACGTAGCCCCCGTTCCTGCCGGGAAAGACCAAGGCGCAGTCGGCAGCGCGCATCATGTCCACGTCGTTGGGAGCATCTCCGCAGGCCAAGGTGGCCATCGCTCCCCGCTGGCCAGCAAGTCGCTGTCCGATGACCGCAACGGCATCAGCCTTGCTGCTGCGCCCGGTGACGTGATGGAACCTGCCGCCGAGTTCCAGGTCCAGTCCCAGAACGTTGAGGTCCTTGGCGAACGACCGCAGCGCCCTATGGGATCCTTCCCAAACCAACGGCTCCGAGGCCTTGCGCAGCATCGCGTCCGCCACGGACTCCTCGTCGAGCCCGGTTCGTTGGGCCACCTCGGCAGCGGACATGTCCCCGAATCCGCGGAACCGGTAGTCCGGGATTGCGCGAAGCCTCTGCAAACGCTCGCGGATGCGGCTGTAGTCCATTCCAGCGCAAGCGAATTCGTAGCGGCCCTTGCAAGCCGCGGTTGGCCAAGCGAGGCCCGCGCCATTTTCGAAGGCGATGATCGGGCGATTCGCACACCGGTCCGCGAAACGGACGCATTCCGCCAAGGTCTTGCTCGTCGCCAGCGCCACCTGCAGCGTGACAGAGCCGTCCGCTAACGCCGGAAGCCCGAAGAGACCATCGACGGCCGCGGCCGCTGCTTCGACGGGATACTCATCGTTCAGCAACGTGCCGTCCAAGTCTGTTGCAATCAGCCAGTTCATGAGCTGCCCATACTTGTCCATCCAATGGCCTCGGCCCGTGGTTCCGGTCAGCGACCGAGTGCCGGTGTGAACAAAGCGATGCAAGGTTTGAGCCACCCTGCTGCAGGGACGTGCGCAAGCACGGCCAGCGCGCGCCATGCACCAGAATCGCCGATGCACCGGCCCGAAACGGTGCGAAAGACCACAGGTGCCTGCAAAGGAGTCCTGCCGCAACCCGCCAGTTCCGCCGAAATCCGTCCTTCGTCAGTTGGCACAAATCTTGTACAACCAATTGCGGCCATCAATTCACGAACGAGAATTCTCAACATGAAACTAATTGCTGCGATCATCAAGCCGTTCAAGCTCGACGACGTTCGCGAGGCCCTGTCAGGCATCGGCGTGCGGGGCATGACGGTCACCGAGGTCAAGGGCTTTGGGCGTCAGAAGGGCCACACGGAGCTGTACCGGGGCGCCGAGTACGTCGTCGATTTCCAGCCGAAGGTGAAGTTGGAGGTGGCGGTCGATGACGCCCTGCTCGACCGGGCGCTGGAAGCCATCACCACGTCGGCCAACACCGGCAACGTCGGCGACGGCAAGGTTTTCGTCGCCACCCTTGAGGACGCGACGCGCATTCGCACCGGGGAAACGGGGCCGGAAGCCCTTTAACGTTCAGCCCCCCAGGAAATTCACCAAGAAAAGGGGCGTGCCCCCAACTAAACGGGAGACGGGATCATGGAAGATCTGATTCAAACCAACTACGCACTGGACACCTTCTATTTCCTCGTGATGGGCGTTCTGGTGATGTTCATGGCCCCGGGCTTCGCCATGCTGGAAGCAGGCATGGTCCGGGCCAAGAACACCTCCGAGATCCTTACCAAGAACGTGGCGCTGTTCGCCATCGCCTGCATCATGTACATGATCTGCGGCTACACCATCATGTACCCCGGCGCCGATGAGGGTGCCTGGCTGCCGATGATCGGCTTCGGGATCGGCGAGGAGAACACCGCGGAGGCGGTCATCGCATCCGGTGGCGACACCTATTACTCGGTGCGATCCGACTACTTCTTCCAAGTGGTGTTCGTGGCCACCGCCATGTCCATCGTCTCGGGGGCGGTCGCGGAACGCATGAAGCTGTGGGCGTTCCTTGTCTTTGCCGTGTTCATGACCGGCTTCATCTATCCCGTGCAGGGCTTTTGGAAGTGGGGCGGCGGCGCCTTGGACGCGGCCGGCTTCCTGGACTTCGCCGGTTCCGGCGTGGTGCACTTGTGCGGCGCTACGGCAGCGCTGGCTGGCGTGCTGCTGCTCGGGCCCCGTGCCGGGAAGTACGGCCCCGACGGGCAGGTGAACGCCCTGCCCGGCGCCAACATGCCGCTGGCGACGCTGGGCATGTTCATCCTCTGGTTCGGCTGGTTCGGCTTCAATGGCGGCTCGGAACTGAAGGTCAGCAACATTGACGAAGCCAATGCCGTGTCGCAGGTGTTCGTCAACACCAACATCGCCGCCTGCGGAGGGCTCATAACGGCCCTAGTCCTGGCCCGATTGCATTTCGGCAAGGCCGACCTGACCATGGCGCTGAACGGCGCGCTGGCGGGCTTGGTGTCCATCACCGCAGAGCCCCTAACCGGTTCGATCCAATTGTCCGCACTGGTCGGCGCGATCGGCGGCGCACTGGTGGTCGGCTCCATCGTGCTGCTCGACAAGCTGCGCATCGACGACCCGGTGGGCGCCATCTCCGTGCACGGCTCCGCCGGCGTCTGGGGGCTGCTGGCAGTCTGCCTCACCAATCCCGAGGCGACGATCGTTGCGCAGTTGCTGGGCATCGTGGCAATCTTCGCCTGGACCTTCTTGACTGCTCTGATCGTCTGGTACATCCTCAAGATCACCATGGGCATCCGCATCTCCAAGGAGGCGGAGTACGAGGGCGCAGACCTCTCGGAGACGGGCATCGAAGCCTATCCCGAGTTCGTCAAGGTTTGAGTTTGGCTGAATCCGGCCTTGGCGGTCCCTAGAAACGCTCCGGGGGTTTCTCTCCTCCCTTTTCGGTGCCCCCGGGGCGTTTCGCTTTAGTTCCTCTGCCGAGTGGCTTGCGTCGGTGCATGACGATTAGCCAGTCCGCCAACTCACGGACGCCTTGCTCCTGCATCGCGCTGGCCTTCATCCGGTTCCGGCAGGTCAAGCCGATACCCCCGCCCCGGCACGGTGGCGATCAGCGGGCGGTCGAAGGGCCGGTCGAGGGCTTGGCGCAGGTTGTAGAGATGGCTGCGCAGCGCATCGCTCTCGGGCGGTTCGTTCTGCCAGACCTCACGCTCAAGGTCGCGTCGGCTCACCACCTTGGGGTGCTCGCGCATCAGCACACGCAGCACCTCGAACGCGAATCCGGTCAGCGCGACGCGGGAACCCTGGCGCCGCACCTCAAAGGTCTCGGCATCCAAGGTCAGTTCGCCGATCTCGTATCGGGCGGCCCATCCCCTTGCCCGCCGCGCCAGGGCCTCGATCCGAGCGGCCAGTTCCGGCATGTCGAACGGCTTGACCAGGTAGTCGTCCGCGCCGACATTGAATCCCGTCAGCTTATCGTCCAGTGCGTCGCGCGCGGTGAGCATGATGATCGGCGTGGCGACTTTCGCGTCCTGCCGCAGCCGCTGGCAGACGGCGAAACCGTCCATGCCCGGCAGCATGACGTCCAGGACCATGACATCGTAGCTTTCCGTTACGGCCAGATGCAGCGCCACCAGTCCGTCGGCCGCGTAGTCCACGTCGTGGCCGCAGGCCTCGAGAAAGGCGGCAACGGTCTCCGCCAGCTCCCGATGGTCTTCGACGAGCAACACGCTCAGCTTGCTCATTGCGAATGGCCGGCGTTCATTCGCTGTGGAACCGCAGTTCCACCGTCGTTCCGTGGCCGGGCTGGCTGTGCGCGTTCAGCGTCCAGCCGTACCGGTCGCTTAACCGACGGACGATGGCAAGTCCCAAGCCATGGCCCTTGCCGTCGCCCCGGCTGGCCTCAGCCCGGTAAAAGGGTTCGAACATGCTGGCAAGCTCCTCCCGCGACATGCCGATGCCGGTGTCCCTGAATCGAACGCCATCCTCAAACAGGCTGACCTCGATGTCGCCGTTGTTCGTGTAGTTGACGGCATTTTGCAACAGGTTGCCAACCACGATGCGCACGACCGGCGCCGGCGCAAGCACCCAAACGTCCTGATCGGCCTGCAACTGCAGCCGGTTGCCGCGCTGGCGGGCCGCCTCGCGCACGGCCTTGATCTCTTCCTCCACCACCAGCCTGAGCGACGTCGGTTGGTCCCCAGCCGCCGGGATTGCATCGCGGGCCAGCAGCATCAAGGCCTCCAGCAGCGATTCCATGCGATCGGCGGTTCGCCGCATGCGTGCCACCGTGGCCCGCTCCCTGGAAGGCTGGTTGGCGGCCATTTCCAGCAGGTCAAGCCCGCCCTTGAACACCGCGAGCGGCGTGCGCAACTCATGTCCGGCATCGCGGGTGAAGGTGCGCTCCCGCTCGACCGCCGCGGTCACCCGGTCGGCGAAGTGTTCCAGCGCATCGATCAGGGTGATCACTTCCGCATCCGAGCCCAAGCGCAAGCCAGCAAGGTCGAGCTGTTCGCCACCCATGCGCTTCAGGTCGATCGCTTCGAGCTGCCGAGCCAAGCGCACGATGGGGGACAGTGCCCCCTGCGACCAGCGGTAAGCGATGAACAGCGATCCATAGATCATGAGCAGCACGATGGAAAGCGGGACGGTGCCGAAATAGAAGGCCAAGTCGGAGACTTGCCCGGCCTCAAAGACCAAGTACAGGCGCGCATCGTCCTGATCGGAAACATGCACCAGCCGGGCAGCGCCGTCCATCTCGATGCGCCGGAAGCCCGGCTCCTGATCGCGGAGCGCCGCCGGCAGCTTGCCGATCCCCGTTGCGGCGGATCCGATCTCAGCGAGGTAGCCGCGCATGTTCGCGGTGTTCGGCAGCGGCTGGCCGGGATTCGATGCGCGCAGCTGCCAATAGTGCGCCGCTTCCAATGCCAGCGCCTGCCGGGTCAACAAGTCCTCGACGACCAGTTGCGTGATGTAGATGCCGATCAGCGTCGCGCTGCCGACCAAGGCCAGTTGCAGCGCGAAAAGGCGCCCGAGCCGCGCCCGCAGGCCCCCGCGCCTGCGCATCAGTTCAACCACGGCGACCGAACCGATAGTGGGCCACCAGCCATTCCGTGCCGCCACGCCAGCCGAAGAGCTCCTCGCAGGCGATGAAGAACATGCGCCATCGCTGCACTTCCCGGCGCGCGGCGGACGCACCCGCATGGTCCGCGAGCGCATCGATGGCAGCCTCAAGATTCGAGTCGAGGTTTTCCAACCAGGCTCGGGCGGTCTTGCGGTAGTGCTCGCCGGAAAGCTCCCAGCGCCGCTTGATGCGCATGCTCTCCTGAAAGTGCAGCAGCGTATCGCGCGCCGGCATGAGGCCGCCGCTGAAGAAGTTGCGGCCCAGCCAGTTCCCCTCCCCTTCCGTCTCGAACGGGTACATCAGGTGCCGGTGGCAGAAGACGTGAACGAACAGCTCGCCGGTCGGCGCGAGCCATTCGGCAATCCGCTCCATCAGCATGGCATAGTTGCGCACGTGCTCGAACATCTCAATCGACACCACCCGGTCAAACCGCTCCTCGATCCGCAAGCTGTTGACATCGGCGGTGCGCACCCGCACGTTGCCGAGGCCGAGCGTGCGGGCACGGGCTTTAATCGCCGCCCCTTGCGAGGTTGAGTTGGAGACGGCCAGAACGGAGGCATTGGGATAGCGCGCGGCCGCCCAAAGGGTGAACGATCCCCACCCGCAGCCGAGATCGAGAATGCGCATGCCGTCCTCAAGCTCGGCGCGCTGGGCGTAGAGCTCAAGCATCGCGCTCTCCGCATCGGCCAGCGTTTGCGCACCCTCCGGCCAGTAGCAGGCACTGTACTTCAGCCGCGGCCCGAGCACGAGGCGGAAGAACGCTTCGGGCACCTCATAGTGTTGTCGGTTGGCGGCAGCCGTCTGCAGGGCGACCGGGCTGACGCGCAATTCATCGAGCAAGGCGGCGTAGCGCTCCGAAGCCCGTTCCACGTCCTTGCTGTGCTCTTGCCGCAACCGCTCGCCAAGCAGCCGGCGGGCGCCGAATCGGATCAGCGGGTCCGGCACGAGCCCCCGTTCCGCCAAGTCCAGCAGCGCCTTCATGGCGCGGCCCCTTGGCCGGGCGCCCGCCAGACCGGCCCCCGGTAGCCCGCCTTGGCGAGGAGCATCTGCACGTCGCTGATCGAGCGTTCCAGGAAGCCGCCCTCGCAATAGGCGAAGTAGAAGCGCCACATGCGCAGAAAGCGCTGGTCGAAGCCGAGGGCGGCGGCCTTCGAGCGGTTCGCCTCCAAGCGGCGGCGCCACTCGCGCAACGTCAGGGCGTAGTCCGGGCCGAAGTCCTCGAGGTTCACCAGCACCAAGTCGGCTTCGCCAGACGACTGCGTCAGGACGCTGCTGCAGGGAATGAAACCGCCGGGGAATATGTACCGCTTGATGAAATCCGCACGCTTGAGCGCCGCCCTGTAGGCGGCGTCGCGGATCGTGATCGCCTGCAGCGCCATGAGTCCTTCGGGCTTGAGCAGGCGGGCGCAGTTGCGGAAGTAGGCATCCAGGTACTGGTGGCCCACGGCCTCCACCATTTCCACCGAAACCAGCTTGTCGAAGCGGCCGGTGAGTTCCCGGTAGTCCGAACGCAGCACTTCGACCTGCCCGGAAAGCCCCTGCTCCCTTGCCAAGGCCCGGGCGTGATCGTACTGGGCGTGCGAGATCGTCGTGGTGGTGACCCGGCAGCCGAAACGCCGTGCGGCAAACACTGCGAGGCCGCCCCAACCCGTTCCGATTTCCAGCAAGTGGTCGCTAGCGCGGAGATCGAGCTTGCGACAGAGCCTCGATAGCTTCGCTAGGCTCGCCTGTTCCAAGGTTTCCTCCGCAGTCTCGAATTCGGCCGCGGAGTACATCAGTCGCTCGTCTAGGAACAGGCGGAACAGGTCGTCGCCCAGGTCGTAGTGCGCCTGAATGTTGCGGCGGCTGCCCTTGCGGGAATTGCGGCGCCACCCATGCGCCACAGCGCGGAGCAGCGCCGCCGGAGATGCCAGCGTTCCATCAAGGCCATCGAGCGCCTGGCGGTTGAGCGCCATGATGCGAACTAAGGCGACCAGGTCGTCGCTCTCCCAATGCCCGTCCATGTAACTCTCGCCAGCGCCCACTGACCCCCCGAGCGCCAAGCTGCTGTAGAAGGCCGGATCACGCACCGCGACGCGCGCGGCCGGCTGGCCCGACCCAAAGGTCGCCTCCCCATCGGAATCGACAACGACGAGCGTGCCGTGCTCGATGGCACGGAGTGCGCGATGCACCGCCGACCGCATCGGGCCTGCCCAACGGAATGGGTGCCTGACCGTCCGCGCCCTCAACTTCCGCGCTCCCCAGGTCGCCGCGTCGACCCATTGCGGGTCACCGCTGCCGCATCGGCGGCACGCGTGGCGCTGGTCCGGAGCGGAGTCATTGCCCGACGCTTGGCGGGATGCGCATGGAACGGCGCGCGCTTGAGAAACAGCCGTCCGGCCTGCCAGTAGATTCGAGCCAGCGTCAGGACGCCTTGGGCTGGCTGGCGCAGGGCCGAACGCACTACCTCCGAGCGGGCCAGCGGCCGCGTCTTCAGCGAGAGGCAGGCGGAGAACGGAGCCGTTCCACCGTCGAAGCGCATCGCAATGCGCAGCGCATCCCCGGACGCCTTCAGATGCAGCGTGTAGCGCCCGTCCATGGGCAGAAAGGGCGAGACGTGGAACCGCTTCGCGAAACGGAACGACGCGCCGTTCGCTCCCTCATCGCCCTCCGGCGGAAGCAGGACGTAGCAATGGCGCTCATCCCAGGGCGTGTTGTTGACGTCGAGCAGCAGGGCCGCGAGACGCTCTCCAGCCAGGCAGAAATAGAAGTTCACCGGGTTGAAGGAGAAGCCGAACGACCGGGGCTGGGTGAGCGCGAAGAGATCCATGGACGCAACTTCCGATTCCGCAAACCCGGCCGCGTCGAGCTTCGAGCGCACGCCGTCCTCGGACATGAGATGACCCTTGTCAGACGAGGCCAGCAAGCGGGGCCAGGGTGTCGACCCGACACCGTCCGGGCCGAGCCGCAAATAGAGCATCCACACTCTGTAGCGGAAAGCGTGGCGCGTCGGTGCCCGCCGGATGTGCGTCACCGTGCCGCTGCAACTCAGCTCCTCGGCCAACATCGCTTCATGCCTCCCGCAGGCCGCGCAGCCAGCCGGCCGCCTCGACGCCGCTCCTGAATCCATCCTCGTGGAACCCCCACCCGCACCATGCGCCGCAGAACAAGGTCCGCCGTTGGCCGTTGACCCGCTTCAGGCGGAGCTGCGCCGCCCGGGTCGCGGAGGAAAAGACGGGGTGGCGGTACTCGCGCTCAGCCCAGGACGACTTCAACGGACGGGCCGGATTCAGCGTCACGAAGAAGCTCGGCTCGGCGCCAAGGCCCTGCAGCCGGTTCATCCAATAGGTGAACTCGTACTCCCCGTCGGCAGTGACATGCACGTTCCAGCTCGACCAGGCGACCGGGTCGGACGGCATGACCGATGCATCGGAATGCAGCACCGCCCGGTTCGGCTGATAGCGAATGGCAGCAAGGGCGCTGCCCTCCTCCGGTGTGGCGTGGATCAGGGCCAGCGCAGCGTCGCTGTGGCAAGCCAGCACCGCATAGTCGAAGCGCTCGCTGCCCCCTTCGGTTTCAATTTCGACGCCGGAAGCGTCCCTCGCGACGCTGCGAACCGGGCAGCGGCAAAGGATTTCCCCGCTGAAGGACTCAGCGAACGCCCGGAGGTAACTGCTCGAACCACCGCGGACCACCCGCCACTGCGGGCGCCCCTGCCAGCGCGTCATGCCGTGGTTGGCCATGAAAGCCGCCACATGGCCAATGGGCAGGGTTCGGGCGCCCTCGCTCGGTACCGACCAAAGGGCGGCGCACATCGGCAACAGATGATGATCCGCAAACGCCGCGGAGTATCCGCCGTCTCGAAGGAAGGCCGCCAGCGTCCTCGTGTCGCGCTCCGCAACCGAACCTGCCGCGCGGTAGAAGCGCCGGATGTCGTAGAGCATTCGGAGAAAACCGGGGTGAAGCGCGTTTCGGCGCTGGCAGAAGACCGCCCCAAGGCGGGAGGTGCCGTACTCGAGTCCGCTGGCCAAGCTGACGCTGAAGGACATCTCGGTGGGCTCGGATGCCACACCCATTTGGTCCAGCCATGCGGAGAAGAGCGGGTAGTTTTGCCGGTTGAAGACGATGAAGCCCGAGTCCACCGCATGGGCGCGACCGTTCAGCAGCAGGTTGTGGGTGTCGGTGTGGCCGCCGAGCCGGGGCTCGGCCTCGAACAGGGTGACGTCGGCAAAGGACTGGCAGGCATCGGCTGCCGCTATTCCCGCGATGCCGCCGCCGACCACGGCTATGCGCACTGCCGGCCTTCCTCAAGCACTGCTTGGGGAGGCGTCCTCAACGTCCGGACCAAGTTCAGTTTCTCCAGCAGCTTAAGACCCAGCCAGCCCAGGTCCAGCTGCCACCAGTAGAATCCGAGGCGGGCGCTCGCGGCGTGCCGGTGATGGTTGTTGTGCCAGCCTTCGCCAAAGGTCAGCAGGGCCAGCCAAGCATTGTTGCGGCTCCCGTCCGCGGTGGCGAAGCGCCGCCGCCCCATGCGGTGGGAGAGCGAGTTGACCATGAAGGTCGCGTGCATCAACGCCACCGTGGGGATCACGTACCCCCAGACCAGCATCTGCCAGCCGCTGGTTTCCGGAAACCGCGGCTCCAGCGCCTCGCCGAGAGCGAACATGCCGGCTGCAAATACCATGGGCGCGGCCAAATCAAAGCGATTAAGCCAAGCCAGTTCCGGGAACCGTGCCAAGTCCCGAACGCGGTACAGGGGCGTGCGGTAGTTGGCCCGGCAGAGGAACCACAACATGTGTGACCACCAAAATCCGCGGCGCGAGGCGTGCGGGTCGGCGTCCGTGTCGGCATGGGCGTGGTGCAGGCGGTGCTGGGCCGCCCACCACAGGGGCCCCCGCTGGGTTGCTGCGGCCCCCAAGAAGGCGAACAGGAACTGCACCGCACGGTTGGCGCGGAAGGCCCGATGCGAGAAGCAGCGGTGGTAGAAGACGCTGACCGCGAATATCCGCACCGCATAGGACGCGGTGGCGACGGCCAGCTCGATTGCGCTGGTTCCAACCCAGATGGGCGCGATGCAAGCAAGGTGCAGGGCGATGAACGGCGTGACGCGCAGCCAGTCGACGGCCTCGCCGTGCGCGGCCGGACGATGGGTGGCCCGTCGCAGCTTGAGAGAGTGTTCCATGAAGCCCTCGACCGTTATCGCTGGGACCACCCTGCCAAAGCTGCCGTGAACGCAAAGTGAAGAGGCTCGCCGCTGGGCTTCACGCCGCCTTCACGCCTTTGCGTGCGGGAGCGCTAGCGCTGCGCGCAGGGTCCCCGATTCCGAGGCAGGGTGGCGCCAAGCACGACGGCAGCTGCCGCCGCGGACGCCAGCGACCCGAGCAGGATGCCGAGCTTGTCCGCCACCCAGTAGGTGCCGTTGCCGTGCTCGAAGGCGAGGCTGGCGATGAACAGGCTCATGGTGAAGCCGATGCCGCAGGCGAAGGCCGCGCCGGTGAGCTGCGCCCAGGTCACGCCTTGGGGGAGTGCCACCCAGCGCAGCAGCACCGCCAAGCCAACCAGCCCCATGATGCCGATGGGGTTGCCCAGGAAAAGCCCGAGCGCTATCCCCAAAGTCACGGGCTCGACGAAGTCGGCGAACCCGATTCCCGCAAACGAAATGCCGGCGTTGGCGAAGGCGAACACCGGCAGCACCACGAAGGCCACCGGCGCGTGCAGGTCGCGCTCCAGTTCCTTGAGCGGCGAACCCCCTGCCCCGTCGCGCAGCAGGCCCGCTGCCCTATCGTGCAGCGGGATGCAAAAGGCGATCAACACGCCTGCCAGGGTCGCGTGCACCCCGGACTTGAGCAGTGCCACCCAGAGCACTAGGCCCAGCAGCACGTAGGCGGTCACGTTCATCACGCCCCGGCGGTTGAGCGCCACGCCCACCAGCAGCGCCACGCCGGCAACGGCCAGCATGCCGGGCGACAGTTCCGCCGTGTAGAACAGCGCGATGATCACGATGGCGGCCAAGTCGTCAAAGATCGCCAGCGCCAGCAGGAACGCCTTCAGCGACACCGGCACCCGGTCGCCGAACGCGCGCAGCAGCGCCAGGGCGAAGGCGATGTCGGTGGCCGCCGGGATGGCCCAGCCGTCCATGGCCCCCGAATTCCCCCAGTTCAGGGCCGCGTAGATGCATGCGGGCGCCAGAATGCCGCCGGTAGCGCCCACCGCCGGCAGGGCAACGCGCTCAGCCGACGACAGCTCGCCTTCACACACCTCGCGCTTGACCTCAAGGCCGATGAGAAAGAAGAACACGGCCATCAGCCCGTCGTTGATCCACAGCAGCAGGGGCTTGTCGATCCCGGCCTCGCCGACGTGAACGGCGAGGCGCGTGTCCAGCAACAGCTCATAGGCCGACACGAGCGGCGTGTTGGCCGCGACCATCGCCAGCACCGTGGCACCAAGCAGCAGGATGCCGCCGGCCGACTCAAGCCGAATAAAGCTCAGCAAGGCCGAGGAAAGACCCGGCCGGTCCTGTTCGGTGGGCACTGCTCCGCTCGTTCCTGCGCTGTTTTCCATGACAAATCACTCACGGGCTGCTCGTGCTGACCATGCCCCAGCGCTAATGGCTGGACCCCGCAATGCCGCAGATTCTGCGTCAGGCCGCGTTCGGCGCTTGGGCAGCAGGCCGCTTGATGCGATTCTCCACCATCTCCCCATGCAATCGGCGGATGCAGTCGCTGCCGGTCTTGACAAATAAGAAGGGAAGAAGCCCATGCAACAGGCAGGCGATGCCGCCAGCCAGCATGGCGGCCCCGAAACCAGTGGCTTTTTTCAGGTGTTGCGGATAGGTTTCACCAACCTCCCGCAAGTGCTCGTCCATTCGGTTCATCCGATTTCGACAATTAGTTAAAGCACAACAACAATATCCCAATTCTTAGAGTAAGATATTCCAATCTATACGACGCAATTCATCTTTAATGGAAAATATTTCTCATTCGGTTGATGATTGTCCGATTGCGAACCGGCCAGTGCAGGCGGGAACGCACTGATGCAACCCGTCGCCTTGGACCGCACCGACCTCAAGATACTCGATCTGCTTCAGCACGATGCCACGCTATCCACCGCGGAAGTCGCCGAGGCGGTTGGCTTGAGCACCACGCCCTGCTGGCGGCGCATTCAGAATCTGGAAAAAGAGGGCGTGATCACCCGGCGCGTGGCGTTGCTCGACCGCGACCACCTCAATGTCGGAATGGACGCTTTCGTCACCATCCGCACCAACCAGCACAACAGGCGATGGCTGGAGGCGTTCGCAAGCGCGGTGGCGGCGTTCCCGGAAGTCATCGAGCTTTATCGGATGAGCGGCGACGTTGATTACCTGATGCGGGTGGTCGTGCCGGACATTGCCGCCTACGATGACTTCTACCAACGCCTGATCCGGTCGATCGACCTGTCCGACGTCAGCTCAAGCTTCGCCATGGAGCGCATCAAGTACACGACGGTGCTGCCGCTGAAGCACGCGCCGCGCCGAATCGCACGTTGAGCTTGACGGCCTAGCTTCAGCCCGTCCGGCGCTCCTTGATGCAGGTTCTGCGGATCAGCTCGTCATCGACGAACCAGTGCCAGGTGCGTCCCCGGCGGTCGTTGCCCTCGTTGATCTGGATCATCTCGTAGAGGTAGCTGCCCGGCATGTCCTTGCGGATCCAGTTGAGCACGATGGTGCGCTCATCCACCTCCCAGGCGGAGCCGGCAATTCGCTCGTTGTCCCACCAGATGCGCCCGTCCCGATAGATGGCGGGGAATTCGATCTGCTCGCGCTTGCCGTCCGGCCATGTATAGGTGTTGGTCTGAAAGTAGTCGTGGGGACCCGAGGCCGGGAAGGTGCAGGACAGGTGGGATGCGTGGCGGTCCTGCACCGTGCCGTCCGGGTCGATATGGATGTACTCGCCTAGCCATTCGCCTTCGTGGCGGACCAGCACTGGCATGCCGGATCGAATGTCGCCCATGGTTCCTCCTGTTCCGGGGTTCGTCGGTCGCTGCGGAATCTCTCCCGCCTATTGCAATTTGTATTAAAGATGTATCATTATGTCAATTAGGGTGTTCTGTCGCTGACTACAGCGTTTGTCCGCAGCTTATCCGTCGCGCAAGCTAGCGGCGCAGCGCCCGAACCGGGTTCAAGGAAACCCCTAGGGGAAACCCGAAAAAGAAGTCCAATCAAGGAGGCCCGCCATGACGTTTTGCAGATTCCGATCGCTAGCCACCCGCCTTGTGGCGCTAACCGTGCTGATTCCAGGCGCTGCGGTGGCCCAAGGCGCACCCGAAGCCGCCGAGGCCAGCGGCCCGATCGAGGAGATCCTCGTCACCGCCCGCAAGCGCACCGAGACCTTGCAGGACACGCCGGTGGCGGTGACCGTGGTCACGGCGGATCAAATCGAGGACTTTGGCGTCCAGAGCCTAGCCGACATCTCCAAGATGACCGCCGGCCTGCTGTTCGACTCGGAGTTCACCCGCGGCGCCAACCGTCCGGTGATTCGTGGCCAAGCCAACATTTTGGGCGACTCCGGCGTCTCCTACTTCATCGACGGCGTTTACGTCTCCGGCTCCATCGACGACTACGACCTGGACGACGTGGAACGCATCGAGATCGTCAAGGGACCGCAAAGCGCGCTGTACGGCCGCAACACCTATTCCGGAGCCATCAATCTTGTGACCCGCTCCCCGGGGGACGAACTGCGGGCAAACGTCGAGGCGGAGATAGCGGGCGACGAGGAGTTTCTGGTGCGCGCCTCGATATCCGGGCCGTTAAGCGACACCCTAGCTGCCGGGCTGACCCTGCGGCACTACGAAATGGGTGGCCACGTGAAGAACGAGTTTGACGGCAAGGACATCGGCAAGCAGGAGTCACGCTCGATTTCGGGTGTGCTGAGCTTCACCCCCAACGAAAGGCTCACCGCCAGAGCCCGGGCCTACTACGCCGAACGGGACGACGGCCAGCCGGCCATTTTTGCCCGGCGCTACTTCGACAACAACTGCTATCCGGATGACGGCGCTCTTTACGGCGGCGCCGGCCGTTACTTCTGCGGCACGGTCAAGCCGGGCGACGTCAATATTGATTGGCCGGTGCAGGCGCCGGGAGCGGGCCTCACGGACGATGCGCTGCAGCTCAGCCTCAAGGTGGACTACGACCTCAACGAGCAATGGCAGCTCACTTACATCGCCGGCTACGGCGAGCGGGACGCCGAGGAAGTGTACGACGGCGACTACCTGCCCACTTCGTTTCAGGTGAGCAACTTCACGCCCAACGGCTTTCCGTTCGCCGGGTTCCCGGTACCCCCGTTCTCATACGCGTACGTCGGCAGCATGACCGACTTTACGTTTGCCAACGCCGCCGAAACGGACGAATGGTCGCAGGAGGTGCAGCTGGCGTTCGATGCCGACCGGGTGCGCGGGCTGGTTGGCGCCTACTACTACAAGCAAGACCGCACCACGCGGGACATTCGCGAGGTTTCCGACGAGCAGCAGGCGCTGGCCCAACGCAATTGGTTCGCGGAATTCCTGCGCATGCAAGGCGTGTGCGCGGCGAACCCCATCTGCGGCTCCATGGCGCCCTTCTTCGGCCCCACCATCGTGGTGCCCAGGGACGTGAACGACATCGAGATAGAGAACGCAGCGGTGTTCGGCTTGGTGTCGTTCGACTTGGCGGACAATCTCACCGCCACGCTCGAAGCGCGCTATCAGGACGAAGACATCGATCAGCGCGCGGTCGCCCAGGACCTCGGCGGGCCTGCGGGCGAGCCGGTGATCAGTTCCGCCAGCTTCGATGGCTTCCTGCCGCGCGTGACGCTCGACTGGCAGCCGACGGACAGCCACCTGCTCTACGTGACCTACGCGGAAGGCACCAAGCCGGGCGGCTTCAACAGCACGGTGGCCATTGAGGCGGGCGTTCCGACCTACGACGAGGAGGAGGTCAAGAGCATCGAACTCGGCGCCAAGAGCGTCCTGGCGGATGGTCAGGTACGGGCCAACGTCGCCCTCTTCTTCAACGAATTGACCGGATACCAGCTCACGCAAAACGTGCAGGCCGGGCAAAACGCGCAGTCCGCCACCGTCAATGCGGGCGATGCGGACATCAATGGCCTGGAAGCTGAATTACTCTTGAATCCCAGCGAGATAGCGGGCCTCACGCTACGGTTCAACTACGCTTACACCGACGCTGAGTACACTGAAGGCTTCGACCAGAACGAAGGGGTGCTGCTCGACGTGCTCGACGACCGCTCGATCGACTGCTCGACGGGCGACCAGTTTCCCGATGTTGATGGTTGCCAATCCTTGTTCGGCTCCATTGACGGCAAGCAGATACCGAGAACCGCCGAACACCAGATGTTTGCGGACGTTGAGTATCGCCGCCCCCTGACCAACGGTTGGGAATGGTACGCGGGGGTGAGCTACATCTTCGAGTCCAGCAAGTTCGCCCAAGTCCACAACTTGGCTGAGACTGGGGACACGTCGGTGGTCAACGCCCGCATGGGGCTGATCAGCGACCGCTACTCGATTCGCGTTTTCGGCCGCAACCTGAACGGCGAGGAAACTGCCTACAACGTGATTCGCTACGCGGAGCCGTCAGCATTCCGCCGCAACTTCATTGCCTCGCCCCGGCGGGACACCTATTTCGGGATCAGCTTGGCGGTGCATCTGTAGCGGCTTGCAGCTTGCCTACTGATAGCTGTTCAAGGGCCGCACGCCCTTTCCCCTTGGGAATTCGGCCAACCGAAGCGCGAACCGAAGGTTCGCGCGGCGTCGGCAGAAGGAAGGCCCTAAAGGCGCTCGGCCTGTCGGCGCTGGCGCTCGGCAGCGGGATCGGACCCCGCGCCGCCGCGTTGCCCAAAGCAGACGTGCTGGTGTTGGGCGCGGGTGTGGCGGGCCTCGCCGCCGCCCGTCGCATCGCTGCCTCCGGCGCGCGGCCATTGGTCCTGGAAGCTCGCGGCCGACCGGGCGGCAGAACATACACCCGTTTCGACCTGCCCGACCGCGCCGAGTTCGGGGCCGTGGAAATCGGCGACTCCTACACGCGTACGCACGCCTTGGCACAGGCTTGCGGCCTAAGGATCGCACCCTTGGCGGGTGGACGATCAACAGGCTTGACGCTGCACGTCAATGGGCAAACGCTGGCGTCCGGTGATTGGCCGAATTCGTCCGCCAACCCATTGGCCGGCACCGAGCGCCAAGTCCTGCCGAGCCGCCTTGAAGCGCATTACCTCGCATCCGACATTCCGCTCACGCAGGCCGCTGCCTGGGACCTCCCAACCATGCGGCCCCATGATCGTTCAATCGCCACCGAACTTCGCGCCCGAGGGGTGTCCGAAGAAGCATTGAAGCTGGTCAACGTCACCGGCAACCACAATCACAGCGACGCGGTGAGCGTTCTTCCTTGGTGGCGCAGCGCCCTGTTGTTTCGCCAAGCCTCCGGCGTCGGAACCTTCGTTCAGGGCTGCGCATCGCTGGCCAAGTGCCTTGCTGCCGAGCTGGGCGAAGCGGTGCGCTACGGCAGCGTCGTGACCAGAATCGCCACGGATCGGGGCCAATTGAAGGTGACGCTAGCCGATGGCACCGAGTTTCGTGCCCGCCACTGCATCTGCACCCTGCCCCTCCCCGCCCTGCGCAACGTGCGGCTCGAATTGCCGTTGGACGCCACCCAACGCCGCGTCATTGCCCAAGCAGACTACACCCAGGCCACGGTGGCAATGTTCGACGCCGACCCCTTCTGGAAGGAGGACGGACTGGCGCCCGCGATGTGGACGGACTCGCCGCTCGAGCGTCTTTTTCCGCGACGGCATCCTGAGACCGGTGAATGCATTGGCTTCAAGGCCTTCGTCAATGGCGCTGGCGCGAAGGCGCTGGACGATTTGGACGAAGCGGCCTTTGCCAAACTGGCCTTGGCGACGTTCGCGCGGGTTCGGCCAAGCTCAAACGGTCGTGTGCGCTACTTGGCGCGGCACTCCTGGGGAGCGGACCCATTCGCGGGCGGCGCCTACGCAGCCTGGCCGCCCGGCGAAGTGGCCGAATGGCGCGCTGCCGTGCGCAGGCCCGCCGGGCCAGTGCGCTTCGCAGGTGAACACACGGCCAACGCCCCCGGTGTGGAGGGCGCGATTCGATCCGGCGAAGATGCCGCAGCGGCAATACTCGACTCTTCGCCAAAGGCGGCGTCATGAGCCGACAGCCGCGCTGTTTTGGAGAAGCTCAATTGGAGGAGCCAACACCATGAACCATCTCATTCCCAAACTGTGCGCAGCGGCCTTGGCTGTAGCGCTCCCCCATTCGGCCGCCGCCCAAGCGCTCAACCCGGAAGATCCGCTGGACGCCTTGCAGATGTCGCGCAAGATCATGTGCTCAACGGTGGACGGTGAGGCAGCGACCTTCTGGTGGGAGGGCCGCGCCTACTCAAGGAGGCAGGGGGAACGCGACCGCCACCTGTTCAATGTGGAGGGCATGAACACCCGCGCCTGCGTGGCGGACACCCATCCGGAGCGTGGCTCGGGGTTTCGGCTGGTCTCCCGGGAACTGCTGATCTATCGAGATCCAGCCACTGGCGAGGCGCTCGCCACTTGGGACAATCCCTGGACCGGCGAGGCCGTGAATGTGCTGCACGTCGCCAACGACCCGGTGAACTTCGCGATGTACGAAGAGGACGGGGACGGCGAGCCCATGCGCTGGTCCGGGCACATCGAGGAGGGCCTTTGGCGGCAGACCAGCACCGTGCCGCTGTTCTATCCGAACCCCTTGGGCGGCGCCTTCCAAGCGGAGGTGGGCGGCACCTACCACGCCACCGAGATGTTCAACTTCTTCGGCCAAGCGCAGGAGCTGCTCGACCAGGAGGCGACTTCCACAGCCAGCCAAATTGGCTGGGCGCGGATGTCCGACTGGCTGCCCTGGATGAAAATGGGTGGCCGGGATGGCGTAATCTACATGCACACGTCGGGCCTGCGGCTGCCTTCCTGGGACGCACTCCCGGACCCCATGAAGGCGGAGATTGCCGCCCACTATCCGATCTACCGGGAGCCGCCGCCGTTGGACGACGACCGCCGCAACGTCACGAGCTGGATGTATTACCAACGGGTGCGGGAAGGCACCGAGCAGCCGCCTAAACGCGGTGGCTCCTAGCGAACCCGGGTCAGTCCAGCCTGAATCCAGCGCAGGTTGATGCCAATGCGCTCAGCGCCGGGGGCAGACCAAGCGTAGCTGAGGGTTTTGCCAGTCGCCGCGTCCACGACGCCAAGCTTGGGCACCGCCGTTCGGGTGTTCTGATAGGTGAGCCGGGCCAGCTCGATGGCGTAGCCGGCGAATACATGGAATCGCCAACGATGTGATATTATTGGAGATGTGCGCTACGTTCTGGACACCAATGTCATCGTTGCTGGCATGCGGAGCCCGACCGGTGCGTCGGCAGCGCTGCTTGACGGGGCGCTGCGCGGCGAGTTTGCGATCCTGCTCTCGGTCGCGCTGACGTTGGAATATGAGGCCGTCTGCTGCGACCCGGCGCATCGAATCATATCAGGCCTCAGCGAAGAGGATGTGCGGACAGTGATCTCGGCAATCTGCGCCGTGGCCGAACCCGTCATCGCGCGCTTTCTTTGGCGACCGCAACTTCGAGATCCGGCGGACGAGATGGTGCTGGAAACAGCGATCAACGGCAACGCCGATGCGCTGGTTACGTTCAACAGGAGAGACTTCGGCGAGGTGCCGCGCCGCTTTGGCATCGACCTGCTTGCGCCAAAGGATGCACTAATGAGGATTCACGCATGAAACAAGTGAGCACATACCCGCTTAGACTGCCCACCTCGCTCAAGGCGGCGGTGGCGAAGATCAGCCGCGAAGAAGGCACTAGCATCAACCAGTTCGTGGCGCTTGCGGTCGCGGAAAAGGTCTCTGCCATGAAAACGGCTGAGTTCTTCGCCTCCAAACGTGACGAGGCGGACATCGAGGCGGCATTGCAAATCTTGCGGCGCGACGGTGGCCAACCGCCGAACTCCGATGACGGATACCCGCCTGAGGACGACTGATGACGAGCCGCGAGGTCGCCGGTTCTGCGAACGCTGTGATCGCAGACGCCTATGGCAGAGGAGGCCGCAAGCAGCGAACCGCGCTGGCCGCGCTTTCGCTCCTGTCATTTCGGCCGGAACATCGCACAATGAAGTGACCGGTCTAGCGAACCCGCGTCAAGCCAACCTGAATCCAGCGCAGGTTGATGCCGATTCGGTCAGCGCCCGGCTCCGCCCAAGCGTAGCTGAGGGTCTTGCCGGTAGCGGAATCCAAGATGCCAAGCTTGAGAATCGCCGTTCGGGTGTTTTGGTAGGTGAGCCGGGCCAGCTCGATGGCGTAGCCGGTCGGCCGCCCGCCGTCAAGGATCGGCAACAGGAACCCTTCGTCGTGCCAGTCCGCCTCGGGCACGAACACATAGTCGTCATCCGCCGCTTCGGCGTCCAAGCGGCTGCGCTGCAGCGCGACCCAGCCTCGATAGTGACGCACCCGCCGCGCCCGCTCCGGCTCGCCAGTGGGCCAGACCGATTGAAGCCAGGCTTCATCAATGCCAATCCGAGCCGGCAATCCCGCGCAGCCGCCGTCCAAGGCCTCGCCCTCGAAACCGGCGGGCGTGCTGAGCCACGCATAGCGGCACTGCGAGGCACCGGAAACCTCCGCAACCAACTTTTGGTGCTTGGTGACGAAGGCAAATGTCCAAACGGGCGCGTCAGGAGCGGTTTGGCCCTGCCCGATCGACAGCTCGAGAACGGCGTCGCCGTCCTTGCGGAATCGCCAATGCCTGCGGACGTTCTGGGGCGCACCGTCTAGGCCTTGCTGCCAGACCTGCTCATTGTTGTTGTACTCGCCGGCCAGCAGCCCCACAAGCTGCGCTGTGTCGGCAGGAGCGGGCAAGGAGACCAACGCCAAGCCGAACCACAAGGCGCTGAATCTCGACCCAGCGATTATCGTTTTGTCGGAGCGAGGGCATAACGAACCGAAGGTTCGCGCCCTCGAAATGAACTGGGAAACCCATCGAGGGCGGGACGCCCTCGCTCCGGGGAGCTTCGCCTGACGCAACGAAAAGGCCAAAATGAGAATGGCTGATTTCGACGGCCAGCAGGGTGGTTCAGATCGCTTGACCACGCCAAGCCGTCACGATTTCCGAGGCGGATGCGGACCAGATGGACCCGCAGCCCGCCAAGTGCTCCAGCACGGACTCGAAGGCGGCGACGCGGTGCGGCTGGCCCATGAGCCAAGGATGCACCGACAGTGCCAGCAAGCGCCCATGGCCCGTCTTGGCCGCTTCGGAAGCCAAAAAATCGCAGGCGTCGATGATCTGCGCTGCGTATTCCCACTCCGAATGCAGGTTGGCGCCGATCAGGAACTGGTCATCCAACTCCAGCGACAGAGGCAGGGCGACCAGTTCGCCTGCATCGGTGCGAAAGGCGTACGGCAGTTCGTCATTGATCCAATCGCCCATGTAGCGCACCCCTTGGGCCGCCAGCAGGTCCGGGGTGTGAAGGCTTTGCGAGCGGGCCGGGCTCACCCAGCCCGCCACCGCCTGGCCAGTGCGCTCGCGCAGGGTCGCCAAGGTCTTCTCGACCACGGCCCGCTCCTCGGCGAGCGCGAGTTCGCCGTGGTGCAGCGTGTCCATGTGCCAGGAACTGGCCAGGATTTCGTCGCCGCGCCCAATCAAGCGGTCGAGCAGGCCGGGGCAGCGCTCTGCCAACGCCGCGTTGACGGCGAAGGTCGGACGGATGCCGAACGCATCCAAGGCTTCCAGGCAGCGCACGATGCCCACCCGATTGCCGTACTCACGCAACGAAAAGTGCCGCAGATCCGGATAGGGTGTGCTCATCCCGCCGGGCGGCGCAAAGGGCTTGCCGCGCTGGTCGAGGGGAAAGAACTGCACGGCCAGGTTCACCCAGAGGGCAACGCCGGCACCTCCTGGCCAGACGACCGGGTGGCGGTTGCCGAGCATGGAGAACTCGTAGCGCCGGTGGTCCATCCCGCGGCGACGGTGCGGATATTCCAGATGGTTGGCGTCAAGGGTCACGTCGCCGCCCCCGGAGCCGCTTCCGCCCCGCCGCCCTGCGCACCGGCCCGCCCCAAGTCAAGATCATAGTAGTGTTCGAGGTAGTGTTCGGCTATCTCCCGGCCAGTCGCGAGCCAAACGCCCTCGTGCTCCGTTACGTAGGCAAGCGCTTCCTCGAAGGCGCGCAGCCGATGGGGGTGGGCGACTTGATAGGGGTGCAGCGGCACGCACATCACCGTACCCCCCGCTTCGCCCTCGCGATGGAGCCGGTCGAAGGCCTGCTTGATCATCTCGCCGTAGCGCCTCGGCTCCACCCGGTTGACGACGTAGGCGATGGTGTCGTTGAGTTCCAGGGAGTAAGGCACGGACACGAACCGCCTTCCTGAACGCACCCGAACCGGTGTGGGCTGGTCATCGTGAAACAGGTCGCAAGTGTAGATGCCGCCCGCCTCCGCAAACAGGTCCAGCGTGCGTTCAGTATGCGTCAGGGCCGGCGCCAGGTAGCCCGCGCAAGGCTCCCCGGTGTGCTTGAGGATGGCCGCCATGGAATCCTCGACCATCGCCCGCTCCTGGGCCTCGTCCATGCCGTAGGCGTAGCGGGTGTTGTAGATGCCGTGGCTGAAGAACTCCCAACCACGCTCCACGCCAAGCTCAATGATCTCCGGATGGTGGTCGCAGACCGCAGCCGACAGGCTGACCGAGCCGCGCACGCCGTACTTGTCGAGCACCGCCATCATGCGCTCCATGCCCACCCGGTTGCCGTAGTCGCGCGTCGCGTACCCCTGCACGTCGGGAATCGGCCGCGGCCAGGCCCGCCGGGACGGATTGACGGGCGGATCGAGTTCGTAGAACTCGATGTTGGGCGCCACCCAGAACGCCAGCCTGGCCCCGCCGGGCCATCGGATGGGCAAACGCTCGTCCCAAGGACGATAGCGGTACAGTTCCAAGTCCTCGCGCACGTCCCTATATCCCTAGAACGACAGGCCGCGACCTTCGCGGATTGGCGGACAGCCGGGATGGCTGGCCAGCCAGGCCTCCACCGCCGCGAAGGGTTCGACGTCACCATATTTCAGCATGATGTCGCAGAGATTGCTGAAGTGGGGAATTTCGTGCTTGTCGGCCACGCACTCCTCGGGGACGATGGTGCGGTAGCCGTGGGAGAGGGACGCCACTGCGGAAGCCCGCACGCAGCCGGACGTGCTGCCGCCGGTGAGGATCACCGTGTCAACCTTGTGCCAAATCAGCAGCGAAGGGATGAGGCTGTCGTGAAACACGCTGGCCATGCGCTTGTTGACGACGGCGTCGCGGTGGCGGTCGATGTCGAGGCGCGGGTCGAGTTCGGCGCGCTCGCTGTTCTCCTTGATGTTCTGCAGCGAATCCTCGGTGTTGGTTCGGGTGCCCCAGACGCCGGCGTCATCGGCGTTGTCCATGTAGGCGACGTAGGTCCAGATCACCGGCATGTTGCGGCTGCGGGCCAGTTCGGCCAGCCGATTGATGTAGGGAATTTGGTTCGGGTGGGTGCGGTAGGCGGTGGCGAAGCGCTCGACGTCGGTATAGGCGCGCTGCAAGTCGATGTTGATCAGCGCGGCCTTCTCACCAAACCCGAACCGGGCGCGGCGCGGGTTGGACTTGACCTCGGCCCAGTACTGCCTTGGGGTCAGATCCGATGTCTGCATGTCCGGCATGCCACAATCCTTCAAAACATCAATACATCTATTGTCATATCATTAGGTCACTAAACAGTCAATGGTGCCCCCACACATTGTGTGGACCCTCACTTTTGTGCGGACCCACGCCCTACATGCAGGAGTATGCCGATGAGCGACCTTCCACCCGCATTGGCCCCGCTGGCTGAGCGCATCGGCGCGGAGCGCCTGCTGGTCGATGACGCCACCCTGACATTGTACGGCCAGGACGTTTCCGGGGATTCGCACCCGCTTTGCGCGGTGGTCCGCCCCGTCGACATCAGCGATCTGGTCGCCGCGGTGCGCTTCGCGGCGGAGCACGACTTCGTGGTTGCGCCCCGAGGCGGCGGGATGTCCTACAGCGGAGGATACGTCTGCTCCCACGAGCGCACCCTCTGCCTGGACATGGCTGCCATGGGTGAGGTCCTGGAGGTCAACGCCGAGGACATGTACGTCCGGGTGCAGGCTGGCTGCACTTGGAAGGCCCTGCACGAAGCGCTCGAACCCCGCGGCCTGCGCACGCCGTTCTGGGGCACCCTCTCCGGCTTGGGCGCCACGGTGGGCGGCTCCCTGTCGCAGAATGCGCTGTTCTGGGGCAGCGGGCGGCACGGCTGCGCCGCCGACTCCGTGATCGGCTTCGAGATCGTGCTGGCCGACGGCCGCGTGCTGCGCACCGGCGCCGCGGCGCGCAACGGGACGCCGCCCTTCTTCCGCCACTACGGGCCAGACCTCACGGGGCTGTTCACCTGCGACAACGGAGCGCTGGGCATCAAGGCAACGGCAACTCTGAAGCTGTTGAGAAGGAGCGAGGCCCGGCACGGCGTCAGCATGACCTTTGCCGACCACGGGGGGATGTTTGCGGCCATGTCCGAAGTCTCCCGGCAGCGCTTGGCCGAATCCTGCTTCGGCTTCGACCCTAGCCTCCAGGCGCAGCGCATGAAGCGCGAGTCCTTGGCGCGGGACATCAAGGCTCTTGGCCAGACGGTCGCGGCGCAAAACAACCTGCTGGACGCGGTGAAGACCGGCACCCGCATCGCCGTGGCCGGCCGCCGATTCCTCGAAGAGGCCCAATACTCCGTCCACTTCATGGTCGAGGAGCGCACTGCGGCGGCGGCCGAGGACGCCGTCGGCCGCATCACGCGCATCGGCCAGGAAGCAGGCGGCAAGCCGGTGGAGAACACCATTCCCACGGTCGCCCGCGCCCATCCCTTCGGGCCGCTCAACTCCATGATCGGGCCTTCCGGGGAGCGCTGGCTGCCGGTGCATGGCCTCCTGCCGCACTCCGAGGCCAAGGCCGCCTACGAGGCCGTCTCGGCTCTGTTCGAACGCAATGCGGCGGTTCTGGACGAACACGGCATCGTGCATGGCACGCTGTTCACCACCGCGGATACGAACTGCTTCGTGATCGAACCGGTCTTTTACTGGCCCGATGGGCTGAATGCGCTGCATCGGCACAGTGTCGAAGCCGCCGTGCTGCGGAGGACCAACGCCTTTCCGGACAATCCTGCGGCGCGAGCGGAGGTCATGCGCCTGCGCCGCGAGGTGGTGGACACCCTGGCTTCCTGCGGCGCGGTGCATTTGCAGATCGGGCGTCTGTACCCCTACGCTCGGGACCTGGGCGACGCCCCGTTGACGACGCTTCGTGAACTCAAGCGCCAGCTCGATCCCGAAGGGCGCATGAACCCCGGCGCGCTCGGGTTGTGAGCCGATCAGCGCCAACCGTCGGCGCAGCAGCCGACTTGCCGCCGGTCCAACCGCCGAGCATCCGACGCTCAAGCGCCCGGGTGCGGGTGGACGGCGCCGAGCTCGACCTGCACTACCGGGTGGCCGGCTCCGGTCCGCCGTTGTTCGCGCTGCACCCCTCCCCCCTCCACTCCGCCTTCATGGCGCCGCTCATGGCAAGGTTGGCGGACCGGGCCACGGTCATCGCACCGGACACGCCGGGTTTCGGCGATTCGGACCCCTTGCCGGACCCGATTCACGACCTTGGCCCCTGCGTGCGCGCCATGAAGGCGCTGCGCCGGGCCTTGGGGCTGGACCGGGTGGGGGTGTACGGTTCCGCCACCGGGGCGCAGATCGCGGTCGAGTGGGCCAAGTCGGAACCCCAAGCGCTCAGCGGCATCATGCTCGACAATGCCGCCGCCTTCGATGAAACAGAACGGCGCCAGATACTCAAGGGCTACCTGCCGGACGTGACGCCAAGCCCCGACGGCAGCCACTTGGCGCGCGCTTGGCTGGCCGCTCACGACGGGACCCTGTTCTTTCCCTGGCAAGTGCCCGCTGCGGAGAACCGCATCGCCCGCTCGCTCGGGTCCGCCGCTGCCATGCAGGTTACCGCGTTGGGCTACCTGCGAGCGGGGCCAGGCTACGCCGCGATCTATCGCGCCGCCTTCCGCAACGAGCGGGTGGGACGCTTGGCGCAGGTGTCCATACCCTTGGTGATTCTGCGCTGGGAGGGCAGCATTCTGGCCCGCTGGACGGGACGCCTCGACACCCGGGCATGGGGCGCCAACGTGACCATGGCTCATTGCGGGGCTTCGCTTGAGGATCGATGGACCTGCTTGGAACACAATCTCGAACGCATACTGCCGGCGGATTCGGTGCGGGCGGGAGACCTGTGCCTGGAAAGCGGACGATTGCGCCATGTGGACTCAAGCTTTGGGCAGATTCGCTACTGGCACCCTAGCGGCCAACCAGCGACGCGCCTGTTGATCCCGCAGCCCGGCGCCACCGGGGCGTCTCTGCCCGACAGCGCACAGCAACCGGCCTCGGTGGTGGTCGATCTGCCTGGGCACGGGGGTTCGGCGCTGCCGGCGTCCCTGAACTTCCGCCACTGCGTGGAGGCCGTGCGCCGCGTGGCGGCCGCTACAGGCGCAACAGCGCGGTCGGTCGCCGGTTTCGGGGCATCCGACGTGCTGGCTCAAGCGGCGGCGGTTGCCGATGCCGCCACGGTCCATGCCGCGGCCGGTCCAGCGGACTTCAGCGGCGTGCCTCCGGATTTGGCGTCGAAGCGCGCCGGCACCCACCTGTTTCGCGCCTGGCACTGGCTGCGGGAGCAGTTTCTGGCTCGCAACGAACCACCCCCGGAACCTGTCCGCCTGACCAAGATGCTGATTGATTTGATCGATGCCCAAGCCGCGCATCGGTTGGTGCAGGAAGCGCTCGAAAATCAGCACCGTACCGACAGATCCTAGGCCGGGAGGCCCGAGGGGCTGTGATTGCTTCAGCGGATTGGCGGCAGCGGGCGTTGGGGTTTACGATGGGCAGTTGAAGGAAGGGAATCATGGAAGACCTGAAGCAGCTTTTCACCCCGATGGAGCTCGGCTCCCTGCGCGCGGACAGCCCAATCCCGCTGTACCACCAGCTTCATCAGTTCCTCAAGCAGCGCATCCTCAGCGGCGAACTCGGCTTCGGCGCCAAACTGCCCGGCGAAGCGCAACTCGCTGCAGGCTTCGGCGTCTCCCGAGTGACCGCCAAACGCGCCATGGATCTGCTGGTGGCCAATGAGTTGATCGCCCGCAAACGCGGCCGGGGCAGCCACGTGGTCTTCCAAGCCCCGGCATCCGATGTCGAGGCGCCGCTGGTGGGCATGCTGGAGAAGCTCGCGCAGATGTCCCGCAGCACGCGAGTGCGGGTGCTGCACATCGACCGGCGTTCGGCACCGGCGAAGCTAGTCGAGGAACTCGACATCCCGGCGGACGAGCCCGTGCACTACGTTGTGCGGGTGCGCTTCCGGGAGGACCAGACGCCCTTCGCCTACTACGAGAGCTGGACCCGCGGCATCGAGCACGGCTACGACGCCAAGGCCATCGAACGGCGGCTGCGGTTCGACATCTTGGCCGAAAACGGCCACCAGATCGCACGCATCGAGCAGCACTTGAGCGCCGCCGCAGCGGCGCCACCAGTCGCGGAGCAGCTGCGCCTAGTGCCCGGCGACCCAGTGCTGACCCTCGTGCGCTACTCCTTCGACACCCAAGGCGACCTAGTCGATCTGCTGCACTGCCAATACCACACCGGCCACTTCCACTACCGCATGAACCTCAGCATGGAGGACTACACACGCTAGACCGGATACCGTACATTGCCGACACATGGCGATTTTCCAGCGATGTTGTGGTCGAAAGAAAGGGCAAGACTTGGTTTGTTGA
The DNA here is from genome assembly GCA_009843635.1 of Gammaproteobacteria bacterium. Lineage (GTDB taxonomy): Bacteria > Pseudomonadota > Gammaproteobacteria > Pseudomonadales > Azotimanducaceae > Azophilus. The sequence continues at coordinate 49,098 of VYDB01000104.1, forward strand.
GTGCAGCTTCAAGAAAGTCCGCCCACATGATTCGGAGCGCTTAGAAGATGACTTGCATATAGGCAGCCGCTCCGCGGGAGAGATTCAATTGGACGGAAAGGTCGTCGCAGACAACCTCCCCCACTCCGATACCCGTAAGTTTGGTTGTGGAGTTTTCGAGGGGGACGTCTAAGTCACTGACGGTTGAAGATGTCGTAAACGAAAGCAGTCAGTTTGGGGGACCGACTTGAGGGCAAAGGCTATGCGAGGTTCAGTTACGGGAACGAACTGCAATGGCCTTCTGCGGCTCCACCAAGCTTGGATTTCCCCGCCCAAGCGCTACCTCGCGCAGCAGCTCGCTGAATCCAATCAGCCTGACTAATGCCAAATCCTCCCAGAATGGGAGCATTACACCGCCACCGCGATTGAAGTGCTCGAAGCAAAGCCCCGCAACCCGCTCCAAGTGGCACTCAGGGTTCGCACCGGGCGGTGCGGGCCGGGTTAGCGGGACCGACTCGGTGCATTGCCACGCCCCGGCTGCTTCCCATCTGCTGGTGCCGTAGGGAAATAGTCGACCAGATGGCGGCTGACTTGGGTCGGCCCGACCTCGGTTTCACTACAAAAGGCCAAAGAAACTTCCTCCAATCTTCGGGAGGACGCGGACAGTCTTACTGGTCGTCTTGGCATTTTTTCGCTGTCGGCTATCAGCGGGCTTTCGACGTGCTTTGGGATGCTGCGTACGCGCACAGGCCGCCTTTGAGGATTGATTGCTATCCGCTGTTGTTCGTCTGCCGTCAGAGCATTGAACTATGGCTCTAGGCTGCGATCTCCACCGTGAAGCAGGCGAAGCCGCCGGGGCACCACAAACTGAGCGATCTATGGACGCGATTGTGGGCAGCATTGAGCGAGCACACTGGTCACCCGCAGTTGGACGAATCCAACGACCCCAATCCGTACAACTCATACGTTGAATCCGTTAACGACTTGATCCAGATTCTCGACGCGCACGACGAGAAGGGCGACCGATTTCGTTACCCGACCGCCAGGGGAGGCGATCCCTACCCAACCACGGGTGTCGACTTGGATGGGCTGTATCGTGCGCACGAGTTGATCACCGGATTCTGCGACGGGGTGCTGACGCGAATGGAAGTGGAACGCGACTCCTAGGGGCCGTGCCGCTCTTGAGGGTGGTAGGCAAGTTGCGGACTTATCGCTGGCGCTCGACTTCAACAGTTCGGAGCGTCTGCCCGGAGACTGGTTGATTCCAAGCTTGGGCCGTACCGACCTTGTCCGTCAAGCTGGCGGCCCCGTTAGCACGATGTCGTATTGGTCGAGGGCATCGAGGAATTCGGCGTGCTGAACGAGTTCTGCTGCGTCGACGGCCTGCAGCCTAGTGAAGGCCCGGTCAAACACGGCCACGCACAGGTCACCCGTGAATCGAGACGTAAACAGAAACCCGTGCGCTTCGGGCAGGCCTTCATGGACAGCGGCAGACAAAGCGCGGCCAGCGGCGTGATTGCCATCGTGCGCGACCGCGCTCGATGCGCCGATGCGCAACGGCCTGTCACCACGAAGGTCGATCATCGACAGCGTGTCCTCAGAGCGGACCGATACGACCAGCCGGGCTTCCACTTCGGACCGCGGCAGCCTGCGCCGCTGACGTCGTGCGAATCGGTTTCGGCCCAGCGTCTCCCAGAAGGCGCAGCGTACGGAGCTGGCAGCGTACAGCACGGCGTAGCGCATTTGCGGGTCGCTGAAACGGCTCGGTGCCGGAGTCGCCGCCAGCGGCGTGTCACGATGGCTTCTGTGGATTACGCGGAACACGCCTTCAAGCAGCACAGCACGTAACCCGGCTCTGAGCCGATCCGGGTCGTAGCCGCGAATCATCCGAAGTCGCCTTGCAGGTCTCCCCTAGCGGCATTGGCCACACGTTGGATCTGGCCTTCCGCCAGCAGCGCCAGTGGCGGCGTCCCCTCAAGGGACGTCAGCGGGGTTGTCAGCCAGACCCACGCAGCGTAGCCGTCATCGAACAGCTCCGCCACGCGCTGCAAGCCCGGCAGCGGACGGTTTCTCCCGTCGAGTTGGTCGGCTGGGAAGACATAGCCCCGCCTAGCGTTCTGCCAGCCGATGATCTTGCCCTTTTTTCGCCATTCATGAACCGATTGGCGCGTCTTCAGCCCGGCCCGTGCGGCCAGTTCGTCCGAACTCAGCAACGATTCCGGCGCACCTTTACGCGACCGAGCGGACAACCGCCGACTCGCCTCCGCCGAGTCCACAACCGTTGGGGCAACTCCCGCGACCACCTCAATCCCGTGCCATTCCCGATCTTCGACCGTCAGTATGTCGGCCGCCGCCGCCAGTGCCGAGCGCACCGCATGCGGATGTGCGACTAGCGCCGCCACATGCGCCCTACTGAGATGACCCGCGGTGGCTTGGAGCATCCCGGCCAGCGCCTCCCGTTCCTCCATCCCACCCTCTGCGGTCATTGCCATCGACAGTCTCCAACGTTGCAGCCACTATGCACGCACATTCGTCTATTTGGTCTTTTTTGTCAATAGCGGTAGCAGCCTGTCGATGTCGATGACCGCGCATAGCTCTAGTTGCCCGCGCTCGTCAACGCGCCAGCCAAAAAGCACCTTCACAAGCCGAGCTTTTGAACCACCGGGGACTGCATGGACCGGGTTTCGTGGTCAATCACCGCTTCGACCTGCTCGCGGGTGGTTCCGGGAAACCACTCAAGAAACTCGTCCACCGTTGCGCCGGACTTCAGGTTCTCGAACAGCGTCGCGACAGGCATTCTCGTCCCTCGAAAGACAAGCGCTCCGCCAAGCTTCTCCGGATCGCGCTCAACAGCAGGGCAGGCACTCCAATCGGTGGCCATGTCACGCTCCCCACTCGAATTCATCGCGACCCTCATGTTGCCCGAACATGGGCTCGCAATCCATGTCCCGATCGGATCGACACGAGTGCCCTTGAAGTCTTCGCCAAGGCTTAGAGGGCAGGCGCCTACCAAGCAAGCCGCCAAGTGTGAACCGGCGAAGCGATCCCCCTCCCGATTCAGTTATAATCCGATGCAACCGCGCAAAACCGTGAGGCCCGCAGTCATGCCAACCAGCAATGCCGCGCAAGCCGAACGCAGAGGTCGCGCCCAAATCGAAGCGGCCTTGCAGGAAGCCGTCGGGCGAAGCATCGACTTTGATGCCCACCAGAAGGGCGAGCTTAAGGGCTACAAGCCAAAGCCCCCGTCAGCCTTTGCCATCCACTTTGGCAGGCGCACGTCCCGCCGTTGATGCCCATGCCTTCGCCTCTGGCCATTACCTTTGACACCAACATCCCAGCGATCCCCGCCATCCGCGCCTTTTGGGCCACCCTTTGCGAGGACGCCGGGCAACGCATGACGCTTGTGCCCACCGCCGCATCAGAACTGCTGCGCCGCGGGCGCTTGGAAACCGAACGCGAATGGGCCAAGCGACTCAAGGCGGTCAACGCCGAACAGCGCATTGGGTGGACCAAAATTGACATTCGCCGCCTGTCCACCACCGCCTCAACTGCAGCCCGGGACTGGCTCCAGGAGGAGATGGGGCGCCAAGGTGCCATTTACGCGATCACCGCGCCCCCGTCCCCAATCATTGAAGAAACTGAAGCCGAGCTTGAGGACGTGCTGCCAGAGGACATCTTCGACCTGCTGACCGACAACGGCATCCGCGACCGGAAGATCGTTGTTGAGGCATTGGCCAGAGGCTTCAACATCCTCGCGTCCAACAACATCGAGTCCATAGACCATGAACTGCTCAAGGAATGGATCGCGAATCCCGTCGGACGTCGAATGAACATCAAAACCACCATTCTGCGCCCCCCGGACGCAGAGGCCCGGCTGCGGGAATCCTGCGGAAAGTCCGTCACATGGACGCTTAACGCCTTGGCCCGCGCTTCTGTCACCGATCCCTATTCGCCCAGTGCCGCCGCCGAGGAAATGGCCCTTGCCATGAAGGACTTTCCCGAGCGCGGCATGGTCGAACTGCGAGGGCGTATTGAACGAATGATGCTTAACGAAGCGACGCTGGACGCAGCCTTGCAGAATATGAAAGCCCATGGGGCGAGTCTTGCCCAACGGGCCAACGCCCGAATGGCTCAGGCATCGGCCAAGGCCGTATCGAGAAAAGCGGAAATCAGCTTAAGTCCTTGACGCGAACGCCACCGCTCAGCGCAGAACGCCGCGTTCCAGCAGGTTGGCGATCGCCTCGTTCTGCACGGACAGAGAGTGGCCGGGAGGTGGTGCGCGCACTTGGCCATCCTCATCCAGCAGGCTGTTCGGCGGGCACACTTCTTCGCTGCCGTAAAGGTCACCGAAAAGAGCGAGGCGCTGGCGCGTGAACAGGTTGAACATGCCCGGACGGTGGCGAAACTCACGCAGGGCGGCGAGGTTGAGGTCAGCATTCGCCGCCATGGACTCACCAACCGCCGCCTCAATCCGTACCTGGCCCTCGTAGTCAACGATCTGTGAGGCACCGTCCACCGAGGCGTTGGGCAGGTCGATGCCGCCAATCCCCGCCGTGTTGGCGGACACCACGTAAACATGGTTCTCGTAGGCCCGCGCCCGCTTGGCTGCATTCTTGGGCGTCAGGGCCGGGCTCGCCACTTCCGAGGACGAATGGCAGAGGACCTCGGCGCCCCGCAGCGCCAGCGCCCGACTGATCTCCGGGAATAGGATTTCCTCGGAAGCGACTGCTGCCAAGCGCCCTAACGCCGTGTCGGCCACTGGGAAGAGGCTGTCCACTCCGTAGATGTCCAGATAGCGGTCGAGCACGTCATAGGGGGTCGGACCGAATTGCGAGATAAGGCGCCGGTATCGCAGTGCCACGTCGCCCGATTCATCGACGATGAAGCTGGTCTGGAAGTAGAGGTCGGGAAAGTGGCGATCCGCTTCGTAGAGGTTGCCGGCCAGAAACAGGCCGTTGTCCGCGGCGATGGCGCCGATGCGCTCGTACTCCGGGCCGTCAACCGCCACGCACCCGCGGGCCAGCCAAGCGGCTGCGGTTTCGCCCATGGGGTAGCCGGTCAGGAAGTACTCCGGCAGCACCACCAGCCGCAGATGAGGGCCAATGAACGCCTTGCTGGCCGCCACTTGGGCAGCGATGCGCTCCAGCGAGGCGTTGATTTGCTGGCGGCACGAAGCAACATCGGCGCACTGCGCGATGGCCTGCACCCTAGTCTGCAGCGCAAGCGCTCCGTAGCTGGTCATCGCGGCCCTCCCCTTGCCATCAAGCGGCGTCAGCGCACCAGTCTAAGCCAATCAGGACGCCTCGGCGCGGGCGTAGGCAAATCCCTTGGGCAGGCCGGCCTCGGCGACGAAGCCGTACAGGGTCTCGTCGGGCAGCGCCGCCTGCACGTCGCCCCGCACGGCCAGCAGCCGGTCGATGTCGATGCCCGTGCGCAGCCCCATCGCCTCCAGCAGGAACACCAGGTCTTCGGTGACGATGTTGCCGCTCGCCCCCGGCGCGAACGGGCAGCCGCCGAGACCACCCAAGGAGCTGTCGATGGTGGTGATGCCCACCTCAAGGGCGGCCATGACATTGGCGAGCCCCTGCCCCCGGGTGTTGTGCAGGTGGACGCCGGTGAGCCGTTCACGGCCCACCGCCGCCCGGATGCGCGTCGTCAAGCGCCGCACTTGGCTCGGATTGCCGTACCCCGTGGTGTCAGAAAGCCCCACTTCATCAGCACCCAGGGCGATGGCCCGCTCCGCCATCGCCACCACGCGGTCCTCCGGCACGGGCCCTTCCAAGGTGCAGCCGAAGGCGGTGGACAGCGAGACCTCAAGGGTGGGGCGCGCTGCCGCCGGCTGCGCCGCCACCGCCGCCACGACGGCGGCGATCTCGTCGAACATCTGCGCGTGGGACTTCCTCACGTTGGCCAAGCTGTGGGTTTCGCTGACCGACAGGGGCATCGAGATGTGGTGCGCGCCCTCCGCAAGGGCCGCTTGGGCTCCCCGAAGGTTGGGCACTAGGACCGCGACGTTCAATCCGGGCAGCGTCTTGGCGAAGCGGACCAACTCGGCGGTGTCGGCCAGTTGCGGCAACAGACGGGGGGGCACGAAGGAACCCACCTCGATCTCCGGCACGCCGGCCGCAGCTTCCGCCGCGATCCAAGCCTTCTTGGCGTCAGTGGGCAAGATCGTGTCTATGTTCTGCAGACCATCGCGCGTGCCCACCTCGCTTACGGTCACGTCAATGGCCTCGGTCGCAACGGTTGCCGCAGTCATGGTTTCGAATCTGCGTTCATCAAATGACTTAATGATATATCATAGAGACAAGTTTGCAGCATGCGAGCCTTGGAGTGACAGCGACCAGTTTCCCGACCACCCGCCAGGCGGCCAGCGGCCTGCAGGATCCGCCAATCGGTCCCCAGGACTCAGCGCGGCCTCTCGACGGACTGCGCGTCGTCGAGTTCTCGCACATGGTGATGGGGCCGGCGACCGGGGTGATTCTGGCGGACCTCGGCGCCGACGTGCTCAAAGTGGAACCGCCCGGCGGCGACAACACTCGGTGGCTCAAGGGTTCCGGGGGCGGCTACTTCGCGATGTACAACCGCAACAAGCGCAGCCTGTGCGCCGATCTCAAGAATCCAAGAGCGCAAGCGCTGGTGCACACCATGTTGGCTGACGCCGACGTCCTGCTGGAGAATTTCCGCCCTGGCGCAATGGACAAGCTCGGCTTCGGTTACGAGACCCTCAAGGAACGCAACCCTCGCTTGGTGTACTGCAGCCTCAAGGGCTTCCTGCCGGGCCCCTACGGCGAGCGGGTGGCGCTCGACGAAGTCACGCAGATGATGGGCGGGCTCGCCTACATGACCGGCCTGCCGGGCAAGCCCATGCGCGCCGGCTCCTCCATCGTGGACATCACCGGGGGCATGTTCGGCGCCATCGCCGTGCTCGCCGCGCTGCAGGAGCGCAATCGCACCGGCTGCGGCCAGCGCGTCACCAGTGCGCTCTTCGAGACCACGGCGTTCCTGGTCGGCCAACACATGGCCCAGCAGTCGGTGCTTGGCGAGGAGCCCCAGCCCATGTCCGTGCGCAGCGCCGCCTGGGGTGTTTATGACCTGTTCGACTGTGCCGACGGACAGCTCTTCGTGGCGGTGGTGAGCGATACCCAATGGCGGCGCTTCTGCGCCGACTTCGGCCTTGACGCCCTGGCCGCCGACGCCAGGCTTGCCGACAACGCCGGCCGGGTCGCTCAACGCGAGCGGTTCATGCCGGCTTTACGGGAACTGTTTGCCGGATTCGGCCGGGGCCAAGCTGCTGCCAAGCTGGCCCGCGCCGGCCTGCCTTTCGCGGAGATCAACAAGCCGTCCGACCTGTTCGAAGACCCTCACTTGGCTCTTGGCGGGCTGGTGGACGTCCGTCTCGCCGACGGCGCCAAGGCCCGCTTGCCCAAATTGCCGGTGGACATGGACGGGCGCCGGTTTGAACTGCGCCGTCACCTGCCCCGCGTTGGCGAGCATTCCCGGGAGGCGGCACGGGGCACCGGCTGGAGCGAGGCCGAAATCGAGGCGCTGATCGCCGACGGCGTCCTTTTCGAGGACCAGTGAGGGCCAACGGACGGGCTAGGAGGGGAAGATGGCAGCCTATCTCATAGTGACCGCCCAGATTCGGGACCGGGCCCGCTTCCTGGCGGACTATGCCCCCGCAGCGGCCGCGCTCACCGAGCGGTTCGGCGGCGAATACCTGCTGCGGGCGCCTGGCGCGGAAGTGCTCGAAGGCGACCATCCGGGCGGCTCGGTCGTCGTGTCCCGGTGGCCTGACAAGGCGGCCGCACTGGCATTCTGGCGCTCCCCGGAGTACGCCGAAGCCAAGCGCTTGCGGGAAGGCGTCGCCGACTGCCAGGTGTTGGTTGTCGAGGAGCCAGCGGCGTGAGCGATTGGCCCGCGCTGATCAAGCGGACGACCCTCATCGTGCGCGACATGGCGGCGAGCCGGCGCTGGTACGAGCAGGTGCTGGGCATGCAGGTGTGGATGGACACCGAGTTCGTGCTGAGCGGCGAGGGACTGGCCGCCGGCGCCGAGGGGGACCGCACCCATCTGGTCATCATGCGCGGCGAGCACGACAGGATCGGCATGATCGGCCTGCTGCAATGGCTCGATCCACCTTGGCCCGCGCCGCCGGTTCCCACTGAGGTCGCCTACGGCGCACCCGTGTTCGTGGTGGAATGCGACGACGCGGAGCGGGTGGCCGCAAGGGCCGCAGCGCTGGGGTCCCGCGTTCACTGCCCGCCGCGGATCTGGTCCACGCGGGGTGCCCGGGGAGAACTGCGCCACTTCGTTGGCACGTCGGTGTTCGATCCGGACGGCCACTTCTACGAATGCAACCAGGTTACCGCTATTGACGAACCGGAGGACGCCCCATGACACTGCGATTTCAGCGTGCCAACTTCCTTGTGTCGAGCATCGAGCAGGCCCTACCCTTCTATAGGGATGTGCTCGGCTTCAGCGTGGCGTTCGTCAAGGAACCGAGGGCGGCCAGCTACTCGCACCAAGTGTTCGGGCTGGACACCAGCGGGTCGGTCGGGTTCGCAACCCTGAGCGCGCCGTCCCAGGAACGGGTGATGGCACTGACCGAGGTGCCGGGATTGGCGACCCAGGCGGCGCCCCGGCGAAGCGCCCTCGTCATTGAAGTGGAGGATGTCGATGGGGTCGTCGCCCGCGCCGAGGCGGGCGGCTTCCAAGTGTTTCCCGAGGAGCGGCTGCTGACCCACGACGGCCGGGTGGGCCGGGAGGTGGGCCTGCTCGACGGCGACGGCAACCTGACCGTCATCTACCACATCGACCAGCCCGCGCCCCAATGAGCGCCGTCACAGACAACGGCGACGGCGCCCCGGAAGCCGCGCCCGCCGTGCAGGTGGAGTATCCGGGCGCAGGGCGGGCCTGGTACATGGTCTTCCTGCTGACCATCGCCTACGTCGTGTCCTTCGTTGACCGCAGCATCCTCGGCTTGCTGATCGATCCGATCAAGGCTGACTTGGGGCTCTCGGACTTTCAGATCGGCCTGCTGCTTGGCCCTGCATTCGCCATCTTCTACGCCACCATGGGGCTGCCCTTGGGCTACCTCGCGGACCGCGGGCGCCGCACTTGGATCGTGGCCGCCGGCATCACCCTGTGGTCCGCCGCCACCGCCCTGTCCGGGCTGGCGCGCAACTTCGGGCAGTTGTTCATCGCCAGAATGTCGGTCGGTGTTGGGGAGGCCACCTTGAGCCCCTGCGCCATGTCACTGATCTCGGATTCCTATCCCGAGGAAAGGCGCGGCAAGCCCATCGCCTTCTATTCCAGCGGCATCTCCCTGGGCAGCGGGCTGGCGTCCCTGCTCGGTGCGGCCGTGCTCGCCTGGGTGGGGACCGAGAACAAGATGGAGTGGCCATTGCTTGGCCCGCTATCTGGCTGGCAGACCGCGTTCTTGGTGGTCGGGCTGCCTGGCGTGGTGCTAGGGGCGCTGTTCCTGCTGGTGCGCGAGCCGCGGCGCATCGGCGTCAGCGCCGGCGGGCACCTCGGTCACATGTTCGTCCACATCGGACGCCACGGCGCGGTCTTCACATGCTTCCTGTCGGTGTTCTGCGTCATGACCACCATCGCCTACAGCCACGGCTGGCTGGCGGTCACCTTCGCCCGCACGTATGGCTGGGCGGTGGAGGAGTACGCCTTCGCCAACGGCGTCGCGCTGCTGATAGCCGGCCCGCTGGCCGTCAATTTCGCTGGCGCACTGTCCGACCGCTTCACCAGCCGCGGGCAACGGGACGCGCCCATGCGCATCGCCTTGGGCGGGTTGGCGGTGGCGGTGCCGACCTGCACCATCGGCCCGCTGCTGGACAACGCCTGGGCGGCTTTCGGGCTGCTGACGCTGGGCAACGTGGGGATGGCCTTCATCACCGCCACCTCCGTGACCGCGCTGCTGCCCATCACCCCCGCCCGGATCCGCGCCCAGGTGGTCGCCTTCTACTACATGGCGATCAGCTTGGCTGGGTTGATGCTGGGTCCCACCTTGGTTGGCGCATTGAACGACTTGGTGTTCGGCACGGACGGGGTTCGCTACAGCGTGGCGCTGCTGCCGATCGTATTCGGCGCGCCGGTGCTGGCGCTGGCCCCGGTCACCCTGCGGCTATACCGCCGCGCACTGCGGCAGGACATTGGGGAGTCCGGCGCTTAGTTTCGGGACACAACACCCCCAGTTGCAAACAAACGCGTCAGCAAACGGGCACCCTCACCACCGTGCGCTTATCTCCACACCGATGCCGTGATCGGGTGCTCCGGCGGCGTCCTCCTTGCGGGTGATCTCGATGCCGAGCATCAGTTGGCGCGCGTCCGGGCTGGCCGGCTCCAGCCGCCAGCCGAGGCGGTAGTCGCGTCCCGTGCCGGAGTGCCCGTAGCCGAAGTTCGGGGTGCCGGTGAAGCGTTCGCGGAACGCGGGCAGCCCCCAGGCGGCCTCCACCGTCCAACGCCCGGCACCGCCGCCGAACGCGCCTTGGCGTCCGGGCGCCTCGTGGGCGAACAGCGCGTCCAGGCCGCCGGTGGCAGTCCCGCCCAGGTCCTGCTTGAGCGACAGCGACAGGCCGCGCCCGTTCGACGGATCTGGATCGAACGCGATGGACGCGGACAGGCCCCGATCCGTGCGGCCTTCCACCTCGTGCGCCAGAAGGGTGCGCGCCGCGATGTCGGCCGACAGGCCGAGCCGCGGGTCAGTCCAGACCAAGCCACCGCCAAGCTCCAGCCCGAATCCGGTCTCCGCGTCCCCGCCGTCGTGGCGCAGGCCGGTCTCCAGCCGGGGCTTGA
>VYDB01000070.1 GCA_009843635.1 Gammaproteobacteria bacterium
TTTCCGCTGGAAATCCGCCCCCTCTTCAGGCTCATTCCTGATTGGACAAGACTCCGGGTTGCGCCCCACTAAAACATAACGTATGTTATGCGTTAGTCAGCCCCACCTTGGAGGACAAGCGATGCGACGATCCCACTGCGCTTTTTCCCTTCTGCTGTTAGGTTCCTCGGTTCTGGCGCAGTCCCCGCCCGTGATCGAAGAAGTGCTGGTCACCGCCGAAAAGCGAACCGCATCCGTTCAGGAAACCTCCCTCGCGGTCACGGCCTACGGCGCGGAGGAACTCGAAATGCGCGGCATAGGCAACATCGAGGATCTGCAGTTTTCCGTGCCGAACCTAGTCATCAGCCACAACTCCCAATCGCCCGTAACCTATGCGTACATTCGCGGTGTGGGCTCAGACCAGCTCGTGGCCGGTTTCGACCCCGGCGTGGCCTACCACTTCGACGGCCTCTACGTTGGGCAACCTTCCTCGATGCCAGGCGACCTCTGGGATCTCGACCGCATCGAAGTGTTGAGAGGGCCGCAGGGCACCCTCTACGGCCGCAACACCACGGGCGGGTCACTCAACGTGATTACCCGTGAACCCTCCTCCGAAGTGGACTTCAAGGCCGACGTCACCTTCGGCAACTACGCGCGGCGGCGTTACCGCGCAGCGGGCGGCGGTGGCCTGACCGACACGGTTTCGGGCCGATTCGCCGTCATCGCCGAAGAAGACGACGGCTTCCAAAAAAACTCAGCAGGCCGCGACGGTGACCAAACCGACTACGAATCAATGCGCGGCAAGTTGCGATTCGAGCTGGGGGACACTTCGGATCTTGTGCTCACCGTGCAGCGATTCGAAAACAAGGGGCGCCAATCGCAGAAAAAACGCGAGGCCTTCGGTCCAGTGGAGTTGGTTCCGGGCTTCGTTGTCAACATCTACGACGGCGCAACGCCCAACCCAACCGATCCACGCAAGGTCGCCAAAAATCATCCCGAGGAGCTCGACCTCACCAACACCTTGGCCTCGGCCAAGCTCACTTGGGATTTGGGATTCGCCGATCTGGTGTCCATCACTGGCTACATCGAGAACGAGTGGTTCCAGACCTCCGACATCGACATGTCCGACAACGCGGTGCAGTTCCAGAACTGGGAAATGGAAACCGAGCAGTTCACCCAGGAGGTGCAGCTAATCTCAACTGGGGACGGTCCGTTCGAGTGGATTCTAGGAGCCTTCTACTTCGATGAGGACCTCACCACGGACTACTACTTCGAAGACAGCTCCATCGCCGGCTTCGTCTTCTTCAACGGCGGCGAACTGGAAACCTCATCCAAAGCGCTTTACGGGCAGGCCTCCTACGATCTGCGCAAGGCTGGTGGACAGCCAATTCGCTTCATTGCGGGCGTGCGTTGGACCGAAGACGAAAAAGACATAGACGAGTATCAGCGAATCCCCGCCTTCGGAGTGGACCTCGCCGCAGTCGACGGCGAAAAGTGGACGGAGTGGACCGGCAAGGTGGGGGCTGACTGGTTCGTCAACGACAACACCATGGCTTATCTCCATTTGTCGCGGGGCTACAAGGGCGGCGGCTTTTCCATCGGCCAGTTCGACATTTTTGATCCGGAAATCGTCAATGCGGCCGAAGCTGGCTTGAAGGCCCAGTTTTGGGACAACCGAGCGCAGTTGAACGCCGCCGCCTTCTACTACGACTACCAAGACCTGCAGGTCAACTTCCTGTTGTTCACGCTGTTCACCACCGACAACGCTGCGGAAGCCACCATACAAGGCATCGAATTCGAAGGGATGGTGATGCCGACGGAGAATCTCCTGCTCAGCGCCAACCTCTCGCTGCTGAGCGCCGAATTCGACTCCTATCAGTTCTCCGATACCCTCAGCTTGGACGGCGAGACGCTCAACCGCGCGCCCGAAGTGTCTTTAAGCCTGACTGCGCAATACTCGTTCAGCCTACCGAGCATCGGTTCGCTCGCCCTCCGTGCCGACTACTACTGGCAGGACGACGTGTACTATCGGGTGCAGAACATCGACCGCCACAAGGCGGATTCATTCCACACCGCGGACCTTCGGGCAATCCTCACCACCCTAGATGGGCGATGGGAGTTCGAAGCCTTCGCCAAGAATGTCACCGACGAAGACAACCAGCGCGGACTCACGGTCTCCGATGGCCTATCCTCCGGAAACAACAGCTTCATCAGCTACTACCCTCCCCGCACGGCCGGCGTGCGCGTGGGCTTCAATCTAGGAGGCTGAACCCATGGCCGGCTGGCACGCTCGCTCGATCTTCCACTTCATCCTGCCCTGCACCAATGTCGAGCGCTCAATGGCCTTCTACGCCCACTTTGGCTTCGAGGTCATCAAGGACAACCGCGACGTGAAATGGCCGGAATATGTGGGTGACAACTTCAACATGGTGCCCGGCGCCCAAGGAAGGGCCGTGCAGCTTGTTCTGCCCCAAGACGATGAATTGCAGACTCGCATCGACCTCATTGAATGGGTGCGTCCCAAGTGGGGCAACGAAGAAGCCGACAAGCCCTTGGAGGAACGGCTGCCGCGAGTGGTCGCATTGCTCACCCACAATGTCCATGAAGCGGCTAAGGAGTTGACCGCCAAGGGTCTCAACGCAACCAATCCCATCCGCGGCCCCGACCCGTCGATCGGCGTCGAGGGCGTCATTTGCTTCGAGGGGCCCGACGGGCACATTGTCGAACTGATCGAGTACTTTCCTGGACAACTCGGCAGCAATACCGAGAGTCTCCCACGGCGGGGAAGCTAAAGCGTATGCGTCTCCCGCTCGGCGTGGGACGCATCGCCCAGCCAGTCCTTGGCGGTCGCTGTGAGCGGGTTGTCCGGCTCGCTGAACTGAATGCCGATGCCGGCCACCCGCTGTCCTTCGCAATTCGGCGGCGTGATCCAAACCACTTTGCCCGCCAAGGGGATGCGGTTGGCATCACCGGGCAGGGTCAGCAGGACAAACACCTCGTCGCCCAACTCGTACGCATCCGCCGTGGGAACGAACAACCCACCGTTGCGAATGAAGGGCATATGGGCCGCTTGCAGCACCGCCTTGTCGTGGATGGCCAAGGACAGGATGCCGTTGTTGGCTTGGTGGGATTCCTTCATATCACGCGCCTTCGGTTGCCAATGGGCCTATGTTGGCAACCCGCACAGCCCTGTCCAGTGGCGATCTCCCAAAGGCCTGTAGGAAATCGCCGCATCATTGATGCATGCCGTACCGCCTCGGGTCAGAATGGCTTTGTCGGTGCTCAGGCCAGTCTTTTAGCTTCTTGAACGACTTTCAAAGACTTCTCAGACAACTTATTGATTTCTTGAAAGTTGCCTTGGCGAATTTCGGGTTGCGGCACGATCCAGCTTCCCCCGACGCAGACCACGTTGGCAACCCGCGCGTAGTCAGCCAGATTGTCGGCGTTGATCCCGCCGGTTGGACAAACGGCCAGATTCGGCAGCACCGAGGCAAGCGCCTCCAGGAAACGCGGGCCCCCAACGCTTCCGGCGGGAAACACCTTGACGGCATCGTAACCTAGGGCCGCCGCGCTCAAGGCCTCGGTGACGGTGGCAATGCCGGGCAGGTAGGGCACCCCGTGCTGCCGGCAGTACGCATGCACCTCTTCGACCATGCCCGGACTCACCAGGAATTCCGCGCCTGCCGCCACCGCCGCTTGTGCCTGTTCCGCGCTCAGCACGGTGCCGGCACCCAGCATCCGGGTTGGGTGCCCGGCCTTGGCGAGTTCCTCCAAGGCCCCTAGGCTCGCGTCGGTGCGCAGGGTCACCTCCACAACATCGATGCCGCCTTGTTCAAGTGCGTCAGCCAAGGGCTTAGCTTCTTCAACCCGGTTGATGGTGACGACCGGCATCACGCGGGCCCGTTGCAGGATGGCCAGGGCGGACGTCACGGCATTGCCTCGATCGGGATGATGGCTCCGGGATGCCGGACCACCTTGGCCGCAAGGTCTGCGCCTCGCTGGGCTGCTTCGCGCGGGGGTTGGCCGGTCAGCCGGGCTTGAAGATATCCCGCATTGAATGAATCGCCCGCTGCGGTTGTGTCGATGGCGTTGGGAGCTTGCCGTATGGAAATGTCGATGCGCCTACCGTTGTGGAACACGACACAGGTTGATGTGCCGCGCTTAATCACGATTTCGGTCGCCGACAAGGCGGCCAACGAGGCCAGCAGGGCGTCAGGTTCAGTCTGACCCCGTATGTTGGATTCATCCTCAATGGACGGAAGAATCACGTCGGCACGGGCATAGGCTTGGTCAATCCAGAAACCCGCCTCCCCAGAGTCCGACCACAACACGGGCCGGTAGTTTGGGTCAAAGGCAACAAGGCCGCCATCGCTGCGGAAGGCTTCGACCCTATCGAGCCAACTCTGCTTGGCGGCCTCATCCAGCATGGCCAAGGTGATGCCAGAGAAATAGACGGCATCGAATCCTGACAACACGCCCGCGAGCTTTTCGACATAGCCCCCTTCGTCCAGCCAATGGCGAAATGGCGAGGCGCTGCGCCAATAGGTGAACGACCGCTCGCCCTCGGCATCGGTGCGGATGATGTACAACGCTGGCGTTGCCCCGGCAATCTCCCGCACATGCGCGCAATCGACGCCATCCGCCCGCCATCGCTTGATCAGCCACCGGCTGTAGTAGTCATCTCCAACCGCGCTAAGAAAGGAAACCTCAAGGCCCAGCCGCGAGGCATATAAGGCCGTGTTGAAAACATCGCCGCCGTAGCCAAGCGCAAGGCCATTTCCGCCGGAGCCCCGCAACTCCAGCATGCATTCACCAACGGCAGCCAATCGGGGCACGGTGGCTCCCACTACCCTGCAACCAACTGGCACCAACGGTGGCAGAGCCGCTCCAGCAGGAGCCGCACGTTGGCACTGCTCGACACAACCACCTGCAGATGGAACCACTGCAACTCGTCGATGAAGGCGAAAGTGGGCCGGTCTGCGGCAGCGCGGCCGAGGCTCGGCGCAGCCCCGCTCATGGCGTTGACAAGGCAGCGGGCCCAACGGGCGCTCAGCCGCGCCGGGTCCAAGGCCAGCATCTCCTCGACCATCGCCGCCGTCCGCTCCCGCCCGCCCCGGCCGAGTTCGCCCAGCATTTCCGCCATCGGGCGCTCCCCTTCCTCGGCCCCGGCCAACGCCAGCAGGGGCGCGCCATCGTAGTCGTCCAGCAACCGCCGCGCCTTGGCATCCTCCAGCCAAGTCTTCGCCGCTTGGGCATTGCGGGCGATGGCAACCTTCTGGCAGCGGCTGCGAATGGTGGGCGGCAAGGCCCCGGCGCGCTGGCTGGTCAGGATGAGATAAGTGTTTGCCGAGGGCTCCTCCAGGGTTTTCAACAGCGCGTTGGCGGCATTGACGTTCATGCGGTCCGCATCCTCGAGCACCACCGCCTTGGCGGGCGCCATCTGCGGGGCGCCGACGCTGAAGTCACGCAGCCGGCGAATGGCATCCACAGGAATGACGCCCTTTTCCGGTGCCAGCCAACGCAAATCCGGGTGGGCCAAGCGCCGCGCTTCAGGCGTTCCCTCAAGAGCTAGGACCTTTAGCGCCAGCCATTCGCCAAGCCCCGCTGCGCCCCATCCCGGATAGGCGCTCAGCAGCAGCGCGTGGGGCAGCCGTCCGGACTCGACGGCGGCGCTTAGGCTCGCCTTGTTGGCTTCCTGCCACGGCAGGTTCACTGGCTTTCCCGGGTGGCGGCGACCTCGGACAAGTGCGCCGAGATCAGCGGGCGCAAGGCGGCGGCGACGGCGGTGCCCACCTCCTCCACCGGACGCGCTGCATCAATCACCAGGATGCGCTCGTGAAGCTTGGCCCGCGACAAGTAGCCCTCCCGCACCCGGCGGAAGAATTCGGCCCCCTCCCGCTCAAAACGGTCGGCTCCCGCGCGGTCGCCCATGCGCTGCGCAGCGGCGCTCAGCGGAGCGTCCAGGAACAGGGTCAAGTGCGGCTGCAAGGTGCCTTGCACCAAGGACTCCAATTGCGCAATCGTGCGCTCGCTCAAGCCTCGCGCGCCGCCTTGGTAGGCGTAGGTGGCGTCAGTGAAGCGCTCGCTGACCACCCAAACGCCAGCCTTGAGCGCCGGGCGAATTCGCTCCTCCAGGTGCTGGCTGCGGGCGGCAAAGATCAACAGCAGCTCGGCGAGGCTGGCCACGTCCTCATCGCGCACTTCGAGCAGCAAGCGCCTGATTTGCTCCGCCAGCGGCGTGCCGCCGGGCTCCCGCGTGGCGATATGGTCGATGCCCGCTTCCTCAAGCAACCGCCCGATGCAAGCCATCTGGGTGCTCTTGCCCACCCCGTCGATGCCCTCCAGGGTGATGAATTTGCCTTCCACTCGCCGGTGCCCTCTTCAACGACGCTAGGTTAGCAAAGATCGCGTAACGTGCTCAGGAATCCGGCGCGGCCCGTGCCCGGCGGCGGTTCAATTGGAACTTGCGAACCGCCCGGTTGTGCGCATCCAGGGTGGCTGAGAATTCGCTTGAGCCGTCGCCACGGGCGACAAAGTAGAGGTACTCGGCGCCGCTCGGGTGCAGCGCTGCCGCCAAGGCGGCCCTGCCCGGCAAGGCGATGGGGGTCGGCGGCAGGCCCTTATGGACATAGGTGTTGTAGGGCGTGGGCTGGCGCAGGTGGGCCCGGGTCAGATTGCCGTCGAACGTCTCGCCGAGCCCGTAGATGACCGTCGGGTCGGCCTGCAGGCGCATGTTCCGCTTAAGGCGCGCCGCAAACACCTGGCTGACGTGGGCGCGGTCTTCGGCCCGGCTGGTTTCCTTCTCGACCAAGGAGGCCGCAATCAGCGCTTCATAGGGGTTGCCATAGGGCAAGTCCGGCGCACGGCCCGCCCATGCGGCTTCCAGCTCCATGCGCATCTTGGCGTGGGCGCGAAGCAGCAGGGCGCGGTCTTCGTCGCCCGCGGTGAACGAGTAGGTGTCGGGAAAGAACCACCCCTCGCCATGCGCACCCAACTCCGGCGCCATCTCCGAACCTAGGTCCGCCAGCAGGGTTTCCGGGCGGGCCGCGCCCAGCGTGTGCGTAAACCGCCCGTCCGTGCCCAAAGTGTTGAGCAAGTCAGCGATGCGACTGCCTTCGACGATGCGGAACGAGTGAACAACCACGTCGCCAACCAACAGGCGAGCCATCAACCCATCCAGGGTCTCCCCCGCTGCCACCCTGTACTCGCCGGCTTGGAGCCGCTCCGCATCGCCCCTGAAGCGCATGACCCAAGGCACCAAGCGAGGGTGCTCCAGCCATCCGGCGGCCTCGATTTTGTCGGCCAGATCCACCGCCGTGTCCCCGGATTCCAGAACCAGCACAGCGGGCGAGGCCAAGGTCAAGGGGGCCGTCCACCAGCGATCGACCCACCAAACGGCGGCGGCTGCGGCAAGCACGAAGGCGCCGAGCAATCCACCTGCCAACGCGGCAGCTCGGGAGAATGCAAAGCGAGGTTTCATGGCAATGCCCGGAACGCCTCGGCTCAATGGCTCACACGGCGCCGAAGATCACCGTGCCGTTGGTGCCTCCGAAACCAAAGGAGTTGCTGAGGCCAATGCGCAGGCTGGCCGGGCGGGCCTGCTGCGGCACATAATCGAGATCGCATCCGTCGCCCGGGCAGTGGAGGTTGATGGTCGGCGGACAAACCTGGTCGCGCAGCGCCAAGATGGTGAAGATCGCCTCCACGGACCCTGCCGCGCCGAGCAGGTGGCCGGTCATCGACTTGGTGGAACTGACCGGCACCTGAGCATCGTCGCCAAAGACGTGCTTGATCATCTTGGTTTCGGCCACGTCGCCCAAGGGCGTCGAAGTGCCGTGGGCATTGATGTAGTCGATGTCGCCGGGACTGAGGCCCGCATCGGCCATCGCGTTCTCCATGCAGGCGATGCCACCGGCGCCGTCTTCCCGAGGGCTGGTGATGTGATAGGCGTCCGCACTCATTCCGAAGCCGAGAAACTCCGCATAGATGGTTGCGCCGCGCCGCTCCGCCCGTTCGTACTCCTCCAAAACTAAAACGCCCGCGCCGTCGCCGAGCACAAAGCCGTCCCGGTCCTTGTCCCACGGGCGGCTGGCGGCCTCCGGCGCGTCGTTGCGGGTGGACAGGGCCTTCATGTTGCAAAATCCAGCGATGGAGGTGGGCGAGGTGCCGAACTCGGCGCCGCCCACAACCATGACGTCGGCGTCGCCATGCTGAATCATCCGCGCCGCCATGCCGATGTTGTGGGTGCCCGTGGTGCAGGCCGTGACCACGGCGATGTTGGGGCCCTGATAGCCGTACATGATGGACAGGTGGCCGCCGATCATGTTGGCGATGCTGCCCGGCACGAAGAAGGGCGACACCCGGCGCGGCCCGCCCTTTTCCAAGGTCGATCGAGTCTTCTCGATGTTGTTGATGCCGCCGATGCCGGAGCCGACCGCAAATCCGTAGCGGTGCGCATCCTCGGGGTTGCTCGGCAAGCCCGCATCGGCGATGGCCTGAACGCCCGCGGCAATGCCGTACTGGATGAACTCATCGCAACGCCGAGCTTCCTTGCGCTCCATGTAGAGCTCGACATCGAAATCACGCACCTGCCCGGCAAAAGTGACGGCGAAGCCTGTGGTATCGAAGCTGGTGATCGGCGCAATGCCGCTCTTGCCGGCGACGGCGGCACTCCAAGCCTCGGCTACGGTGTTGCCCAAGGGGGAGACTACACCTAAGCCGGTGACGGCAACCCTACGACCGGTCATGCCCTGTGCCCTTCGCGGAACCTGGGCGAATTGAGGGCGTGCATGAACTACTGGTTATGGACGATGTAGTCGATGGCTTCCTTGACCGTCGTGATCTTCTCCGCCTCTTCGTCGGGAATCTCGGTCTCAAACTCCTCCTCGAGCGCCATGACCAACTCAACGGTATCCAAGGAATCGGCGCCTAGATCTTCGACGAAGGAGGCTTCATCCTTGACGTCCTCCTCCTTGACGCCAAGCTGTTCGCAAATAAGCTTTTTGACTCGTTCTTCAACGCTGCTCATGCTTGAGGTGTCTCCCAATGAGGTTCCGCGATGCGGGGCAGGCGGATTCTAAAGCGGCCCCTTAGAGCAATTCAAGGCAAATTGCGCGGCAACAGCAAATCTCCATTTTGGCGCCTGACTTCACCAAAAGCGCGCTTGGCCATGCACTTTTCTTGCAGTATCCGTGCGATCCGGCCCAAATCCACCCTACGGAGTTGGCGAGAACAAGCCGAAGTGAAGCCCCAAAGCCCGTGCTACACTCCCAGCATGGGGCTGATCAATGAGCACTACATTGATGAAGGCCAACTGCGCGGGCAGGATGACGTGCCGTTGCATGACTTCCTCGCCCAACGAGATCGTGCGCAATTGTCCACGGGGCGGGGCGTACCCTTCTTTTCCGGGCGTGAGCGGGAAATCTCAACCTTCCGCCAGATGGCCAACGCCTTGCTGCTCGATCGCCGCAGCAACGCCACCCCCGTCGTCGAAGGCCCGCCGGGGGCTGGCAAGAGCGCACTCCTCGCGCAGTTCATGGAGGAGATGCGGGCGTTCCCCTCCGCCGGCTCGGGGAACCGCCGTTGGCTCCCCGTCCTGCTCAACGGCGCACACGCCGAAATGCCGCTCGGCATTGGCCGCGCCGTGGATTCGGCCATCGCCCGGCGGATGTCCTCTGACCTGCTCGCCGCCATGCCCGGCGAAGACGCCGACGTTGCGGAGCGCTTGCGGGCCTTTCTGGGCGAGGACTCCGTTCGGCAGATGAAGCGCGGGCTTCGCGAGATTGCCTCAACGGTCATGGACCGGGGCTTCGGGGCATTGGGCGTGCGGGTCGGCGGCGCCTCAAGCGATCGGCTCGACCAGCTTGAGCATGTGGCGGACCGGCGGGCCAAGGACTGGAGCGACTGGCAGATCGTGCTGCTGATCGATGAGGCGCAGCAGATATCCGATCAGGCGCCCGGGGCGATTCCTGGGACGCTATCCTCCATTCATCAAGGCTTCGTGCCCGCATCGATTTCCTTCTGCGCCTTCGGCCTGCCGGGTACATGGGACGCCTTGGGGGACGTTGGAATATCGCGAGGTTCCGTCGGCTACGACCTCCCGCTTGCGGGCTTGAATGACGAAGCGTCGCAAAAGGCGGTCCACCGATGCTTCTCGCAGTACCAAGTGGAGAACGCCAACAATTGGGAACGCGCCATCCTCAAGCGCAGCGCAAACTGGCCGCAGCACTTGGCCGTCTATCTGAATGCGGCATTGACGACGCTGGAATGCCAAGCGGGGGCGTCGGGGGCGAAAAAGGGGCTCGACAAGGCTGGCCCTGCACTGCTTCCCGAGGCAATGGCCTTGGGGGATGAGGGCCGGAAGGGCTACTATGACCGGCGCGTTCGGGGGCTGGATCGGCACAATGCCCGCCATTCCCGATACGCGCGCCACCTTGCGCCGTTGCTGCGCGAGGGCGGCGGGGAAATGCACCTTGATGACGTGGTTGACTATATGGAAGGAGCGCCGCTAAACCTGCCTCCTAGCGAGGTGGACGGCTTTATCTCAGCCGCACAGCATAGTGGCTTTCTGGAGCGGTTGCCGGGATCGAGGCTGCGCATGCCCATCCCCTCGTTCGCCGCCCATCTGCTCGGCGAGCCTATGCCGCCGCTGCCGGAGGCCGCTTCGCCCAGACCGAAGAAGGTCAACGCCCCCTGCCAGAATTGAGAGGACAAGCCCCGTCGGGCCGACGGACTGGCGGCATCGCGACCGCACGCCCTAGCTCTCAGACCATCCGGTGCATCTGCCGCCCTCCCCTTGGCACCGCTTCCAAGAGCGCCCTAAAGTGGGGCCGGGCGCACTGGGTGGCTTGGCCTTTGATCGGCGCTGTGTTCTGCGCCGCCGCCCATGCTGCGGAATTTTCCTATTTCCCGTCGGCGAGCGATCCAGACCGCGAGGGCTTCGTGCGCCTGATCAACCACGGTGGACTGGCAGGCCTAGTCACAATCGCCGCGACGGACGATGCGGGCAACCAAGCCGATCCGGTCAGCCTGGCCGTCGGCGCCCATGCGGCCGCGCACTTCAACTCCAAGGATTTGGAGTTCGGCCATGCTGGCAAGGGAATGTCCGGCGTGGGCAGCGGCCTGGGCGACTGGCGGCTTTCGATCAGCGGCGATGCGGACATTGAGGCGCTCGCCTACCTGCGGGTTCGGGGCGGCTTCCTCACGGCCATGCTTGATGCCGTCCCCTTGATCGGCGGACACCACCGGATCGCAACCTTCAACCCGGCCAGCAACCATCGGCAGCGCAGCCTGCTGCGGCTGGTGAACGACGGGGACGCGGCAGCACGGGTTTCGGTTGAGGGCATCGACGATGCAGGCGAACGGGGCGACATTGTTCTGTCCATCCCCGCAGGCGTTGCGCTGGCCGTTGACGCCATGGCCTTGGAGGCCGGCATCGCGCCGGGCGAATGGCCGCAGGGGGCGGGCATCGAGGACGCCCTGGGCGACGGCGACGGTAAGTGGCGGCTGCAGGTCTCCAGCGACCGCCCGTTGACGGTGATGAACCTAATGGCCACCCCGGAGGGCCATGTGACGAGCCTCTCGGCAACGCCTGGGCATCGCTGGCGCGGGTTGGCGGTGGCTCCGGAGTCCCGCTGCGTCGGCGCGGCCTATGACCGCGGGGAGTACGGAACCAGGCATCGAGCCTTGGAGGATGACATCGTCGAGCAGTTCGGGGGCAGGCTCTCCCCATACTCCTGCATGCGGTTCGGTTCGGCGGACGCCTTTGAGATCGACCACGTCGTGGCTTTGTCTGAGGCGCACCGCAGCGGCATGTGCCGGAGGGGCGCGGACGCCAAGCGCGCCTTTGCGGGCGACGTGCTGAACCTTGCGCTGGCCACGCCTTCGGTGAACCGCGCCAAGGGCGCGAAGGACGCCCTCGACTGGCTTCCTGAGCGGAATCGGTGCTGGTACGCGACCCAAGTTCTCGAGGTGAAGCGCAAGCACCGGCTGTCCGTGGATGCGGACGAGGCGGACGCGCTTGAAGCCGAACTGTCCCAATGTGACGGGATATCGAGCCCGCCCGCCGGGTTGTGCGCGGCGGAGTAGCGCTTATGGCGTTTGTTGGCGGCCTTCGCGGATCATTGTGATTCATGCCTTGCCCCCCGATGCCATGTGGCCTCGCTTCCGGTCTTCCGATCTCAGGCCGGACAGCGTGTAGGTGTTGGACTTGAGCCGGTTGCTCCAGTTTGGGGGCATGATCGGCATTGCGTCTAAGCGGAGGGCTGGTCAACTATTCTACAAAACTCACCAAAACCTCAAGCGTCGTCCGCAAACGAGGGACTTGCGCTGTAGGGTTTTTGGGTTGAGTTCGGGGGCGGCCGGGGCTG
>VYDB01000007.1 GCA_009843635.1 Gammaproteobacteria bacterium
CCACTGAGTAACATAGACTCTGGCCCCCGCCTTTGGTATAAACGCGCCCTCATTTTTTCGGGGCCTCCCATGTCTCAGGTGTGCCAAGTGACCGGCAAGCGGCCCATGTCGGGCCACAACGTCAGCCACGCGCAGAACAAGACGAAGCGGCGCTTCTCGCCGAACCTTCACTACCATCGGTTCTGGGTTGAGGACGAGAAGCGCTTCGTGCGGCTGCGAGTGTCCGCCAAGGGCATGCGCATCATCGACAAGAAGGGCATCGACCAAGTGCTGGCCGACATGCGCAAGCGGGGCGAGAAAGTCTAACCGAGCGCGCCGCCGGATGAGGGCGGCAACGCAGCAGCCAAAGGCTAAGGAGGCCTGTCATGGGCAATCGCGAGAAGGTCAAGCTGGTGTCGAGCGCCGGCACTGGTCACTACTACACCACCGACAAGAACAAGCGCAGCACGCCGGACAAGCTGGAGATGAAGAAGTTTGATCCGGTGATCCGCAAGCACGTCCTCTACACGGAAGCCAAGATCAAGTAACGACTTGCCAGAACTCCCCGAAGTCGAGACCACCCGCGCTGGCCTGAAGGACCGCATCGTCGGTCAGCGTTTGGTTGGCTGGACCCTGCGCACCCCGGCCCTGCGCTGGCCGATTGAAATCCCGGATCACCTGCGCGGCGACCGCCTGAACGCCCTGAACCGCCGCGGCAAGTACCTGCTCTTTGAATTTCCAACCGGCACCCTGCTGTTGCATCTCGGCATGTCCGGCAGCCTGCGCCTGCTGACGGCGCCGGAGAACCCCGCCCCGCACGACCACGTGGACCTGGACTTCGGCACCGCCTCGGTGCGCCTCAACGACCCACGCCGCTTCGGCTGTGTGCTCTGGCACCCGGCGGGCGCACCGCCCCATCCGCTGCTCGCCCACCTTGGCGTCGAGCCCCTAGGCGGCGACCTCAGCGGCCGCTATCTCAAGGAGAAAGCCCGCAATCGTAAAGTGGCGGTCAAGAACTTCATCATGGACAGCCGCATTCTGGTGGGCGTCGGCAACATCTATGCGGCGGAAGCCCTGTTCCTGGCAGGCATTCGCCCCTCGGTGGCCGCGGGCCGGCTGACCTTGGTGGCCTGGACGAATCTTGCCGCGGCCATCAAGCAGGTGCTCGCCCATGCCGTGACGGTCGGCGGCACCACCCTGCGCGACTTTGTCAACAGCGACGGCAAGCCCGGCTACTTCAAGCAGCAGCTCAACGTTTACGGCCGGGCCGGCGCGCCCTGCCGACGCTGCGGCGCAGCCCTCCGGAACCAACGTCTTGGCGGACGGGCGACGGTGTATTGCCCAAACTGCCAGCGCCGTTGGGGATGGCCCGCCGCCTGAATCGCCTTCCATCAATTTGACAGCCACCGCCTAAACCCCAAAAATACGCAGTTCCGTGCGCTATAGAGCGCGAAAATTTCCTCGAAATCAATCGGTTAACCAAAGGATTCAAGGCTGCTGCCATGAGCGAGACGTTGTCCGGCGCCGACATGCTGGTGCGGGCGCTGCAGGATGAAGGGGTGGAGTACCTGTTCGGCTATCCGGGCGGGGCGGCGCTGCACATCTATGACGCCATCTTCAAGCAGCAGAAGGTGGAGCACATCCTGGTGCGCCACGAGCAGGCGGCCACCCACATGGCCGACGGCTACGCCCGGGCCACCGGCAAGCCTGGCGTGGTGCTGGTCACCTCCGGCCCCGGCGCCACGAACGCCATCACCGGCATCGCCACCGCCTACATGGACTCGACCCCTTTGATCGTCATTTCCGGCCAGGTGCCGACCTGGCAGATCGGCACCGACGCTTTTCAGGAGACCGACATGGTCGGCGTCTCCCGGCCAGTGGTGAAGCACAGCTTCCTGGTCAGGGACTGCGCCGAGATTCCGCGCACGATCAAGACCGCCTTCCACATCGCCACCACTGGACGGCCCGGCCCGGTGGTCATCGACGTGCCCAAGGACACCACCGATCCGGCGATCACGGCGCCCTACGACTACCCCGAGTCGGTCAGCCTGCGCTCCTACAAGCCGGCCAAACGGGGCAACGGCCGCCAATTGCGCAAGGCCGCGAAGGCGCTGATCGACGCCGAGCGGCCCATCATCTACAGCGGCGGCGGCGTGGTGCAGGGCGACGCGGGCCCGGCGCTCACTCGGCTCGCGCATCGGCTGGGCGCGCCGGTCACCAACACGCTGATGGGATTGGGCGCCTTTCCCGGCGACGATGAGCAGTTCATCGGCATGCTGGGCATGCACGGCACCTACGAGGCCAACATGGCCATGCACCATGCGGACCTCATTTTTGCGGTCGGCGCCCGCTTTGATGATCGGGTCACCAACAACCCGGACAAGTTCTGCCCCGATGCGAAGATCATCCACGTCGATGTGGATCCGGCCTCCATCTCCAAGATCATCAACGCCGACATACCCATCGTCGGCGATGCGCTGAGCGTGCTTGAGGAACTCGATCCGCTGGTTGAAGCGGAACTCGGCAAACAACCGGAGCGGTCCGAAGCGGCCGGCAAGGCGTGGTGGCGCCAAATCTGCGAGTGGCGCGACGCCTATGGGCTCGACCACGTGATGAAGCCCCGCGAGGACGGCATCATCCTGCCGCAGCAGGTGATTCAGAGCCTGTACCGGGCCACCGGAGGGAACGCCTACGTCACCAGCGACGTGGGGCAGCACCAGATGTTTGCCGCCCAGTACTACAAGTTTCCCGAGGGGCGCCGCTGGATCAATTCCGGCGGCCTCGGCACCATGGGCTTCGGCCTGCCGGCGGCCATGGGCGTGCAGTTCGCCTACCCGGAGGCGACGGTGGCCTGCGTCACCGGCGAGGGCAGCTTCATGATGAACATGCAGGAGCTTTCCACCTGCCTGCAGTACGGCCTGCCGATCAAGGTCATCTGCGTCAACAACCAGGCGTTGGGCATGGTCAAGCAATGGCAGGACATGCAGTACGGCGGCCGCCATTCCCAGAGCACCTACAGCGACTCCCTGCCGGACTTCAAGACGCTGGCGGAGGCCTTCGGCCATGTGGGCTTTCGCATCGACCACACCGGCGACCTGGACGCCGCCATGGACGAAGCCTTCAGCGCCAAGCTGAAGGACAAGGTGGTGTTGGTGGACGTTTGGGTGGACCCGGACGAGCACGTCTATCCGATGGCCATCAAGGGCGGCTCCATGCGCGACATGTACCTGAACAAGATCACCACCAGCCAGCAGGGAGACTACATGTGAGCCGCCGAGTGCTGGCCGTGCTGCTCGAAAACGAGCCGGGCGCCCTCTCCAGGGTGGTGGGGCTGTTCGCGCAGCGCAACTACAACATCGAGACCTTGACCGTGGCGCCCACCGAGGACGCCACCCTGTCCCGCGTGACGCTGAGCACGGACGGCTCCGACGAGAAGATCGAGCAGATCACCAAGCACCTCAATCGCTTGGTTGAGGTGGTCAAGGTGCTCGATCTGCACGAGGCCGCCTGCGTCGAGCGGGAGCTGATGTTCGTCAAGATCAGCGCCCAGGGGGCCGAGCGGGCGGAGGTCAAGCGCACCTGCGACATCTTCCGCGGCCAGATCGTCGATGTAACCGCCGCCGCCTACACCGTGCAGTTGACCGGGGAGAGCGGCAAGCTTGACGCCTTCCTCCGCGCCTTGGACCGCTCCGCGATCATCGAGGTGGTGCGTTCCGGCGTGTCCGGCATCAGTCGCGGCGAGAAGGTGCTGAGCGCCTAGCCGCCCATTCGCCCCTTACACAGACTCCAACCAACAGGATTGACCATGCAAGTCTATTACGACAAGGACGCCGACCTTTCCATCATCCAGAAGACCCGGGTCGCCGTCATCGGCTACGGCTCCCAGGGCCACGCCCATGCCAACAACCTGCGCGACTCCGGGGTTGGCCACGTGGTCATCGGCCTGCGTGCGGGCTCCGGTTCCGCGCCCAAGGCGGAGGCGGCGGGATTCGAGGTGCGCGAGGTGCCCGAGGCGGTGGCCGATGCGGATCTCGTCATGGTGCTCACCCCGGATGAGCTGCAGCAAGGCATCTACGCTGAACAGATCGAGCCGAACCTCAAGGAAGGGGGCGCCATCGCCTTCGCCCACGGCTTCAACATCCACTTCGAGCTGATCGAGCCCCGCGCGGACCTCGACGCCATCATGATCGCGCCCAAGGGGCCGGGACACACGGTGCGCTCCACCTACGCGGCGGGCGGCGGCGTGCCGAGCCTCATCGCCATCGCCCAGGACGCCAGCGGCCAGGCCCGGGACATCGCCCTCTCCTACGCCAGCGCCATCGGCGCGGGACGCGCCGGCATCATCGCCACCACCTTCCGCGAAGAGACCGAAACCGACCTGTTCGGCGAGCAGGCGGTGCTCTGCGGCGGCGCCGCGGCGCTGGTGCAAGCCGGCTTCGAGACCTTGGTGGAAGCCGGATACGCGCCGGAGATGGCCTATTTCGAGTGCCTGCACGAACTCAAGCTGATCGTCGATCTGTTCTACGAAGGCGGCGTCGCCAACATGTGGTACTCGGTCTCCAACACCGCCGAATACGGCGGCCTGACCCGGGGGCCGCGCATCGTCACCGACGAGACCAAGGCCGAAATGAAGCGCATGCTGAACGAAATCCAGACCGGGCAATTCGCCAGGGAGTTCGTCACCGAGAACCAAGCCGGGGCGCCGGGCATCAAGGCGCGACGGCGGCTGATCGCCCAGCACGGCATCGAGCAGGTCGGCGAACGGCTGCGCGGCATGATGCCTTGGATTCAAGAGAATCGCTTGGTTGACCGGACGAAGAATTGATTTGTCCTGCCCGCCAGTGGCACCATCGGTGTCATGGAAAAGCCGGACAAGCCTCAATTGCGGGCGGTTGATGAAACGGAAAAAGCGGCGGTAGCCGCTGCTGACGAACGGAGCAACGCGCGCCGCCGCGGCGTCTACCTGCTGCCCAACATCATCACCACGGGCGCCCTGTTTTCTGGGTTTTACGCCACCATCGCCGGCATGAACGGCCGGTTCGGCGCAGCAGTGCTGGCAATTGCCGCCGCCATCGCGCTCGACACGGCCGACGGGCGCATTGCCCGTCTGACTCGCACCCAAAGCCAGTTCGGAGCGCAGTACGACAGCCTTTCGGACCTCGTGGCCTTCGGCGTCGCGCCCGCTTTCGTGGCGTTTTCATGGGGCCTGTCCAGCTTGGGCCAAGTGGGTTGGGTGCTCACCTTCCTATACGTCGCCTGCACCGCCCTGCGCTTGGCGCGCTTCAACACCCAGAGCGACTTGTCCAGCTTCACGGGCTTGCCTTCGCCCGCGGCGGCGGCAGTCATCGCCTGCACCATCTGGGTTTGGGAGGAGCAGATCACCGGAACGCCAGGCTTGTTCGCAGCGTCTGCCGTGGGCTTGGTCATGGCCGTCATCGCCTTGCTGATGGTGTCCAACTTGGCCTACTTTTCGGCCAAGCAACTCGGCATCAAGGGCCGGGTGCCCTTCGTGGCCCTCGTGCTGGTGGTGCTGTCCTTTGCCGTGCTGCTGGCCGACCCGCCCCGCATCCTGCTGTTGCTGTCCGTCGCCTACGCCCTCTCGGCCCCGGCCCAGTTCGCTTGGGCATGGCTGCGTCGGCAGAAGCCCCAATGACGGGCGTTTTCTGCAGCGCTTGGCTTTCCGCGCCGTTGGCTAAACCGAAGATCAGGAACTTGCCGTGCTCATCAAGCCCCCCATCGACATAGCGCCTTCGGGAATCACCTCCGAAGCGGCCTTCCATGCGCGCCGTCGCTTCGTCAAGGCGCTCGCCTTGGGGGCGGGCGCAAGCCTGGTGCCGCCCGGCACTCTCGCGAATGCGCCCTACGAGGGCAAGACCAGCGAGCGGGGCGAGGCGCTGACCCCAGAAGAGATCATCACCAGCTACAACAACTTCTACGAGTTCGGTACGGACAAGGGCGATCCGGCTCGCTATGCCCACGAGATGACCATCGAGCCCTGGACGGTGGAGGTGCGGGGCAGGGCGGAAAAAACCGGCAAGTTCGCCTTGGAGGACGTGACCAAGGGCTTGGTGGAGGAGGAGCGCATCTACCGCTTCCGCTGCGTGGAGGCTTGGTCCATGGTGGTGCCTTGGACGGGCATTCCGATGGCTAAGTTCCTAGCCCAATTCGAACCCAAGGGCAGCGCCAAGTACGTGCGGTTCACCACCCTGCACCGGCCCAGCGAGATGCGCGGCCAACGGGCGCTGTTCAGCGGCATTGACTGGCCCTACGTGGAGGCTCTGCGCCTCGACGAGGCTTACCACCCGTTGACGCTCATGGTCACGGGCGTCTATGGCAAGCCCTTGCCGAACCAGAACGGCGCCCCGCTGCGCTTGATGGTGCCCTGGAAGTACGGCTTCAAGTCGGTCAAGTCCATCGTCCAGATCGCCTTCACCGAACGCCAGCCACGCAACACCTGGAACATCCTGGCTCCCCAGGAGTACGGCTTCTACGCCAACGTCAACCCAGAGGTCGATCATCCCCGCTGGAGCCAGGCCACGGAGCGGCGCCTGCCGAGCACCCTGTTCAACCCCAACCGCATCCCCACCCTGCCCTTCAACGGCTACGGCGAGCAGGTGGCCGAGCTCTATGCGGGGATGGATTTGCGGCGTTACTACTAGATCCTATCCAGGCGGCGGCGCATCGAGCCGCACGGGGCAATCCTCGCCCGTAATCAGCCGCCAGTAGGCGTCCGTTTGCTCGGCCCGTGCCCTGCGGTCCACGAAGTAATGGATGTGGCTGCTGGGCGTGGCGCCGGGGTCCAGATCGACGCCCCACAGCGGATCGATGGTGTTGGGCACCACGGAGTAGCGAACGTCGATGATCCGATGCGGCAGGCGGGGATCGCGGGCGAGGTAGTCGCTCGAGAACCAGCGGAACCGCTCAACGTCCAGGGCCTGTTGGCTATCGAGGTCGAGCCAAGGGAAGTCACGGCCGAGGTCCAGGCGCACGGCGCTCGCGCCCGGGCAGGCGGTCGCCGCCCAGCCGGTGCGGATGCCATCGACGTGGAAGCGCCCGTCGTGTTCGTACACCACTTTCCAGACCAGCAGGTTGCCGAACCCGGTCTTGGCGGAAAGGCGAACGGGCTCATGACCCCGTTCCGCCGCCAGCCGCGCGCCCGCGGCCTCGGCCCGCTGGTGCTGGACCGCTCCGAAGGCGATGTAGCCGAGCGCCCAGACCAAGCCGGCGATGGCAAAGGCCCGGCGCCGTCGCACGGCGGCCAAGATCACTAGGCTGACTAGGGGCAACGTGAATAGCGGATCCACCACGGAGACGGTGTTCCAAGCCACCCGGTAGTCCGAAAACGGCCACAGGAGCAGCGTGCCGTAGGAGGTGCAGGCATCGAGCAGGCCGTGGGTGGCGTAGCCGAGCAGGCAGGCGAGGTAGGTCTCCCGGAATTGCAGGCGCCGCCGCACAAAGCCGTGCAGGGCCAACGCCACGATGGCCGCTCCTAAGGGGATGAACACCAAGGCGTGGGTGAACTGGCGGTGGTATTCAAGAAACAGCAGCGGATCGGTGGGCGACTGGATGAACACATCCAAGTCCGGCGCCATGCCCGCCAAGCAGCCGAGCAGCGCGGCAACGCGGATTTTCTCCGGTTTCAGAACGACTTGCGGCGCGACGGCGCCGATTGCGCCTTGACTGATGGGATCCATCGTTGATTCAGCCTGTGACCGTCACTTTCCAGTTGGGGGGCTTTATCAGATTCCTCGACCCGATAGTCAACAGGCGGTGCGCCCGCCCTCGCGTTGGCGCTGAACGAGTCATGCCGTTGGACTTGGCAGCGGAATTTGCTGAAATGCCCAACTCAGCGTCCGTCATCAGGTAATCGACATGACCCAGGCCAACGCCTTCTATGCCCAGTCGGGGGGCGTCACCGCCGTCATCAATGCCACGGCCTGCGGCCTCATCGAGACGGCTCGGCGGGAGAGCGGCCGCATGGGCACCGTCTTTGCGGGGCGCAACGGCATTCTCGGCGCGCTCAAGGAGGAGCTGATCGACACCAGCCGGGAGACCGACGCCGCCATCGCGGCGTTGCGGCACACGCCGGGCGGGGCCTTTGGCTCCTGCCGCTACAAGCTGCGGTCCATCGACGAGAGCGAGCGGCAGTACCGCCGCCTGATCGACGTTTTCGCCGCTCACGGCATCCGCTACTTCTTCTACAACGGCGGCGGCGATTCCCAGGACACGGCGCACAAGGTGTCGCTCATCGGCGAGCGGCTCGGCTATCCCATCACCGCCATCGGCATTCCGAAAACCGTGGACAACGATCTGCCCTTTACCGATTCCTGCCCCGGCTTCGGCTCGGTGGCGAAGTACGTGGCCATCTCCACCCGGGAGGCGGCCCTGGACGTGGCCTCGATGGCCGAGACCTCAACCAAGGTCTTCGTTTTGGAAGTGATGGGCCGCCACGCGGGCTGGATTGCCGCCGCGGCGGGCCTCGCCCAAGAGCAACGTGGCGACCCGCCGCACATCATCCTGCTGCCCGAAGTGCCGTTCGAGGAGGAGCGCTTCCTAGAACGGGTGCGGGAGGTGGTGGAGCGGCGGGACTACTGCGTCATCGTCGCCTCCGAAGGCGCCCGCTACCCTAGCGGCGATTTCGTCGCCGACGCCGGCGGCAAGGACGCCTTCGGCCACACCCAGCTCGGCGGCGTGGCCCCGGTCATCGCCGACATGGTGCGCGCCCGTTGGGGCTACAAGTACCATTGGGCGGTGGCCGACTACCTGCAGCGCTCCGCCCGCCACATCGCCTCAGCCACGGATGTTGAACAGGCTTACGCCTTGGGCCAGGCGGCGGTGGAATTCGCCTTGTCGGGCAAGAACGCCGTGATGCCGACCATCAAGCGGCTGAGCGATGCCCCCTACCGCTGGACCATCGGCGAAGCGCCGCTCGCCCGCGTCGCCAACGTGGAGCGCAAGATGCCCAAGAGCCACATCAGCACCGACGGCTTCGGCATCACCGCCAAGGCCCGGCGCTATCTAGCGCCGCTCATCGAAGGCGAAGCGCCGCCGCCCTACCGCAACGGGCTGCCGGACTACGTGCAGCTCGACAACCGGCTGGCGGCGAGGAAGCTGGCCGCGTTTGAGGTTTGACGGCCCGGCGGCGCTACACCAGTAGCGGGGCAATCACCAGCGAGACGATCGCCATCACGTTGATGAGGATGTTCATGCTCGGCCCGGAGGTGTCCTTGAACGGATCGCCCACCGTGTCGCCGACCACCGTGGCGGCGTGAACGTCGGAGCCCTTGCCGCCCAGGTTGCCCTTCTCGACGTACTTCTTGGCGTTGTCCCAAGCGCCGCCGGCGTTGGCCATGGTCAGCGCCAGCAGCACGCAGCCGAGCAGCCCGCCGCCCAAGGCGCCGCCCAAGGCTTCCGGCCCGATGCCGAAGCCCACCACCGGCGGCACAGCGACGGCGATGGCGCCGGGCAGCAGCATGCGCTTCAAGGCCGCCGAGGTGGCGATGTCCACGCACTTCTCGTTGTCCGGCTCCGCCTTGCCCTCCAAGAGGCCGGGGATTTCGCGGAATTGGCGGCGAATCTCCTGGATCATGTCCATGGCCGCCTCGCCCACGGAGGTCATGGTGATGCTGGCGATGAGGAACGGCGTCAGGCCACCGATGAACAGGCCCACCAGCACGTCCGGGTTGCCGAGGTGCAGCACGAAGTCACCGCCGGTGGCGAACTGGATGGTCTCCACGTAGGCGGCGATGATGGCCAGCGCCGCCAGCGCTGCGGCGCCGATGGCGAAGCCCTTGCCCATGGCCGCGGTGGTGTTGCCGAGCTCATCGAGCGAGTCGGTGATCTTGCGGGTCTCCTCGCCGAGGCCGCCCATTTCGGCGATGCCGCCAGCGTTGTCGGCCACGGGCCCGTAGGCGTCCACCGCCATGGTCATGCCCACCGTCGCCAGCAGGCCCACGGCGGCGATGCCGACGCCGTACAGCCCGGCCAGGGTGGTGGAGACGAAGATGATGGCGCAGATGGTGAGCAGGGGAATCACCACCGACTGCATGCCCACCGCCAGCCCGGTGATCATCACGGTGGCCGAGCCGGTCTCGCCGGCGTGGGCGATGCGCATCACCGGCTTGGAGGAGGTGTAGTACTCGGTCACCAGGCCGATGACGATGCCGCCGACGGAGCCGAACACCAGCGACCACCAGATGTTGCTGGATAGGCCAATCTCCTGAACCACGAAGTAGGAGGCGGCGATGAACAGTGCCGGCGTCGCCATCATGCCGATGCGCAGCGCCAGCGCCGGCGCGGAGCTCGACCGCGAGCGCACGATGCCGATGCCGATGATCGAGCAGATCAACCCGGTCGAGGCCATTGCCAAGGGCAGGAACATCAGCGCCGCCCGGCCCTCTTCGCCCATGCCCGGCGCCAAGCGGTCCAAAGCGGTCATGGCGAGGGTGGAGGCGATGGCGATGGTGGCGATCATGGATCCGCAGTAGGACTCGAATATGTCCGAGCCCATGCCGGCCACGTCGCCCACGTTGTCGCCCACGTTGTCGGCGATCACCCCGGGATTGCGCGGGTCGTCCTCGGGAATGCCGGCCTCGACCTTGCCCACTAGGTCAGCGCCCACGTCGGCGCTCTTGGTGTAGATGCCGCCGCCGACCCGGGAGAACAGCGCCACGATGGAGGCGCCCATGCCGAAGCCGTGGATGTCGTGCGCCGTTTCCGGGTCGCCGCCGAAGAAGTAGTAAACGAGCCCCAAGCCCATCAGCCCCAGCGAAGCCACCGCCAGCCCCATGATGGAGCCGCCGAAAAAGGCCACCGACAGCGCCGCCGCCGGGCCGTCCGTGTGCGCCGCGGTGGTGGTGCGCACGTTGGCCTTGGTGGCCGTGTACATGCCGATCCACCCAGCCCCCGCCGACGACAGGGCGCCGGCGATGAAGGCCCAGATCGTCCCCGTGCCAAGCCCGGAGAAGAACAGCAGCACCAACAGCGCCAAGGCGAACAGCGCCAGCATGCTGTATTCCCGACGCATGAACACCATGGCCCCGGAATGGATGGCGTCGGCAATCTTCTTGATGGCCTCGTCGCCCTCGTCGTAGCGCTTGACCAACGCATAGATGATGAATGCGGCGATCAGCCCAACCGCCCCCAAAAGCGGGGGCACTAGGGTAAGTTCAGTCATTGGCTGTCCTGTCGTTTGTGGTCTTAGGGAGTTTTTTTGAAAGTGGCGCCGCATCAGCGGGGCACGGGCGGCGCGTATAATAGCAGCGTCAGCGCAAAAGGCACCTGCGTTCCCAATCGGCAGCCATCGCGCAGGCGTGGACTACAACCGATCCTTGAGCTTGTAGTAGAGCATCCCCAGGGCAATCAACTGGTTTCCCAGCCAACGGGAGCCCGGCAGGCGCAGGTGCTTCATGCTGGCGAAGAGGTCGAACTTTTCCAGGGTGCCGCCCACCGCATCGGCAACGATCTCGCCCATGACGTGGGTCGAGTTCACGCCGTGGCCCGAGTAGCCCTGGCAGTAGTAGATGTTGCCGTCGATGCGGCCCACCGCCGGGATGCGGTTCGGCACGATGCCGATCATGCCGCCCCATTGGAAGTCGATGCGCACGTCCTGGAGTTCGGGATAGACCTTGAGCATGCGCGGCAGGATGTACGCCTTGATGTCGGCCGGGTCGCGGCCGGAGTAGTTGCAGGCGCCGCCGTACAGCAGGCGCCTGTCTGCGGAAAGCCGGTGGTAGTCAACCACCTCGTTTAGGTCGCACACGGCCACGTCCGCCGGATTGATGCGCTCCACCACCGCTTCGTCGAGGGGCTCGGTGCCGATGATGTAGCTGCCCGCCGGGAAGATCAGCCCGGAGAGGTGCCTCTGCTCAAGCCGGCTGTAGGCGTTGCCGGCCAGCACCACCGCATCGGCCTGCACGGACCCCGTCTCCGTGATCACGCGGGGCCGAGGGCCGTGCTCGATGTCCACAACCGGTGACTGCTCGAAAATGCGGGCGCCTAGGGCCGCCGCCGCCCGCGCCTCGCCGATGCAGAGGTTCAGCGGATGGAGGTGGCCATCCCGGTAGCAGGCAAAGGCGCCCAGGTAGGCATCCGTGCCCAGCATCTCCCTGGTCTTGTGCCGATCCCACACCTCGTAGCGATAGGGGAAGTTGCGGCGGGCGCGGTCCTCGGCGTACGCCTCGATTTCCGCGACCTGCCTGGCCTTGAGCGCCACGTCAACGAAACCGGGTTTCAGGTCGCAGTCGATGGCGTACTTCTCGACCCGCTCGTAGATGATCTCGTGGCCCCGCCAGCCGAGGTTCCACAGGGTGTCATCGGTGCCCGGGCCGTGTTTCTTGACGATCTTCTCGTGCCCGTTCATGCCGTTGATGAGCTGTCCGCCGTTGCGACCCGACGCGCCCCAGCCGACCCGGTTGGCTTCCACCAACGCCACGGAGTAACCCCGTTCCGCCAGCGTCAACGTGGTGGCGACGCCGGTGAACCCGGCCCCGACCACGCAGACATCGGCGCTGACGTTGCCCTGAAGCGCCGGGTAGTCGGTCACTTCGTTCACGGTCGCGGCATAGTAGGAGCCGGTGTGCTCCTGCTGGCGGTTTTTCGCGTCCATGCTGTGACCTAGGGCGGGTTGCCTGACACCGTTTCATGCGAGGGGCGTTGGGAACCCCAGCCCCGCAAGCCAGTTGCGGGGCGTCGCCGCCTGCCGAAGCGATGCTTCGGCTTGGGCTGCGCCCGACCGGTGGCGACCCCTCGCGCTCCCCGGCTGAGGGCTCCCCTCATGCGTGCACCACCGCCACTTCTTCTTCGAGCATTTCCTTGCGCCACTCGCTCAAGTTCATGTCGATGGCCATGAACCCGCCAATCCAGAGGATCTCGTCCCATAGGTACAGCCAGTGGGAGAGCGTTGCCCAGTACACGCCGACCCCGAGAATGGAGAGGTAGAGGAGGCTCTTCCCCCACTTGGCCGTTTGCATCAGCGCTCCGCCGGTCACGCCCCGATCCTGCAGGCGCACCACCAATTCGATGGCGAGCAGCGCCAGCAGCCAGGCGACTCCCTCATAGATATCCGCCCAGGCTAGTTGCCGCTCTAGGCGGAGCCCAGCCATGTCGCTCACCACCGGGTCGTCGCCCACTCGGTAGAACTGGGTAGCGCTCGACAGCCCGCCGCAGGTCTCCTGGGTGATGTCCGTATATTCCAGGTTGTACACGTAGGAAAGGTCTTGGTCGGCCAGGTCGCACAGGTGGGTTGCGTCCTCGACCGGCACGGTTGGCTGCAGGGTGATGACCGCGTTGCCGTAGGCGTAGATGGTGTGGGCGATCATCACGAAGCAAACTAGGCGCACACCGTGCAGGAGCCGCGCCACCCAGCCTTTCAGCGCTTCATCGCTGAGCGCGTAGGTTTCCAGTTCGAACATGAACAGCAGGATGAACCAGGCCGCTTCGTCCATGGTGACGGCAAAGTTGCTGGTCCACTGGAGGAAGGTGGATTCGGCCGTGAGGGTATGGGCACCCCTGATCACGTCCTCAGCGATGTAGTAGCCAAAATTGACCAGCAGAAGCGTATAGACCGTCCACTTGACGGCCTGATGAATTCGGTGCAACCGCAGATCAGCCGCGCTAGTGGTGTCTGGGCTCACGTCAATGGGTTTGGCGCAGAAGCCGTCGGCGGTACTGCGCGGGCGCCTCGCCGACTGCCTTCTTGAAGGCTGTATAGAACGCGGAATTGGAGTTGAACCCTACGGAGAACGCGATGTTCAGCACCGAGTCGCCGTGGCCGCCGAGTTCCGAGAGCAGCTCCTTGGCGCGGCCGATGCGGTAACTGTTGACGTAGTCGAAGAAACTCCTGCCGAAACCGGAATTGATCACCTGTGAGAGGTGGTTCACCGAGCAACCCACGGCTTTCGCGAGTTCGGGCAGGGTCAAGTCGGATCGCAGATAGAGTCGTTCCGACTGCATCAGGCGTTCCAACTTCATCTTGTAGCGGGCCAGTTGGTCATTGGTCAGCCCCGACTTCGCGTATTTCGGGCTCTGTGCCCGCTGCGCCGCTAAGCTCGCGACAGGGGCCACCTGCGCGGCGGCGGGAACCTCGTAGTAGTCGATGATGGTCAATGCGGAATTGCCGCGCAGCGTCATGAACTCGGCGCCTTGAATGCAGCCCTCGGACGCGCCGGAGCGTGACGCCCCAGGGGGACGCATCCGGTACTGAAAGGCGATGGTGTGGCTGCCTTCCAGAATGTCGCCGACCAACTCGTAGCGGTGCCGATGGCCGGCGAAGAAGTCGTGCAGTTCGATTATCAATTCGTCGCGCGAACTCTGCTCGTTGTCGGGAACGTCGAGGTAGGTGCCATCCGCCGCCAAATGCCCCGCCACGGCCTCAGGATCCTTGTGGTTCCAAGCATCGAAGTAGCTCTGCACGAATTCAGCGGTGCGCATCGGCAACACCTCCCTTAAGGCGTTGTCTATACCCACGGTCGCGGAATGTCAATGCGAACCTTGGCCCTTGGGGCCAAGGTTCGTTTGGAGTTTCGCTGGCGCGAAACTCCGCGTTTGCTGAGTTCGGGAGAGTCCAATGGCCTAGAAGTCGGGCGCGGGGGTGGCGCGGGCGCGGGCTGGGGTCCAGAAGGGCTTTTCCCGGCTGGTGCAACGGGCGACGCGGCTGTAGTGGCGCAGTTCCTTTTCGTAGTAGATCTCGGCCCACATTTCTCCGTTCAGGAATTTGGGTTCGATCATCGCCAGCGCGATGTTCGCCTTTGCGGCGGGTGACCACATGGCCGATGTCACGTAACCGATCTGTTTCGTGCAACGCCGGTTGCGGTAGATGTGGGAACCCTCCGCGGAACGGTTGCCCTCGATGTCCAGCCGGGCGAGGCGGTACTTCGGTCCTGCCTGCTGCTCCCTCAGCAACGCGCTGCGGCCGCTGAAGTGCGGTTTTCGGAAGTCAACCAGCCAGTCGAGGCTCAGTTCGAAAGGCGTCTGGTCGTGCTCGAAGTGGACCGTCTTCAGTGCTTCGTTGAATTCCATCGCCGGCATGATGAAGCCCGCTTCGAGCCGCGCCATGTTGGTCGCCGCCTCGCCGTAGGGCTGTATGCCGTAGGGTTCGCCCGCTTCATAGAGCGCGTCCCATAAGTTCAAGGCATGCTCCGGCGACACCCAGAGCTCGTAGCCGAGATCGCCCGTGAACCCGGTTCGGGACACCATGAGGCTGCTGCCCCGCAAGTCGAAGTGCCGAATGTCAAACGGCCTTGCGGTTTCCACGCCGTCGAGGCCCATTCGTTTCAGCACTGCGCACGAGGTGGGGCCCTGCACCGCCAGTGCCGCCAGTTCATCGCTCCAGTCGCTGATCGTGACGGCATCGAACCCGAAGGCGCTCTTGGCCAGCCAAGCGCCGCACGGGCTGCCGCAGGTCAGCATGAACCGATCTGCGCCGAGGCGGAAAATGGTGCCGTCGTCGATCAGCCGCCCTTCGTCGGTGCACCACAGGGTGTACCCAACCCGGTTCAGCCCGATCTTGCGAACGTCGCGGGTGACCATGCGGTTGAGCATGGCTTCGGCATCCGGCCCCTTGATCTCGTACTTTTGCATGGGGCTGATGTCGTAGGTCGCGACGCGGTTGCGCACGCAGAAGTACTCGTACTCCGCATCGTAGTAGTACTCGGCAAACTTGTAGCCGTTCCACGCTGACCAGGCCTCGCGCACGTTCAGCGCCTTAAGCCGCGGATGGAAGGGCGACAGCTTCGGCCGCTCGCCGGCGAAAGGATCTGGGACGTTCATGGGCTATTCATCGAAAAAGTCGTCTTCCGGCACCGAATTCGGGCGCCGCAGGTCCAGCAGTATTTCCCGGGCCGCGTTGGCGCCGCAGGTGGCCGAGACGCCGCCGCCCGGGTGCGTGGAGGAACCGCACATGTATAGGTTCCTCACCGGCATGCGGTACTGCCCGTAGCCGGGAAACGGGCGGTTGAAGAACAGTTGATCGAGCGTGAGTTCGCCCTGGAAGATGTTGCCCTCTGTCAGGCCGATCTCCTGTTCGATCTCGTGGGGGGTGCGCACCTCCATGTGCAAGATCAGGTCCTTGAAGCCGGGGCTGTAGCGCTCGATCTTGTTCACCACGGTCTGCCCGAACTGGTCGCGCTTCTCCGCTGTCCAGGGCCCGTCGGCGAGTTGCGGCGGGCAGTACTGGATGAAGTTCGACATCCAGTGCTGGCCCGGCGGCGCGACGGTGGGGTCCCAGGCCGATGGGATGACCGATTCGACGAACGGGTCGTCCGACCAGCGGCCCCGCTTCCAGCAGTCGTAGGCGCGCTCCAACGTCTCCATCGACCCGCTAAATGCCTGGCCGCCGCGATTGACGTACGGATTGTCGGGAACCCCGGTGAATTTCGGCAGTGCGGACAGGGCGATGTTGACCTTGCCCGATGAGCCGCGGATCTTGAAATTGTCGGCCTTCTCCCGGATGCCGTCCGGCAGGTCGCTGGCATCCATGATGCGGGTGAAGGTGCGCTTCGCATCCAGGTTGGAAACCACGATGCGAGCGCTCAGTTGGTCGCCGTTGTCGAGCACCACGCCGGTTGCCCTGCGGTTCTTCACCAGCACCTGCCGTACGCCGGCTTGGGTTCGGATCTCGCCGCCATGCTCGCGCACGGCGCCCGCCAAGGCGTTGGAAATCGCGCCCATGCCGCCCCGGGCGAGGCCCCAGGCGCCGATGTTGCCGTCAACATCGCCCATCACGTGGTGCAGCAGAACGTAGGCGGAACCGGGCGAGCAGACGCCGAGCGCGGTGCCGATGATGCCGGGCGTCGCCATGGCGGCCTTGATTAGGTCGTTTTCGAAATAGTCGTCCAGGAACTCGGCGGCGCTCATGGTGAAAAAGCGGATGTATTCGTAGATCTGCGCCTCGCCCATCGACCAGAACTGCTTGGCCAGGAACAGCAGCTCCGAGATGTCCCGCGGGCGCAGCCGTGCCGGGTCGGGCGGCGTGCGCAGCAGCGTCTTGCGGATGAGTTGGGAGTAGCGGGTGAGGTCCGCTTGGAAGCGGTGCATCGCATCGGCATCGTGGGGCGAGTGGCGCTTCAGTTCCAGGTAGGCCGCGGTCTCGTCGTGATAGGAGATGAGCCGTTCGTCGCCATCGCCGGAGTTCACGGTGCCCAGGTACGGCACTAAGATCAGGCCGTGCCGGCTCAGATTCAGGTCCCGGTGGATGGCTTGGCGCATCATGCTGCACATGTAGGAGCAGTTCGAGTAGGTAAAGCCCTCGTGCAATTCCCGGGATACCGCCGCGCCGCCGATGTAGTCGTTCTTCTCCAGCACCACCACCTTAAGGCCGGCCTTGGCGAGATAGGCGGCATTGGTCAGCCCGTTGTGGCCCGCGCCGATGACGATGGCGTCTAGTGCCGGCGACGACGAGACGCTCATTGCAGTATCTCCCGCGCCGCATTGTGCCCGGGCGCGCCGGTTAGGTCGCCGCCGGGATGGCACCCCGCGCCGCATAGGTACAGCCCAGGAATGGGCGTGCGGTACTGCGCGGCTTGATAGGTGGGCCGCATCATGAGCATCTGATCGATGGCGAACTCGGTGTGATGCCAGTGGCCGCCCGTAACGTGGCACTCCCGTTCGATGTCTGCGGGCGTGAGGAATTCACAGGCGACGATCTGGTCGCGGATGCGCGGCGCGTATTGCGCGATCGTGTCGATGGCTCGCTCGCGCGCCGCGTGCCGCGCTGTATCACTCCAGCCCCTTTTGCGGCGGTAGGGCACGTACATGACGTGGGCGGACAGCACCTGTTGGCCAGCGGGCGCGAGCGAGGGATCGTGCAGGCTCGGCACGACCATTTCCATGACCGGATTTTCCGGACACTCCCCGTACTTGGCCGCATCGAAGGCGAACTCCATGGCATCGAGGCCGGGCGCGATGATCATGCGCCCGTCCGGCGATTCAAGCCCGTCGAATTCCGGCACGCCGTCCAATGCCAAGTGCAGTTTTGCAACCAACCCTTGGCAGCGCAGGCGCCGAATCCGGTTGGTGAACCCGATGTCCAGGAAGGGGACGCCGACCAAATCGAGGAATGTGCGCTGCGGATCGGCAGACGAAACCACGCAATCGGCCTCGATGCGCTCGCCGCTGTCAAGTTCAACGCCTTGGACGGCCAGGCCGTCGGAAGCAGGGTGGCTACCGTTGCGAGCTCCATCCGCATGGCGTTCGCCGATCAGAATTCGACGCACCGCCGCGCCGCAACGTATGTCCGCTCCGGCAGCACGGGCGGCGGCGCATAACGACCCGACCAGGCTGTCGATGCCGCCCGCAGGCACGGCGTGCGCGCCGCCCGACGCTTCTCCCATGCGATAGAGCATGGCGAGGACGGCGCCATTCGGCGAGCGCGGTGCAAGCCTGGACCCGACCAGCCCATCCCAACTCAAGGTGGCTTTGACGACATCGCTTTGAAAGCACTCATCCATGAGATCACGGGCTGGCAGCGTGGCCACGCGCAGGAATTCCCGCATTTCACGCTTGCCGAGGCGCCGCAGTCGATAACCCATGTGCGCGAATGTCATGGAAGGAGCCTTCAGCCGGGGAGCGCGAGGGGGTACCCCTCGCATGGAACCAGCCAGGCCGGCGCTGCCGATGGCGGGCGCGGTCTTGAGCCAGAAGGGCTGCAGGGCGTTGGCGAATCGCGTCATGCGTTCCCGGTAGCCGGCAAAGGCCTCCGCGTCGGCGGCTGCCGTCGAACTCAACACGTCGCCGTCCAGCACGACGTGGTTGCCATCTCGGTCAAGCCCAATGGTCTTCAGGTTTGGCGAGGAGTGCCCGAATCCATGTTTCCGAAGGTCGAGTTGCCGCACCACCTTGGCCGAGAAGTGGCTCACCGTGTGCGCGACGGAGGCGCGAAAACCTGGATGAAATTCACGACCCGCGGCCAAGCCTCCGGGCGCCTGACCGGCTTCGAGCACCAGCACGCGGCGGCCTGCCCGCGCCAAGTATGAAGCGCACACCAGCCCATTGTGCCCTGCCCCTACAATGGCTACGTCGTAGCGGTTCAATCCAATCCCTCGTTACAGCCAAACTCCGCCAGCCGCTAGACTAGCCACCCCTGGACACCGAGGCTTCGCCGCCTACACGCAATGCAGTATTGTTGCTTGGCACCCCATCAGGACCCTAGGCGATAGCGCAGCTTGACTGTCAACTGGTCACCGCTCGGGTTGTTCCACGCTTCCTTGAAGAGGTTTCCAAAGCCACTCCTGTCCGGCGACTCGTTGGCGTTGCGGGTATAGACGATGAACAGGTCGGAAAGCGGCGCGATCTGCCAGCGGTAGCGGGCCTGGAAGTTGAGGACCGAAACGTTGAAGTCGTCCGCCGGGCCGGGCGGCTTGGTGGTGGGCAGCAGGTCGTCGGGCGCCTCGGGCACTAGGAAGAACGCTTTCTCTTCGGCCTTGATGGCCACCCACTGCAGGGCCACTCGGAATTGGTGCCGGGCGCTGGGGAAGAAGTCCATCGACAGGGTCGCATAGAGGTCCTTGGCATCAAAGGTGGTGAAGTTGCGGTCTTCCTGGTGCAGCAGCCAGCCGTTGCTGAAGCCGCGCCAGATATCGGCCTCCAAGTTGAAGCGGCCGCCTGGACGCCAAGCCAACTGGGCCCAGCCGCCGATGTTGCGTCCGCCGGTCTCTTCGCCGTTGTATTCGAACCCCGCCTCCAGCGATAGCGGTTTCGACGGATCGGTTTCGTACTCCAAGGTGATCCGTTCCCGTTCCTCGATGCGGTAGGTGCCGTTGCCGAAGCTGTTGCGATCCTCGTACCGCTCGGGGAAGAAAGCCAGGCCAAACTCCAGTTCGTTTAGGTTGTGCAGCGTGAACGACTGGTTGATGCCGAACCCCGATTGGGTCAGCCGACCGCTGCCATTGAGCTCCTGGCGCATGAAGGGGCTGAAGGAAAAATCGCGGACCCAGGGAATTCCCGTCCCGCGCCAGTCCATGGTCAGCTCCAGGCGGCTGGCGTCGTTGCGCTCGAGGAACCCCAGGTCGTTGATGTCCAGGGTGTCGTCGTAGCTGTGCAGCGCCAGCTTGTACCTCAGACCTTGGCGGGGAGCGTACACGGTGTCGATGAGTGCGCCGTAGCCCTTGCCCTGCGCGGCATCCGGGTCGTCGTCCTCGATGTCGGAGTGGAGCAGTTGCCCGTCCACCGTCCAGCGGCCCGCTGCGGACTGGTAGTGGAAGTCCAAGCCGTGCACGTACGCCTCCCGTGCCGGGTGTACCGCCGCGGTCGAGATCCAACCGAGACCCCGGTAAACGCCGTCGTCCGCCGTACGGTCGTACAACAGGCGCACGGCGCCGTAGTCGCTGCCATCCTGATGCAGGTTGAGGTGTCCGGCGTCGAACTTCAGGTCATTCTCGCTGGCGCCGAGCAGGCCGTAGCGGAAGGGACCGATCTCGCCGGTCGCCTTAAGCGCGCCGCGCAGCTCCGTGGGCTGGCCGAGTTCCCTGTCCGGCACGTCGATGTCATCGGGCGCCGTGGGGGGACGGGGCCTGCCGCCGATGCGCCGGGTGTTGACCAGCATGGTCGGCGGGGAGCCCTGGCCGAAAAAGGACCGCAAGTCGGCGCGCGGGGTGGTGGTGAAGATGTCCTGACCTTCTTGGAAGAACAGGCGCTTTTCCGGGAAAAAGGTCTCGAAAGCGCTTAGGTTGACGATGACCTGGTCGGACTCCACGTTGCCGAAATCGGGGTTTAGCGTGGCCGTCACTTGGAAGTTGGTCGAGGGCCGCCAGAAGAGGTCCACGCCGGCCTTGGTGGTGGTTTCGTTCTCCACCTCATCGACAGTGGCCGAAGCGTAGGGAAAAACGCTCCACTGCTGGCGCGGGTCAACGCCATCGAGGCTCGCCATTGGCAACACGCTCAGGAACCGGGCCTGGGTCAACGGAATGGGCGGGTTGGCCCAGCGCTCGCCTTCCGACGCAACCTGGCGGGAAACGTACACGCCGATTTGGCGCTCGCCGCTCGCGCGGGGCATGGCCATCTGCGACCAGGGGAAGAACAGCTCGGCCGACCACCCTTGGTCCGTTTCGGCAGTCGCGCCCAACAGGGCGCCGTCCCAATCGGTTCTGAACTGGCGTTCGCGCAGCACGGTGCCGTCGGTCAGGCTGCCGCCCAGGGCCAGGTCACCCCAATAGCCGTACTCGCCGGTCCCCGATACGTCGAGCGTGAAGCCCACGGAATCCCGGCTTACTCTCATGTTGTCCCTGGAGGAGAAACGGCGCAGCAGGGTGTCGGCGGGCTGCTCCATGTCCCATCCGAGGTACAGGCCACGCTCCGTGTAGAACACCCGAAACAGGGTCCGGTAACGGGGTTTGGCCAGGCTGTCGGGGATGGTGACGCGGAAGTACTCGGTGCCCAGCACCTGTGCCCAGACGGTTTCATCAAGTCGGCCATCGACCCGCACGTTGGCCTCGGCGTGACCGAATCGCTGCATCGGTTCTGGCGCATCGTCCCTAGCCCCCAGCGCGGAACCAGTGGCCAGCATCGCGGCCAGCGGAAACCACCGCATCAAAACACCGGTGCGCAT
This sequence comes from Gammaproteobacteria bacterium, assembly GCA_009843635.1. Classification (GTDB taxonomy): domain Bacteria; phylum Pseudomonadota; class Gammaproteobacteria; order Pseudomonadales; family Azotimanducaceae; genus Azophilus. The sequence continues at coordinate 21,521 of VYDB01000007.1, forward strand.
GGTTCAGTTACCGTTGGCCAGCAGACACGAAGCGCGCATGGTAACTCAATCGTCGGCGCAATCATCCAGATTCAGCGTTTCGAGGAGCGCGGGGCGGGCATCCGGCACTGTTAAGGCTCGTGGTAGGCCCTTCAGAATGGCCGGACAACCCCGCCTGGTGTGCCGGATGCCCGCCCCGCGCTCCTACTCGGCGTTCAATCTAGACCGCAATTCCCCACCACCTTGAGGCGTTCGCCAAAAGGCGGCAACATCACCGGACGCCACCGGGGAGGGTCGAAATGTCCGGGCAGCTCAACATCACCCGCCGTGACTTCATCAACGGCGTTGCGCTCGGCGTAGCGGCAGGCCTGTCGCTTTCCCCGCGGGAATTGCTGGCGCTGGGCAGTGCCGAAGGGGTGCCCTATCCGCCGGCGCTGACCGGCATGCGCGGCAGCCATCCAGGGTCGTTCGAGGTGGCCCACGGGTTGTCCCGGCACGGAGCGACCTGGCCCCGGCCGGCCACGCTGACCGACCAACCCTATGATCTGGTGATCGTCGGCGGCGGCATCTCGGGGCTGGCGGCGGCCCTGCTCCATCGCCAGCGCGTCGGCCCGCAATCGAGGATTTTGGTGCTCGACAATCACGATGACTTCGGCGGGCACGCCAAGCGCAACGAGTTCAACGTCGACGGCAAGCTGCTGATCGGCTACGGCGGCAGTCAGTCTATCGATACGCCGGGGCGCTACTCCAAGGTGGCCGGCAAGCTGCTGCAGGACATCTCCATCCACACGGAGCGGTTCTACGACTATTTTGACCAGGCGTACTACAGCCAGCGAAACCTCGGTCGCGCCATCTATTTCAGCCGGGAAGCGTACGGTGCCGACAGCGTTCATCCGAACGTGACCTGGTTCTTCGGCCGCACCGAGCCGCACGACGACATTGCCGGCACGGTTGGCCGGTATCCCCTTTCCGATGCGTCCCGCGCGAGCCTGATGCGCCTGCTCACCGAAGGCGTTGATTATCTGGAGGGCATGGGCCGCAAGCAGAAAATCGGGGCGTTGCGGGCCTTAAGCTATACGGATTTCCTGGTGCGCAGGGCCGGCGTCACCCCGGAAGTCGCGACCCTGCTGCGGGACACCACCAAGGGCTTCTGGGGCGTGGGCTGGGATGCGCTTTCCGCACTGGAGGCCCTTCGTCTCGGCATGCCGGGCACCGGCGGGCTTGGCATCGGGGAGCTCGAGAACGAGACGCCGCAGCGCGACGAACCGTACATCTTTCACTTTCCGGACGGCAACGCCGGGGTGGCGCGCGCACTGGTCCGGCAACTGATCCCTGCGGCCGTACCGGGCGAGTCGATGGAAGACCTGGTGCTCGCGCGCGTCAACTACGCGTTGTTGGACGCCCCGGAAAACAACACGCGGCTGCGGCTGAACAGCACGGCCGTCAATGTCAGCCACGCTGACCGAGGCCGGCAGGTGGACGTCACCTACGTGCAAAGCGGCAAAGTGCATCGCGTCCGCGGCCGGCATGCCGTGCTCGCCTGCTATAACGAGATGATCCCGCATCTGTGTTCCGAACTGCCCAAGGCGCAGAAGGAGGCCATCGCCTATGCCACCAAGGTGCCGCTGGTGTACATCAGCGTGGCGCTGCGCAACTGGAGGGCTTTCGAGAACCTGGGGTTCCAGAGCTTCTACATTCCCCAAGGCGAACTGATGCACTCCTTTGGCATGGATTTTCCGGTGAGCATGGGAGGCTATGCGTTCACGCAGCGGTCGAGTGAGCCGACCGTCATTCACGGCACCTACGTGCCGACCGTTCCCGGGCGGGGCCTGAAGGCGCGGGAGCAGCACGTACAGGGGCGCCGGCTGCTCTACGAACAGACTTTTGACGAGCTCGAGGGCAAGATCGTCCGGCAGATGAGCGGCGCACTCGCGGGCGGAGGCTTTGATGCCGCCCGCGACATCGCCGCGCTCACGGTAAACCGCTGGCCGCACGGCTACGCGTACGAGTACAACGACTACGCCGACCCGCTCGAATACGATCGGGACAACGGCCCGCACGTTGCCGGGCGGGCGCGCATCGGCCGTATTTCCATCGCCAACTCCGATGCATCAGCCTACGCCTACGTGGATGGCGCCATCGATGCGGCGCACCGGGCCGTCAACGAACAGCTTGCCATCGAATGACGGAAGGGATGGATGGCGCGCTAGTGGCTGCGGCGACGGCGGCGCCGGAACCCTGGATGCGGGACGCGTTGCAGGCGGGATTCCGCCATCTCGCGGCCGGCCGGCCCGATGACGCATCGGCCTGCTGCCGGCGGCTGCTGCGCGCCAAGCCCGATCTCGTGGAAGCCCATTTTCTGGTCGGCCTGATCGCCATTGAAATGCGGCAGAACGGCACCGCCGTCAAGGCCTTCGGATCGGTCACCAAGCTCAAGCCGGCACATGGCGCCGCCTGGGCCAACTTGGCGCGGCTGTTCATGCTCGCCGGGCAGGCGGCGAGGGCGGATGCAGCCTTGGAGGAAGCCGTTCAGCACCACGACGGCAACCCGGTCGTCCTCGATCTCATCGGCTCGGTGTACAGCCTGCTCGGCGATCAGGAGGAGGCGTCGCGCTGGATTGCCAAGGCCGTGCGCCGGGCGCCCAAGCATGTGCCGTTTCTGGTGAACCAAGCGAACAACCAAGTGTTTCTCGGTGCCACGGATCAAGCGGCGGCGGTTTTGGACACCGCACTCGGCCTGCAGCCGGAAAATGCCAACGCCCACTGGCTGCTTGCCAATGTTCGCAAGGCGGAAGACCGAGCGCACATCGACCGCCTGCAGGAGCTTGCGCAGAGCGATCAGCGCAATCCACGGGCACTCGCGTTTCTCTACTATGGCCTCGGCAAGGAACTTGAGGACCTGCAGGAATGGGAGCAAGCATTCGAGGCCTTCAGCCAGGGAGCGAAGGCACGTCGCAGCATCATCGACTACAACGAACGCTCGGAAATCGAGATGTTCCGCGCTTTCGGGGAAACCTTCACCGCCGAGTGGTTCGCGCGGGATGGCGCCGCCCACGACGACCCTGCTCCGATTTTCGTGGTCGGCCAGCCGAGAACCGGCACCACGTTGGTCGAGAGGATCATCACCAGCCATTCGCAGGTGCATTCGGCGGGTGAGTTGAGGCAGTTCGGAACCTGTGTGCGGCGATTGGCCGACTACCGGGAGCCAACCCGATACTCGGCCAAGTTGGCGCGCCTCGCTGCCGGCGTCGATTGCGGGCAATTGGGCCGGGCCTACTTGCGTTCCACGGAAACACTGCGTGGCAGCTTGCCTCGGTTCGTGGACAAGCTGCCGCCCAACTACCTCTACATCCCGCTCATTTTGAAAGCGTTGCCGCGGGCCAAGGTCGTCCACCTGACGCGCAACCCGATGGACGCCTGCTTCGCCAGCTTCAAGCAGCTCTTTGCCGATGCCTACCCCCACTCTTACGACCAAGCGGAGATGGCCCGCCACCACGCACGCTACTTTCATCTGATGGCGCTATGGCGTGAGCGGTTCGGGGACCGGTTCCACGACATCGCCTACGAGGACACGGCACGCGACCTCGAACCCAATGCCCGGGCACTGATCGAGTTCCTGGACTTGCCTTGGGAGGACGCCTGTCTCGAGTTCCACAAGCAGGAATCGGCGGTGACCACGGCCAGCGCCGTGCAGGTACGCCAGCCCGTGCACACGGGTTCCATTGGCCGGTGGCGCCGCTATGAAGCGCAACTCGCCGTCATGCGCCGGACACTGGAAGAACAGGGCGTGCCGCTCGCAAGCAGTGCTTGACATGTCACGCGACATGCCTTAGCCTGTCGCGTGACATGTTAAAGCGCCACTGAGGCACTGGGAGGGGATGACATGGCGAAGAGACGATCACGCACCACACGGGATGCGAACCCAAGGCTGTCGTCGGAGAGGCCAGGCGCGCCGGTCGCCTTCCGGCCCAGGCGCAAGCTGCTGGCCCAAGCGGTTTCCGCCGCAGTGGCTGCCGGCGGCGCGTCGCACGCGCTGCACGCGCAGGAACTCGAGGAGATCATCGTCACCGCCACTAAGCGGGCCGAGTCCGTCATGGATGTGCCGGTGGCGATTCAGGCGCTGGCTGGCGACTTCATCCGCGAAGTCAACCTGAACGACGTCAAGGACCTCACGCAGTTCACGCCGGGGGTGACCGGTAACTCCAAGGACAGCTTCATTGACTCGGTTCGGGTGCGCGGCATCGTCACCAACGACTTCGGCAACGGCGGCGACCCGTCCATCGGCATGTACAAGAACGGCCTCTACCAAGGCCGTACCGGTTCTGGCGTGTTCAGCCTGTTCGACATCGAGCGCGCGGAAATCCTGCGCGGTCCCCAAGGCTTCCTGTTCGGCCGCAATTCCATCTCCGGGGCGATGAACGTCCACACCACCCGGCCGCGCAACGGCGAGACCGACGGCTATGCGGAGCTCAACGTGGGCGAGCGAGACGTGGTGGAGTTCGAAGGCGGCTTCAACCTCACCTTGAGCGACACCTTGGCGGTGCGCGTTGCCGGCCAGCACATGCAGGAAGACGGCTACATCACCAATGTCGAGAACGGCAACAAGCTCATCGACTTGGACAAGACCGCCTTCCGGGTCACCGGCCTGTACGACAACAATGACAACGTTGAAGTCATCGTGATGGCCGAGTACGAAGACCGGGATCAGTCCGGCACGGTGTACCGGGCCAGCGGGGAGGGCGGTTCCTATGCCTTGCTTGAGGAGATCTACGGCGACCTCAGGCTGCCGGACGGCCTGCGCGAGGTGAGCCTCGATGAGCCGCTGAACGGCGTGTTCGACGTGGGCGAGATTTGGAGCTTCAGCGCCGAAATCAACATTGAGCTGCCCATCGGCACCCTGACCTCGCTTACCGGCTTCAAGGACCACGAATACGGTTACACGGAAGACTACGATGCCACCATACTGCGCATATTCGACTACGAGCAGGACCAGGACGGCACCTACTTCGAGCAGGAATTGCGCCTCACCTCGCATGCCGAAGGGCCCCTCGACTGGTACGCCGGCGTCTCGTTCTACGACGAGGACATCGACAGCCGGTTCATGGGGCGCCAAGACGAGGAGATTTACTGCAACGTCTATTGGGGCGCCACCTGCCAGGGCCTGTTCGACTACTACAACCAAATCGGCTACGCAGACTTGCTGAGCTATTACTTCGGCAGCAGCACCTGGACGCCGAGCCCTACCGGCTACATGGAGGACTGGAACGAGACCATCGGCCGCTTCAAGGGCTGGGCCGCCTACGTGGACCTGAACTACCAGTTCACCGACACCATTGATGCGAGCCTCGGCGTACGCTACAACTCCGACGAGAAGGACTTTTCCCAGGAAGCGCTGAGCGCGCGCAATCCGAGCCCGGTGCTCGGGCCCAAGGTGCAGACCGGGTTTTTTACCCCGAACGGCCCCATCAGTGACAAGGTCAAATGGGAGGACGTAACTTGGCGCTTCGTGGCCAATTACCGGCCCAACGACGATTTGCTGCTGTTCGCTGGCGTGACCACCGGCTACAAGCAGGGCGGATTCAACAGTTTCACCCTGAATCCCGTGGTGGCGCCGTTCGGCAACACGGCAGCCACGCCGGACACCCATGTTCCCGCCCACTTCGACGGCGAAAACTCCATTTCCTACGAGGTCGGCTACAAGGGCACGATCATGGACGGGCGCATCCAGGTCACGCTGAACGCCTTCTTCTATGAATTCGAGGACATGCAGGCGACCTGCGGCCTCACCCTGCCCGTGGTGGTGTGCAATGTCGGCAAGCTCGAGGGCATCGGGGCCGAGGGCACGGTGCAGTCCATGCTGAACGAGAACTGGCAGTTCATGGCGGGCTTTTCTTTCTTCGACAGCGAGGCCAAGGGCATCCAGGAATTCTGCGGCGACGGCGAGCGGGTGTTCGGAGACGTCAATGTGTGCGAGGGCCAATCGATTCCCGGCGCCCCCAAGTGGACCTGGTTCGCATCGCTGGATGCGGACTATCCTGTCGGCAACGGCAGCGTTTACGCGAATCTGACTTGGAGTTGGGAAGGCGAACGGCGGGCCGGCTGGCTGCCCTTGAGGCCGGAATCCACGAACTTCCCCGAGGCCTACCGCATGGTGGACGGCCACTCCATCGCCCAGGCGACGGTCGGCTACCGGGCAGCGGGCAACTGGACGGCCGCGGTGTACGTGGAGAACCTGTTCGACGACAAGTACTTCGACGGCGGCATCACCGGCGGCAGTCCGGCCAACCCTTACGTGGCGCTGGATTGGGGCCCGGGTCGTCCGCGAACGGTCGGCGCTCGGTTCACCTATACCTTCGACTAGCCGCATTCGTCCCGAGGCGCGCTGAGGTTCGCAGCCCGTGGAAGACTTGGGTGCGATTGCACTCGTTCCGACACTTTGCGTCTTCGTGCTCGCGGTCGCTACCCGCCGGCCCATCGAATCGCTGATCGCGGGGTCGCTGGTCGGCCTCGTCATCCTCCACGGTACGGGGTTCATCGACGGTTTCGCGCAAGCCTCGGTGCGGGTCATGACGGATGCCGACGTGGCCTGGGTGATCCTGGTCTGCGGATTCATGGGCGGACTCATCGGCGTGCTGATCCGCACCGGATCGACGCGGGCCTTCACCGAGGCGATGGGGCGGCGCGTCCGGTCGGCGAAGGGCGCGCTGGGCGCGACCTGGCTGCTCGGCATCTTTCTATTCGTGGACGACTACCTGAACTCCCTGGCTGCGGGTTCGGCGATGCGCAAGCTCACCGACGCCTACCGGGTGTCGCGCGAAAAGCTGGCTTACGTGGTTGACTCCACGGCGGCGCCCATCAGCGTCATCATTCCGTTCTCGACCTGGGGCGTGTTCTTCGCCGGGCTGATCGTCGCCAACGGCATCGCCCCCGAGGGCGAGGGCCTCGCCACCTACATCAGCGCCATTCCCTACATGCTCTATGCCTGGGTGGCGGTGCTGCTGGTGCCGTTGGTGATCCTCGGCGTGATCCCGTCGCTCGGCGCCATGAAGACCGCGGAGAATCGAGCCGCCACTACCGGCGAGACCGTCCCGCCTGATGCGGCGCACATCGAGCAGGCCAACGAATCAATCCAGCCGCGGGAGGACATCCCGCCGCGGATCACCCTGTTCGTTGCGCCCATGGTGCTGCTGGTGCTCGCCACCCTGTATTTCGACAAGGATTTCCTGATCGGCATCTACGTCACGCTGGGCGGCACCGCCGCTTACATACTCGCCACCCGGATGATGAGCCTGCACGACACCTTCGACACCATCATCGACGGCTTCAAGACCATGATCGAGCCGCTCGCCGTGCTGGTGGCGGCATTCATCCTGAAGGACGTGAACGATGCCCTCGGCCTCGCCGAATACGTCGTTGCGACCATGCAGCCGCTGTTGACCGCCCAGTCGCTGCCGGCGGTGGTCTTCGTGTCGATGGCCTTGGTGTCGTTCCTGACCGGGTCGAACTGGGGCGTGTTCGTCATCGTGCTGCCCATCGTCACCGCGCTCACCAACAACCTCGGCGCGGACATGACGCTGGTCATCGGCGCCACGCTGTCGGCGAGCACCTTCGGCAGCCACGCCTGCTTCTATTCCGATGCCACCGTGCTGACCGCACAGGCTTCGGGCTGCACGCCGATGCAGCATGCGTTGACGCAGATTCCCTACGCGCTCATCGGGGCGCTCATCACGGTCGCGGGCTTCCTCGCGCTTGCGTACTGGTAGGCTTGCGCCGCAGTTGCCCGCGCACCGACAGCAACTCTTGAGGAAATGCACATGAGTGAATCAATCAACAGAACAGAGGGTTTAAGCCATGAAAAACGTAACAGCGTCGATCGTTCTGGGTGTGGCCGTTTTCGCTGCCCCACTGGCCGCCATTGCGGGTGAGGAGGGAGCCGTCATGCCAGCGAAGATCAGCAAGGAAGAGCTTGCGGGCAGCCTTTTCGAACGGGACGACACGACCGAGACGGTTCACGAGGATGGCCACAGGACGCTAGACGTCACGACGCTGCTCTCAAGCGATGGGAAGTTCGCATCCGGCATGTACCGGTCCGACAAGGTCCGTATCGAGATCAAGGAACCCTATGGGGTGGATGAGTTCATGTACTTCCTGGAGGGCGGCGTGACCCTGACCTCCGCCGACGGAACGGTGCAAACTATCAACGCTGGCGAAGCGGTCACCGTCCCCAAGGAATGGACCGGCACCTTTGCCACCGACGGCTACACCAAGATCTGGGTGATCTACTCCGCCGACGGATCAGGCCTTTGAACCGGCGCGAACGCGCACCTTCGGTGCGACCGGTTCGCGTTGGAGTTTCGCTGGCGCGAAACTCCGCTGATGCCGGACGTCATTCCTAGGACAAGGGCACCCGCCAAAACCAGGAACAGGAGCAGAACATGGCCCGAAACATCACCAGGCGCGACTTTCTCAACGGTGCCGCACTCGCATTGGCGGCCGGGGCGACGCTTTCCCCGCGCGACCTGCTGGCGCTCGAAGCGGACGCCGCGCCTCCCCGTGGCCCCATTGGCAAGGACTACTACCCCCCGACGCTCACCGGAATGCGCGGCAGTCACGATGGTTCGTTCGAAGTCGCCCATGCCTTGGCGTGGCGCGGCGAGGCGCCCACCGACTATGCGCTGCTGGACGAGCGCTACGACCTGGTGGTCGTCGGCGCGGGCCTGAGCGGCTTGGCAGCCGCCTACCTGTACCGCCAGCAGGCCGGGCCCGGCCGGAAGATCCTGATCCTGGACAACCACGACGATTTCGGCGGCCACGCCAAGCGCAATGAATTCCACACCAACGGCCGCATGCTGCTCGGCGTTGGCGGCAGCCTCAATCTCGAGCACCAGAATTTCAGCGAAACCGTGCATCGCGTGCTGCGGGAGCTCGGCGTGGATCTTGAGAAGCTCGAAGCGGCTTGCGAACCCGGCTACTTCATATCGGACCCGCTGGCCAATCTCGGCTACTACCTGAATGCCGCGAGCTATGGCCAGGACCGCATCGTGCAAGACGCCTCGGCCAGCGCTTGGCTGGGCGGGGGCGGCCATCGGGCGCTGATTGAATCGCTCGGTCTGCCCGGCGACCAGGGACAGCGGTTGCTGGCCTTGATCGAAGGGGAAAGAGACCTCTTGGACGAACTCTCCCTGGCCGAAACCAAGCGTTACATCGACACCACTTCCTACCAGGAATTCCTGAGCACCCGGGCCGGGCTGGCGCCGGCCACCATTGCCCTGTTCGAACCCATGCCGAGGCTCATCTACGGCTTGGCAACGGACTGCATCTCGGTGACGGAGGCGTTGATGTTTGGCCTTCCCGGCATTAGGAGCCTGGGGTTCACGGGAACGCTGGTTGGAGAGCTCTTCGCCTTTGCCAGTGAAGGCGTGCGCTATCCCATGTTTCCCGACGGCAATGCCTCGGTTGCCCGCCTGCTGGTGCGCAAGCTGATTCCCGAAGTCGCCCCCGGCAGCACGATGGAAGACGTCGTCAATGCCCGGTTCGACTACAGCCGGCTGGATCGCCCCGAGTCGTCGACTTGCCTGCGCCTAAACAGCACCGCGGTCAAAGCCGTCAACGTCGATGACGGGGTGGAGGTGTCCTACGTGGAGGGCGGAAAGGCCTATACCGTCCGTGCCGAGCACTGCATCCTGGCTTGCTACAACCGGATCATTCCGCACCTGTGCCCCGAACTGCCCGAATCGCAGAAGGAAAACCTCAAGTACGCCGTCAAGACGCCCTTCGCAATGGCGAACGTCCTGTTGCGCAGCGGCGCTGCCGTCAATGCGTCCGGCGTTGCCCAGTACTTTTGCCCAGGCAGCTTCTTCGAGGCGGTCAGTCAGGCGCCCCCAGTGAGCCTGGGAGGGTATCCCGGCGGCAGTGAGGGCGACGAACCCATGGTGCTGTGGATGGCCCACATGCCGGCGCCCCGGAACAATGGCCAACAGAACGCCCGCGAGCTGTACCGCCTGGGCCAGCATCGCCTGTACACGACCCCCTTCGCGGCCTTTGAGACGGAGATTAGGAACCAGTTGGCCGCCATGTTCGGACCCAAGGGCTTCGATGCCGACCGCGACATCGAGGCGATCACGGTGAATCGCTGGTCGCACGGCTACGCGTACGAATACTTGGGTCTGTACGATCCCGATTGGGATGACGGCCAGGCGCCCCACGAGTTGGGCCGCAAACCGTTCGGACGCGTCAGCATCGCCAACTCCGACGCGGAGGGCTCCGCCTACCTGCACGCGGCAATCGATGCCGCCGCGCGCGCCGTGGACGAACTCGGGGCTGGCTGAGCGCGGGTGTTGGCGCTGAAGGACATCGAGGAGGCGCGAGCTGCCCTTGATGGGCTGGTCAACGAGACGCCGACGCACCGCTGGCGCTCTCCCCTGATCGAAGCCCGGCTCGGTGCCGCTGGCGCGGCCTTCCTGAAACTGGAGGTGCTCCAGCTTACCGGCACCTTCAAGGTGCGCGGTGCCCTGCTTCATGCGCTGGCCCTCGATGGACCGGCGCGCGAGCGGGGGGTCACGGCGGTGAGCGCTGGCAACCATGCCATCGCCGTGGCTTTCGCCGCACAGCGCATCGGCACGAGTGCGAAGGTGGTCATGATGCGCACTGCTAACCCGTTTCGAGTGGCGCAGGTGCGGGCATACGGTGCCGAACTCGTGCAGGTGCCCGACGTGCACGCCGCTTTCGAGACGGCTCTAGCGATCGAACGGGACGAGGGGCGCACCTTGATTCATCCGTTCGAAGGGCGCACCTCCGTGCTCGGCAGCGCGACCCTCGGACTCGAACTGGCCCGCCAGGCGCCGGATCTTGATGCGGTGATCGTGCCCATCGGTGGCGGAGGCCTCGGCGCTGGCGTGGCGGCGGCGATCAAGGCCACGCAACCCGCCTGCCGCGTTTATGGCGTGGAACCTGAGGGGGCCGACACCATGCACCGCAGTTTTGCAGCCAACTCACCCCAGGGGATCGACCAGGTGAGCAGCATCGCCGACAGCCTCGGCGCACCCCACGCGGCGCCCTATTCCTTCGAACTGTGCCGCCAACACGTCGACGAACTGGTCAAGATCGACGATGACGCGATGCGCCGCGCGATGGGCATTCTGTTCCTGGAGACGAAACTGGCGCTTGAGCCGGCGGGCGCGGCGGCCCCCGCAGCGCTTCTCGGTCCGCTGGCGGAAGTCTTGCGGGGCAAGCGGGTCGCGGCCATCGTGTCCGGCACCAACATAGACGCCCGGACGTTCTTCGAACAGGCGCTGTTTCCCTGAACGACAACCGATTAGATTCTCAGGCCTAATCGAAGCGGAACGTTGTCGGTTCCGACTGTAGAATTCGCCGTGAACCACTGCTAAGGGACAAGGGAAGCACAATCCATGAGCCACGAGAACATCCGCTACGAGGTAGAGGACCACATTGCCACGATCACGATTGACCGGCCTAAACGCAGGAACGCCATGACCCATGCCATGAATGCCGAGTACGGGCGGCTGATTGCCAAGGCGAGCGCCGATGATGCCGTCCGTGCGCTCGTCCTAACCGGTGCCGGCGGGGCATTCTGCGCAGGCACGGATCTTTCCGATTTCGATACGCAGACGCCGGAAGAGCGCAGCGGGGACGCGCCGGGACGCCAACCCGGCCTCGGCTGGTGGGCGCTGGCGAACTGCCCAAAACCCACCGTCTGCGCCGTCGACGGTCCGGCCGTGGGCATGGGCGCGGAGTTCACGAGCCATGCGGACATTCGCATTCTCAGCACCCGGGCGCGCCTTTCGTGGCTGTTCGCGCAGCGCGGGCTAGTGCCTGACACGGGCGCCGGCACTTGGCTGCTGCCTCGACTCATTGGCATCCCCCGCGCGCTGGAGCTCCTGTTCACCGGGCGATTCCTGCTTCCGGATGAAGCGCAGGCGATCGGCTACGCCCACGAGGTCGTCGCACCGGAGGCACTTGCCGAACGCACCCGTGAACTCGTGGACGCGATTCTGCGCGGCTCGCCGTTCGCCCACCGGCTGATCAAGCGGCTCGTTTACCAAGGTGCCTCACGCACGCCGGAAGAGCACACCCGGGAAAGCTTCGATGCGTTGCAGGCCTGTTTCGTGAGTGAAGACCATCGCGAGGGGGTGCGAGCGTTTCTCGAGAAGCGGGAAGCCCGGTTCACCGGGCGTTGACAGCTCGGTGGGGTCGGCCATGCGGCTGTCATGACTGGCGGCATTCGAAGCCTCGATTTCATACTGCTCAACCTATACGGTAGGATGACCCCTTTCCTAGATTGCCTTAAACATGCTCAGGCTTGATCGAAGCGTGGCTGCATGACATGAGCAATGACCTGAAGGAAGTGCTCAAGAGGGGAGCCTTGAACAAGTGGGGGCTGTTCTGGCTGGTCACGGGTCCGATCTCCGCCGCCATGATCGTCGCCATGATGGCCACGGACCTCAGCAGCGGCCCTGGCGTTTCCGCCATGATCCAGCTCTCCGTGCGCTGCGCCGTGCCCTGGCTGTACATCGCCTTCGCGGCATCCTCCCTCCAAGTGCTGTTTCCCGGGCACTTCAGCCGCTGGCTGCTGCGCAACCGCAAGTACTTCGGCCTGTGCTTCGCTGCGGCCATGGCTTGGCAAGGGCTTTTCATTCTCTGGATGGTCCTGGTCCACACCGACTACTACGTCAACGAGGTGTATGTGCTGCGCGATGCCATAGAGGGCGTGGTGGGCTACGCCTTCCTGCTCGCCATGACGGCGACCTCCTTCCCGAAAGGCCGTCGGCTCCTGACACCCAAGCAATGGCGCATCCTGCACCTTGGCGGCATTTACTTCCTGTGGGCCTACGCTTTCAGCGTTTACTGGTGGGCGCTGTTCTACTACTCCAACCCCGTTCCGCTGGACTACGCCTTCTACTGCGCAGGCCTTGCCGCCTGGGTGCTGCGCGCCTTCGCCTTTTTCCGCAAGCGGGCCAAGGCAGCGGCCAGGGCGTCCTTGGGCACCGCCGCGCACCCACTGGCCCGGGCGGTCGGCGTTGCGCTGATCGGCATCGGCCTGGTCGCCGCCGGCATCGGTTCGGCGTTGCAGGGAGTCGCGGATCAGTACCTGTACGGTTACACGCTCACCGAATGGCCGGAACTCTATCTCCCCTACTGGCCCTTTGAACCCTTCCTGGCGCTGGCGGTCATAGGCATCGGCGTTTACCTACGGCGCTCGCAAGCCCAAGCCACCGGATCGTGAGCGCCCGCGACAAGGAACTTGGCATGGATGCGGCCATCACGCGCCGCGATTTCCTCGACGGAGTCGGCATCGCCATCGGCGCCGCGCTGTTGCCGCAGTCCGCCCAAGCCAAGGATGTCGGCGCCCAGGACCTGCCCGGCTACTATCCACCGGCGCTGACCGGAATGCGCGGTTCGCATCCCGGCTCATTCGAAATCGCCCACGCACTGCGCGACGGTGCGAGCTGGACCGGGGCCAGCACCGGCGAGCATTTTGATCTGGTGGTGGTCGGCGGCGGCATCAGCGGGCTGTCGGCGGCCTACTTCTACCGCGAAGCCATGGGCGCGTCCGCCAAGATTCTCGTCCTGGACAATCATGACGACTTCGGCGGCCACGCCAAGCGCAACGAGTTCCAGATCGACGGCCGCCTGATGATCGGCTACGGCGGCACCATGCTGCTGGAAGCGCCGGGCAGCTATCCGCCGGTGGCGAAACGCCTCATCCGCCAACTCGGCATCGACCCGAAGCGATTCCACTCGGCCTATCACCACGACCTCTATGCCTCGTTCGGGCTCTCCCGGGCCACCTTCTTCGACAAGGCCGCGTTCGGCACGGATCACCTTGCCATAGGCTCCTTGGACGATCCGAAAGTGCTCGCCGGCCTGCCGCTGTCCGCAGCGGGCAAGGCGGACCTGGCGCGCCTGTATGCCGACCAGCGCAACTATCTTGAAGACTTGGCGCCCGAAGCGCAGATCGACTACCTAGCCAACACCGACTATCGAACCTACTTGAAGGACAGGGCTGGCATCGGCGATGAAGCCCTGCGCGCCATCGAGTCGCTGCCCCACGGCGTATGGAACATCGGCATCGACGCTTTGCCGGCCCGCACCGCATGGAGCAGCGACTACCCGGGATTCGGCAATCTCGACCTCAACATCTACGGCGACTCGGGGTGGGTGGACGAGCCCAACATCTTTCACTTTCCCGACGGCAATGCGACCGTTGCCCGACTGCTGGTGCGCGCCATGATTCCCGGCTCGGCGCCCGGAGACGACATGGAAGACATCGTCACCGCTCGCTTTGACTACGGCAAACTCGATGACCCCGCCTCCCCGGTGCGCATCCGCCTGAACAGCACCGCGGTGCGCGTGCGCCACATCGGCGCCAAGCCCGCCAATCCGGTGGAAGTCACCTACGTGCGCGGCGGCAAGGCGAACACCGTTACCGGCGGCCAGGTGGTGATGGCGTGCTACCACGCCGTCATTCCCCCGCTCTGCCCAGAAATGCCGGCCGCGCAGCGGGCCTTGCTCGGCAGTTCCCTGCGCTCGCCCTTGGTTTACACCAACGCCTTGATCCGCAACTGGCGAAGCTTTGTCGAACTCGGCCTGCACCGCGCCCGGTGCGCCGGCAGCTTCCAGTACCGCGTTGCCCTCGACTACCCGGTGAGTCTCGGCGACTACGCCTGCCCCAAGGATCCGGACGAACCCATCCTGGTGCACATGATCCGCGCGCCCCTGCAACCGGGCTTAAGCGCCCGCGAGCAGTTCCGCGCCGGCCAGCGCGAGCTGCTGGCCATGCCGTTCGAGACGTTCGAGCGCAACACGCGTGACCAGCTCAACCGCTTGCTCGGCGACGGCGGCTTCGATGCGGCGCGGGACGTTGCGGCGCTCACGGTTAACCGATGGCCGCACGGGTACGCCTACGGGTACGATCCGGAAACGGACCGGGTCGCCTTCGAGCCGAGCCAGTGGCCCGAAGGCAAGCGCCACTGGAAACGCGCCAGCCAGCCGTTCGGAAACATCGCGATTGCCGCCACTGACGCGGCCTCCAATGCCATGACCGAAGCCGCGATCGAAGAGGCCCACCGCGCCGTATCCGAATTGTCGCAACTGTCCCCGTCCCCTAGGGCTTGAGTTAAACGTGCGGATTCAGCCATGCATGCAATGATCACAAAGGTGGCCGGGTGTTTCGGCGGAGTCGTCATTCTGCTACTCGCGTCGTCCTGTGCAGAACAGGCTTCTGAACCTTTGACTTCGCAAAGGGAAGGAGTCGCTGTTGCGGATGATGGCGTGGAAATCAGTTACCGGCTGATGGGTCCGGCTGACGCGCCAACCCTGTGGGTCGGCTACCCCTGGTCGGAGGGCATGAACGATCTGCTGAGTGAAATCTCCGGCGCTCGGATGGATCAGGACCATAGCGCGATGCTGTCGCGCTTGACGGAGAAGTACCGGGTTCTGTACGTCGATTACCCGCGCGGCATTGGCGGCACAACAGGCCCCCTGCCAGACGATCTGCTGCCCGAAACTGCCGCCAAGGACTACGAAGTGGTTGCGGATGCGGCTGGCATCGACAGGTTCGTGGCGCTCGGCTATTCCTGGGGTGCGGCGCTCGGCGTGCAGGTCGCGCTTCACAGCAAGCGTTGCGCGGGCTTGGCAATCGGCGGCTGGCCGGTTCTTGGCGCGCCCTTTGAGGAGATCATTCCGCAGTCTGCCGCTAACGCCGCAGCCCTTCCGCCGGGCCGGGGCAGGGACACCTTTGTATCCAACGTGAAATTCTACGAGGCCAGTCTGGCTGGTTGGGATGACCAGGAGAGCATGGAGGCACTGCAGCGCGATAGGGCCGGCTTGCTCTACTTGTACGTGGGTTCGGAAGATGTGGGCGTGCCCGCCCAAGGATTGAACCTACCCATTGCGGAGCGGATTGTTGAGCACAGGAAACCACTGGAGGATGCCGGTTGGCGCGTGGCTGTTTTTGCCGGCTTCGATCACATGAACTTGCCGGAGGATGTGTGGCTCGATGGCGTGCTTGCCTTCCTTGAAGGCAAGTCGTGGTAGATGCGGCGGCGGATGGGCATGAAATTGAAGAAACTGCTCTGCATCTCCGCGTTGATCGCTTCGCTTTCTAGCCTAGCCTCTCAGCCTGGCGAGGAGGCCGCTGCCATTTTCACTGCCTTCGGCGCGACCATTCCATCGCCTGCGCCCGACCGGAGATCAGCCGAGGGGAGCGGGCCGTACAAGAGACTTGTGATTGATGGCGCCATGCTTGTCGACGGGCTTGGCGCACCGCCGCGCGGTCCGGTCAGCATCGTGATCGAGACGGATGAGATCATCGGCATCCATGACTTGCCGCCGCAGGCGGAGCCAGGTGAGGAGCGTTTCGATGCCAGCGGCATGACTGCGTTGCCGGGGTTCATTGACGCGCATGCGCACGCGGGCTACCCCGGTCAAGGCCTGGCCGGCCCCGTGACACCCCCGGAATACGTCTTCAAGCTCTGGCTCGCACATGGCATTACCACGGTGCGGGACGTGGGCTCAATCATGGGTTTGCAATGGACTGTTGAACATGCCCGGCGCAGCGATCAAGGCCGGATCGTTGCGCCCCGGATCATTCCTTACGCCCTTTTCCCGGGCAACTTGATCACTGATGCCAAAGGCGCAGGGGAGTGGGTTGCGGCAGTAAGGAAGCGCGGCGCACAAGGCGTGAAGCTGCGTGGTGGCACCAAGGAAGCGCTCACCGCAGTTTACGCGAAAGCCAAGGACCTGCAGATGGGCACCGCAAATCACCATGACCAAAATGGTGTTTACCACATGAACGTGCTGGACAGCGCGCGGTTGGGGCTCGATAGCATGGAGCATTGGTACGGCCTGCCAGAGGCGATGTTCATCGACCGAACGATTCAAGACTATCCACCGGACTACAACTATTCGGACGAGCAGTGGCGCTTCGGTGAAGCCGGGAATCTTTGGGCGCAAGCGGCAGCGCCAGGGTCCGACACTTGGAACGTGACCATTGAAGAGCTTACGCGGTTGGACTTCACCTTGGTTCCGACCTTTACGATTTATGAGGCGAACCGTGACCTGATGCGCGCCCGTCGAGCCGAATGGCATGACCAATACACTTGGCCGGCGTTGACTCGCTTCTTTCAACCTGATCCGAAGCTGCACGGCTCCTATCACTTCGATTGGACCACGTCCCACGAGGTGGCGTGGCGACGTAACTTCGCTCGCTGGATGCAGTTTGTAAACGACTACAAGAATGCAGGCGGCAGGGTGGCTGCTGGCTCCGATGCGGGCTTCATCTTCAAGCTGTTTGGCTTTGCCTACATCCGCGAACTGGAACTGCTCCAGGAAGCGGGATTCCACCCCTTGGAAGTGATTCAGGCGGCCACGCTGAACGGGGCTGAGTTGCTCGGCATGAGCGACCGGATTGGTTCAATCACCAAGGGACGGCAGGCCGACATCGTTCTGGTAAAGGGCAACCCGGTCGCAAACTTCAAACTGCTCTATGGGACGGGCCATATGTTCCTTGACCGGGAAAAGGGCGAGGTCACCCGCGTTGGCGGCGTCAGTCACGTCATCAAATCCGGCATCGTTTACGATGCCAAGCGCCTGTTGGCGGATGTGAGAGCCATGGTGCTGAACGCCAAGGTCGCAGAAGGGGAAGATCGATCGCAGCAGTGAGATCGTGCGGTAGTGCGCTGTTGGGCCTGTTGTTGCTCTGCGCTGTTTCCGCAGATGCGCAGGCGCAATCGGAGAAAGCCGTGGTGGCTGTACTTGAAACTGCGCTTGGCGGAATCGAGTTGGAAGTCTTCGTGGACAAGGCGCCCCATTCCGCAGGCAGCTTCCTCAAGTTCCTGGATGACGGCCGTTACAAGGGGGCTGGGTTTTATCGCGTTGTGCGGCCGGACAACGACAATGGTGAACCGGCTATCAGCGTCATTCAAGGCGGGCTGCTCGATCAGGCAGCCATTACGTCAGACGATCTTGTTCCTCACGAAACCACGGAAATCACGGGCATCAAGCACAGGGATGGCGCGCTTTCCTTGGCACGCGGTGCGCCGGGGACCGGCAGCGGCGGGATGTTCTTCATCTGCATCGGGGACCAACCGGCCTTGGACTTTGGCGCAACGCGCAACGCGGACGGCCAAGGATTTGCCGCGTTCGGTCGAGTCATAGCCGGAATGGACGTGGTGCGAGCGATCAATGCGATGCGGGAAACGCAGGCAGTGGATGATCCCTACGTGGAAAATCAGATCCTAGCTGAACCAATGATTATCTTGGATGCGCATCGCCGAAGGTAAGACGTTGGATCCGCATGTCACCCCAATGCGACATGTCCGCGATTCGTCAGTCCGATCGTCAAATGGATGCCTCACCCCTGAGCGAGCAGTGATCGAAGGTCGATGATCGCGGCGTTGACGCGGGAGATGTGGGAGGCCATCACCAAGGAGTGATTGGCCAGAAATCCCATGCCGCTGCCGTTGAGCACCACCGGGCTCCATAGGGTGTCCTGGGTTGGCTCCAAGTCGCGGATGATCTGCTGGACGCTGACCCGGGCGTTCTTGTTGTCCAGCACGTCGCCGAAGTCGTGCTCGATGGCCCGCAGCAGGTGCAGCAGCGCCCAAGTCTGCCCCCGGGCCTGGTAGAAGACGTCATCGATCTCGAGCCAAGGCGTCTTGTACTCTTGCTCGCCGGGCGCGTCGGTGGCTTGCACGGCGGCGGCGTCTCCCGCCAAGTCGATGTTGAGCTGCCGCTTGCCGACGCTGGCTGAGAGCCGCTGCGCGAGGCTGCCCAGCCGCGTCTCCACCCCTTGCAGCCATTGCTGCAGGTTGTCCGCCCGGGCGTAGAATTGCGCGCCGGGCTCGGCAGGGTCCGCCAGGCGGCGCAGGTAGGCGTTGACGTGGCGAATGCCTTGGCGGTACTCGCCCTCGCTGCTCGGGAATATCCAACTGGAGTTGTCGAAGAAGAACTGGCCCTCGGCCAACTGCAGGTCCGCGTCCTCAGCGGATTGGCTTTGGGAGCGGGCGAAGTCGATGCGGTAGGCGCGGGCCGCATCGCGAACCTGCACTAGAACGCCGAACTCCCAATTGGGGATGTTGTCCATCCACAGGCCCGGCGGGAAGAGATCGTTGGACAGGTAGCCGCCCCGTTTGTCGAGCAGCGTATCAGCCAGCCGAATGAGGGTGGCCGTGGTGGTCGTGCCGATGACCACCCCGCCGCCGGGTGCCGCGGACTGAAGGGCAGCGTTTTGCCGCACGTCGAAGAGCGGTGGCTCATCATCCCACCACCAGCCGAGGAAGGCGCAGGCGCCGAGATAAGCGAGGACCAAGCCGACTGCGGCCTTGACGCCCAGCTTGCCTTCGCCGCTGAGACCTGGGGCTTTGAAACTGGGCTTGGCCCGCCAGAATTTCCAGTTCATGTTCGCTTGCCGTCCCTCGACAGGACCGTGGCCGGGCACCATAGCACTGCCAGCGGGTCGGTTGTTAGCCTTCTTCGGAAAAGCACGTCAGCTCCACGGTCGGTGGCGAGGCGACGGTGAGGCGGGCGCGCACCCGGGCGTCACCGGCGCCGCTGTTGAGCTGTTGATACACCCAGCGGCCCTCTGCGTCCGAGCGGGCGTTGATGTTCACTCGGCAGCCCCCCTCGCTGGCCCGCCGGCCGAGGCGCTTGAGCGTGCTCTGCACGGCGCTGGCCCGTTCGGCGAGCGCCCCGGCGTCAAGGCGCACCTTGTCCCGGCGCGCATTCTCCAGCAAATCCAGTTGCCGTTCGGTGGGTGCGATGGCTGGGTGCGCCGGGTCAACCTCGCGCGCCCGCTCAAGCATTAACCGCCCTTGGGCGTAGCGTTGCCGGTCGGCAGCGGTCAGCGCTAGCTTGACGTAGCGCTCGACGATCTTCTCGAAGCCGCGCTGGGCGCGTTGATCGTCGGGGTCGAGCGCCAAGACGGCTTGGTAGAAGCTGAGGGCGCTGTCCGACTCCGGGGTGGTCAGCCGGTCTTCGGCCAACGCTTGGGCGGCCGCCTCGAGCAGCCGGTCGATGCGCTCATCCTCGACCGGCGCGGGCTCCGCAGGCCGCGGGCGATGCTCCGCCGGCAACTGCACCGGTGCTTGAGCCGTCTCGCAGCCGGCCAGCAGCGCGGCGAGCGTCGGCAGGGCGAGCAGGAGCAGGCGGGCTTTGGGAGGTGCGCCGAAGGCCATCGGCCGATTCACGGTCAGGTTGCCAAACAGAGTATATTGCCGCCTGACTTTCCAACTTGCCAGCAACGCAGATGGTCGCAACCGTTCCTCCGCGCAAACCCTTGCTTCGTCCGTGGATGTTAGCGGTGGCGCTTGGCGCCGCCCAGATGGCAGCGGCTGGAGAGCAGGCTTGGTTGGACCAAGAGCCTGAATTCCTGCCCGTGGACGAGGCCTTCGCGCTGTCCACGGAAACCGCTGACGATGGCGCTTTGCTGGCCTACTGGGACATGCCGGACGGCTACTACCTGTACCGCCACCGTTTCGATTTCAGGTTGAAGGATCCCGAAGCCGCGGTGTTGGGCCCGGCGGAGCTGCCGCCAGGGAAGGACAAGGTCGATGAGTACTTCGGCGCGGTGGAGGTCTATTACCATCGCGTCCAGGCCCGGGTGCCGATCCGCGATGCCCAAGGCCCCGTGGAGGTGGGCATTGCCTATCAAGGCTGCGCCGAGGCTGGCCTGTGCTATCCGCCAGAGCGCCGCTGGGTGGTGGTGGATGCCGCCTTCGCGTCGCCTGCCGCGCCCACTGCCGAATTGGCGCCAACCTCCGGAGTGCCCGCCACTGAAGAGCAACGGCTGGCCGCGGCGCTTGCCGAACGGGGGCTGCTGCTGGCGATGGCGCTGTTCTTCATCGGCGGCATCGGCCTGGCGTTCACGCCCTGCGTGCTGCCCATGGTGCCCATCCTCTCCAGCATCATCGTCGGCGATACGCAGACGCCAACCCGCTGGCGGGCCTTCAGCCTATCGTTGGCCTATGTGCTTGGCATGGCCTTCACCTACGCCGCGGTCGGCACCCTGATGGGCTTGTTCGGAGCCAGCCTGAATTTGCAGGCGGCGCTGCAGTCGCCGCCGGTGCTCATCGTCTTCGCCGGGCTGTTCGCCTTGCTGTCGCTGGCCATGTTCGGCTTCTATGAACTGCGCCTGCCGCAGCGCTGGCAGAATGCCCTCGATGGCCTGGGCGGACGGGTTGGCGGCGGCAAGCACCTAGGTGTCTTGATCATGGGCGCCCTGTCCGCCCTAGTGGTCTCGCCCTGCGTCTCCGCCCCGTTGGCGGGGGCGCTGATCTACATCAGCGCCAGCCAAGACGCCGTGCTCGGCGCGGCCGCCCTGCTCGCCCTTGGGCTCGGCATGGGCGTGCCCCTGCTCATCATTGGCTCCAGCGGCGGCCATCTCTTGCCCCGGGCGGGTGCCTGGATGAATGCCGTCAAGGCGGTCTTTGGGGTCGGCCTGCTGGCGGTGGCCATCTGGCTGCTGGAACGAGTGGTACCCGGCCCCGTCTCCTTAGCCTTGTGGGCGGCGCTGTTGATCGGCAGCGGTGCCTATCTAGGTGGCTTGGACGCGGCCGCCAAGGCGGGTTGGGGCAACTTGAGGAAGGCGGCAGGCTTCGCTGCCGCCATCTACGGCGCGCTGCTACTCATTGGCGCGGCCAGCGGCGCCAACGATCCGTTGCGGCCCCTGCAGCACTTCACCGCCGTCCCGTCTGCGGAAGATGGGGGGGAATTGCAGTGGCGTCCCGTAGGCAGCCTTGAGGATGTCCGGGCGGGAATCGACGCGGGCGCTGGCGCTGGCCGCCTGACGCTGCTCGACCTGTACGCGGATTGGTGCATTTCCTGCAAGATCATGGAGCGCTCGGTCTTCCCGGCGCCGGCTGTGGCCAGCCGATTGGCCGAGTTCCACCTGTTACGTGCCGACGTGACGGCGAATGACGCTCAGGACAAGGAACTGCTCAACGCCTTCGGCCTGTTCGGGCCGCCCAGCTTGGTGTTCTTCGACCGCAACGGCCGGGAGCTGAAGATGCTGCGGGTGCAGGGCGAAATCGGTGCCAAAGCGTTGGCCGAGCACTTGGAAACGGTGCTGCAAAGCCGGGGCGGTGAGAGCGACTTGATTCAAACGTCTGCTAAATTCGGCGATCTTGCAGGCATATAACCTATAACTGGACATCTAGGATGCGATGGGGGAGAATCCCCGCATCCGTTAAGGAGCGCATCATCCCGTGGCCAAGTTCCTCGTGTTGCACGGCCCCAACCTGAACCTGCTCGGCAGCCGGGAGCCGGAGATTTACGGCCATGACACCTTGGCCGACATCAATGCCCGCATCAGTGCCTTGGCGGCATCGAGGGGCCACGAAGTGGAGTGCCTGCAATCCAACGCCGAGCATGAACTCGTGGAGCGCATTCACCGCGCCAAGGGCGAAGTGGCCAGCATCGTCATCAACCCAGGCGCCTTCACCCACACCAGCATCGCGCTGAGGGACGCCTTTCTGGGCGTGGGCATGCCCTTCATCGAGGTGCACCTGTCCAACGTCCATGCGCGGGAGGCCTTCCGCCAAGCCTCCTACCTTTCCGACATCGCCCAGGCGGTGATCACCGGCTGCGGTGCGCAAGGCTACCTGTTCGCCCTCGAAGCGCTCATGGCCAAAGTCGAAACCTGAACGGCGGTTGGGGGTTGGCGATGGACTTGCGCAAGGTCAAGAAGCTGATTGAGTTGGTGGAGGAATCCGGCATTGCCGAGCTGGAGGTGAAGAGCGGCGAAGAGGCCATCCGCATCGTTCGCCCCGGCGGCCGGGGCAAGGCGGCTGAAGAACCAGCCGAGGCACCCGCGCCGGTCGCGGTGCCATCGCCGACGCCGAGAAAGCGCCGGACCACCATCAACGCGCCCATGGCCGGCACCTTCTATGCGGCGCCATCGCCCGGCGCGGCCGCCTTCGTCCATCTCGGCTCCCAAGTTAGCGTCGGCGACGTGCTTTGCATCATCGAAAGCATGAAGATGATGAACGAAGTTCCCTCGGAAGCCGCCGGCCAAGTGGTGGAAATCCTAGCGACCGACGGCGAGCCCGTCGGCTCGGGCCAAGCCCTGTTTCGCATCGAGTAGCTTTCTTCGTACGTCCCATCACCCATGCCTTGGTTGAAGATCAGCGTCGAGGCGGCGGGCGCTTCGGCTGAGGGGGTGTCCGAACGGATGCTGGCCTGCGGCGCTTTGTCGGTGTCGTTCGGGGCCAGCGGCGTGATCGGCGACGAGGTGCTCGAGCCGCCGCCAGGGGCGGTCCCGCTCTGGCCCCGAGTGACCGTGAGCGGGCTCTTTCCGCCGGCGGTGGATGCCCAAGCATTGAGTTCGGCCCTTGGCGCCATTGGCGCGAGCCACATTGACTGGCTGGGCGATCAGGATTGGGCCGCTCCCCGCCCCAGCGATGTGCCGGAACTACGCTTCGGCGACCGTCTGGCAGTGGTCCCTCGCGATGGAGAGCACATTCCAACGGCCCAATCGAGGGCGGGACGCCCTCGGTCCGGGAATTCGCTTGGCACGGCCGGATTGCCTGGTGCCACTTTGCGTCTGGACCCGGGCTTGGCCTTCGGCACGGGGCAGCATCCCACCACGCGATCCTGCCTTGCCTGGCTGGCGGATGCCTGTCTTGAGGGGCGCTCGGTGCTCGATTACGGTTGCGGTTCCGGCATTCTGGGCATCGCCGCCGCCCTGCTCGGCGCGGCACGCGTGGTGGCCGTCGATATCGAGCCCCAGGCGCTTTCGGCCACGCGGGCGAATGCAGTTTTCAATGACGTTGCCTTGGATGCCGTTACCACGCCGGATGGCTTTCTGCCGCAACCGGGATTTGACGTGGTGCTGGCCAACATCCTCGCCAACACCCTGATTGAGTTGGGGCCGGCGCTCAGCGGCTGCTTGAATGCCGGCGGGCGATTGGTCTTGGCAGGCCTCTTGAAGCCGCAAATCGACGCGGTGGCAGCGGCCTACCCAAGCCTTGCCTTTGATCCACCGTGCGTTGACGGCGAGTGGGCGCGTCTGACGGGACGGCGGCGTGACTGAGCGTGGGGCTCCCTCGACCGTCGAGTGTCCCCACTGCGGCACCCGCTTCCACGTTCACCAAACTGACCTCGCGGCTGCGCAGGGGCGCTTGCGCTGCGGCGCTTGTCTAGAGGTCTTTCGCGCACTCCAGGTCTCGCCGCCGCCTGATGGGCGCGCGGGCCTTCGAGCGTCCTTTCCCGCTTGGGTGGTGGTCGGCCTAGGTTTAGCCTTGGCCGCCTTGGCCGTGCAAATCACTTGGTTGCAGACTGACTACCGCGCCCGCAACTTGGAGATCAGCCGCTCCGCCGACTCGCCGGGCGCGCTTGCCGTGCAGTTCGTGGTTCTCCACGATGCGCGCATTCCGGCGCCCTTTCCCACCTTCGACATTGAGTTCGCCACCCTTGGCGGTGAGCCGGTGGGCAGCCACCGTTTCCGGCCCGGCGAATACTCGGACGCCGAGCCGCCGGAAGCCGAATGGCTAGCTCGCCTGCGCCTGCTGGCCCCGGAAACCGCCCACCCGGTGACGGTGAAGGTCCCCCATCCCGGCGCGGCCGCGGCGCAAGTGACGATTTCATTTCCTTCGCGATCTACAATAGCGTGGTGATGAATCCCAGATTCGCCCTGCT
Source organism: Gammaproteobacteria bacterium (assembly GCA_009843635.1). GTDB lineage: Bacteria > Pseudomonadota > Gammaproteobacteria > Pseudomonadales > Azotimanducaceae > Azophilus. Next base: position 46,154 of record VYDB01000007.1, read on the forward strand.
CAGCGTTTCCGACAAGACCGGCTTGGTTGAACTGGCCGGTGGGTTGCGCGAACTTGGGCTGGAAATCCTCTCCACTGGCGGCACCAGCCGGGTGATCGCCGAGGCGGGCCTGCCGGTGACCGAAGTCGCCAGCCACACCGGCTTCCCGGAAATCATGGACGGGCGGGTGAAGACCCTGCATCCGAGGATTCATGGCGGCATCCTCGGCCGCCGGACGGTCGATGGCGAGGTGATGGCCGCCCATGGCATCGTCCCCATTGATTTGGTGGTGGTCAATCTCTATCCCTTTGCCGACACCATCGCCAGGGCTGACGTCACCGATGCCTTGGCCATCGAGAACATCGACATTGGCGGGCCAGCCATGATTCGCTCCGCCGCCAAGAACCACGCGGATGTTCTGGTGGTGGTCGATCCAGCGGACTACCCGGACGTATTGGCTGCGTTGCAGGCGGACCGCGTGGATTCGGCCATGCGGCGGCGCTTCGCAGCCAAGGCGTTTCGCCACACCGCCACCTATGACAGCACCGTGGCGGGTTACTTCGAGCGTGACGACGCTGTATTGGAGACCTTACCGGAAGCGTTCAAATTGGGCTACCGCAAGCGGCAAGCCATGCGCTACGGCGAGAATCCCCACCAGGAGGCGGCGTTCTACGCGGGCGATGCGGTGCCGCCGGGGACCATTGCCGCCGCGGAGCAGCTCCAAGGCAAAGCGCTGTCCTACAACAACATCGCCGATGCTGACGCCGCCTTGGAATGCGTCAAGACCTTCACCGAGCCGGCCTGCGTGATCATTAAGCACGCCAACCCTTGCGGCGTGGCGTTGGGCGCCGATCTTCGGGAAGCCTATGAGCGGGCCTTTGCCACCGACCCCACCTCGGCCTTCGGTGGCGTCATCGCCTTCAACCGGGAACTCGACGGCCCGGCGCTTGCCGCGCTGCTCGAGCGGCAGTTCGCCGAAGTGGTGGTCGCCCCGGCCATCGCGCCTTCGGCGTTGGCCGCCGCCCGCGCCAAGCGCAACCTCCGCCTGTTGAACTGCGGCCCATTCGCTCATGTTGGCCGAGGCGTTGAGCTCAAAACCGTGGGCGGCGGCTTGCTGGCGCAGACCGCCGATGAGCGGGAGGTGGATGAAGGGGCGCTGAGAGTGGTGACCGAACGCCAGCCCACCGCTGACGAGGCGGGGGATTTGCGATTTGCCTGGAAGGTGGCTTGGTTCGTCAAGTCCAACGCCATCGTCTATGCCCGCAACAGGCAGACCATTGGCGTCGGCGCAGGCCAGATGAGCCGCGTGGTCAGCGCCCGGATCGCCGCCCTGAAGGCGGCGGACGAAGGGCTTGAAGTGGCAGGATCAGTCATGGCGTCGGATGCCTTCTTCCCGTTCCGCGACGGCTTGGACGCCGCCGCCGAAGCAGGGGTGAAGGCGGTGATCCAGCCGGGCGGCTCGGTGCGGGACGAGGAGGTGATCGAAGCCGCCAACGAGCACGGGATAGCCATGCTGTTCACCGGCATTCGCCATTTCCGGCACTGAAGTTCGAAGACAGGAGGGAATTCATGAGTGGCTTGCTGAACTTGAACTGGCCGTTGAAGCTGGCGGGCGCTGCCTTGGCGTTGTCGATGGAGCTTGCGGTCCTGCACCCATCCGCGGGCTGGGCGGACACGGCTAACCGTTCGGAGATTGAGTGGTCCGTGGACGGGGCGCCGGTGCCGGCTCTGCAAGTGCCGCCGAACCGGGTGGTGACGGTGTCGTTTCAGGACTCGAACGGCGTCCCTTGGACGGTGTCCGAGCTGCTGGTCGCGAACACCGGATGGGTTATCCACGGCAAGGGGTCGCAGCATCCCCATGTGGTCTTCATGAAGGTCCAGGAAGAGAACGCAACCGGCAACTTGGTAGCGTTGCTGGATGGCCTGCCGACGCCGTTTCACCTGGAAGTTGCGTCCTCATCCGAAGCATCGGCCACTGACCTATTGGTGCGGGTGGTGCGGGAGCGAGATGCCGCGCCATCGGCGGTCGAGCCGGGCACTTCGCGCGGTGCCGCTCTCGATGCGGCGATCCGGGATTACCTGCTGGCCAACCCGCAGGTGCTGAGGGAGGCGCTCGATCCTTCCCGGCAACTGGCGTCCCGGGCCTCGGAGCACCGGGAGGAGCTGCTCGCCGCGCCGGGAGTGCCGATGCTGGGCGACCCATCCGGCGCGGTGACGGTGGTGGAGTTCTTCGACTACCGCTGCGGCTACTGTAAGCGCTCGCTGGAGGCGGTGCGGGCGGCGGCGCTGCTGGCGGGCGTTCGGCTGCAGATGCGGGAGTACCCGATCCTCGGCGAGGAAAGCGTCCAGGCGGCGCGGGCGGCGTTGGCTGCGGCGCGCCAAGGGGCGTACGAGGGCGCGCACTTTGCGCTGATGGCCCACGAGGGAGGCTTCGACACGGAGTCCATCGAGGGGATCGCGCGGAATCTGGGCCTGGACGTCGAACGGCTGCGGGCCGACATGGCGTCAGAGGAGGTCGGCGCGTTGATCGATGCCAACCGGGAGCTGGCGAACCGCGTGGGGGTGACCGGAACGCCGGCCTTCCTTGTGGTCGGTCCGTCCGGCGTCCAGGTCTCGCCGGGCGCGGTGGATGCGGACCGGCTGGCCGGGATGATCGCCGACGCGGGCTGAATCAGCCGCAGCCGGAACGCTTTCGGTTCGGGAAACCCTGCTTGCTTCGACTGGAGTTTCGCGTCAGCGAAACTCCAATGCCAACCGTACGCACCGAAGGTGCGCGTTCGCACGGCATCCCGCCCCCGTCTCGAATCGGGGTTGTTGCAAGCGGGCTGTGGGCAGTGAGTGAGTGTTCCTTTCGGCTCGAAGTCCATGTACCTTGTTCGCAAATTCGCTAGGGGTGTTGACGGAATGATGGGAATCACGAGCCTCGGCCAGGGTCGCGGTGCGGTCGGGCTGCTGCTGGCCATCCTCATGGGACCTTGGGCCTGGGCTGGCCCTGCGGCCTACGACGAGTTGCCGGAGGGGCCGCCGGATCAGGTCGCCGAGCTCTACTACTCGGCGCTTTCGCTGCCTGAAGTTGCCAATTGGGGGCCGGACCGCCGGCTTGCGCTGCTGGATGCGGCGACCCTGCGTTATCGAGACCGGCTGGTGGATCGGGCGTCCTGGACGTCGGCCGACTCGGCGCTGCGGCACGTCGAGCGTTTCGCGGCGCTGGAGGCAGCGGATCAGCTAGCCGTCGCCCAAGCTTGCGCCCAGTTCGGCTTGCTGAACGGGCCATGCGCCGCGCATTTAGGCTACGTTCGGCGTGTCCGGGTGCTGGAGGAGATGCTGGCGCAGGGGCGGCTGACCTTGGACGAGTTGGAAGTCGAACTGGCGGGCGCCACCCGTCCCCGGCTCAGCGACGGGCCGCCGGCTCAGTGAGAAGCCGCGGATCGGGCGCAGGCCAGGCCGAGTGAGCGCGCTTCGGGGTTGGCTTATGCGGCCGGTGCGACTGGCAGCGCACTTCGCGCTGGCTGCGGCTGCGGCTTGGGCGTTGGCGCAGGGCACAACGCCGGCGGAACGCGCGGCAGCGCCCGCCAACCGGGCGCCGGAGCTGGCCCTGCCCGCTGGCGGGGTATTGGTTCGGGCCGGCGAAAGCGCGAGCGTGGTGGTCGAGGCGCTGGATCCCGACATCCTTGCTGACGGCGCCCCGGAGGCGGTGTGGCTGGGCGTTGAGCTGCGTTCCGGTTCCCACGCGCCGCCGCCGTGGCTCGTGCGGACGGCTTGGAGTGCCGGACCCTCGGAGCGGCCCCGCCTGGAGCTTGGGATCGCACCGCCCTTCGACGCGGCGCCTGGCAGCTTCACGGTCGAGGCGGGCGCGACGGATTCGCGCGGGCTGAGTACGCTCGCCCGCTTCGGAGTGACTGTTCTGCCACCCCGTTGCGGTCCCCTTGAGATTGACGAGGACGGGACCTGCGTGCGCTGCCCGGAGAACCGGCTGCCGGACGGCTCGCGCAGCTTCTGCGAGCTTTGCCCGTCGGGCACGGAGCGGCCTGTCGGCGCGCCTTCGTGCGCGGCCTGCGCGGCGGGCCTTTCGAGCGAAGCAGGCGGGGCCTGCGGCTGCGGCCCGGCGGGCGTTTTGGATGAAGGCCGGTGCGTGGAGTGCCCCCCGCACACGGAGGGCGCGGCGGAGGGCAACTGGTGCGCCGCCTGCCCGTCGGGCACGGAGCGTCCGGCGGGATCGCCGGAGTGCGCGACGGCGGTCCTGGCCACCGCCTCGAAGTCGGCACTGGCACCGGTGCAGGACGCGGCGCGGGCGCGGGAGGTGGCGGTGGTGGCGAGCTTGGTCGGCGGGGGCAGGGAGCTTTGGGAGGACGCTGGCGAGGTGCAGGTCCGGCTGAAGCTGAAGCCGAAGCCTTCGGCGGGCAACTACGCGGGCTGCCGGCTGCGGCTATCGGCGGGCAGCGAGGCCGGGGCCTCCGACGTGACCTTCTCCAACCGACGGAAGCTCACCCCGGACAACGGCTGGAGCGGACAGACGGGCCTCATGACGGTGGTGGACGACGCGCTGGACGAGGGCGACGAGACACTGGTGGTGGAGGGCTACTGCGCGTCGAGCGGCAACGGCGCGGATCCCAAGCACAAGGCCCTCGTCTCCCGGCCGCTGACCCTGACGATTCGGGACAACGACGCCGCGCTGTCGCTGTCGGTGGCCCCGGACGCCATCGGCGAGTCGCTGGGCAGGCAGGCGGTCGAAGTGGCCGCGGTCCTGAGCCGGCCGGCGCCAAGGCCGGTGGAGGTGCCGCTGACCTTGGGAGCCGGCGCGTATTCGGTGGCCGGGACGCGGCGCATCTCAATTGCGGCAGGGGGCGTCCGAGGGGCGACGGCGCTCGCCATCACGCCGGCGGACGACTCCAATGCGACCGACGACGCGGTGGCCATTGAAGGCACGGCGGCGGGTCACCGGGTGACCGGAACCACGCTGACGATACGGGAGCCGGTCATCGCGGGCGGGGTGGACATCAGCGGCCTTGGCGTGGCGCTGTCGGTGAGCCCGACGGCGCTGCGCGAAGGGAAGCGGGGCGCCCACCGGGTGTCGGCCACGCTGACGGGGGTGCCGGTGCCGGAGGCGGACGTGGCGATGGTGCTGGCGGTGGGCGGCACGGCCACGGAGGGCGCCTCCCACGACTTCACGCTGAAGGGCGGCCGGGACTGGCGCAAGCTGGCGGTCGCGGCGAACGACCCGTTCCTGACCGCGGGAACCAAGGTCACCGTGTCGGCGCGGGCCGACGGCATTGACGAGGGCGACGAGACCGTGACGTTCTCGGTGGCCCAGGTGGCTTGGGGCACGACGGTCGTGCCGTTGAGGCCGCCGGCGACGGCGACGCTCACGATCACGGAGGCGTGGGAGGCCCCGGCGGCGCCGACCGGGCTTGCGGCGTCTCCCTCGCCTGGCGACGAGCGCCACGGGCTTGACGTCGCTTGGGAGGCGGTTGCCGCCAATCCCCCGGTGGACGGCTACGTGGTGCGGCACCGGAAGGTGTCGGACCCGCCCGCCAAGTGGACGGCCTCCAAGCCGCAGCCGGGGCTGCGGGCGGCGGTGACGGGCCTGTCGGCGGGCACCCGGTACGAGGTCCGGGTGCGGGCCGACAACGCCGCAGGCCAAGGTGCGGAGTCGGGCAGCGCCTTCGCCCGCACCGCGGACGGCAACTGCACCGTCGGCGCGCCCCAAGTGGCCAACCCGTCCGGGGCGCGCGCCGCGACGGAGCTGGAGGTCGCCTGGGAGGCCGCGGCCTGTGCGCCGGCGGCCTCGATCAGCAACTACGTGGTGCGCTACCGGGAGGATCCGGTCGTCGAGGGCGTGGCCAACGCCTGGCTGCGGGAGACCTCGAACGGCCTGACGGCCACCTTGGCGGGCCTTGCGCCGGACACGGCGTATGTCGTGGAGGTGCGGGCCGTGGCCACCGGCGGCGACAACGGGCCCTGGTCGCCGGCCGGACGGGGGCGCACGGGGCTGGACGCCCGGCTGCCGCCTAGGGTCGCGGCGCCGGACGTTGCGGCCAGCGCGGACCGCGGGGACGCGCAGCTCGACGTGGCTTGGCATCGGGTGACTTGGACGGACGCCAACGGCGTGGCGCAGCCCGTTTCCGACTACCAGTATCGATACCGGCCCGACGGCGGGGACTGGACGATGCCGACCGACGCGCGGGCGACCGACGCCGAGACCGCCACCATGACCCGCACGCTGGCGGGGCTTGCATCCGGCACTTGGCACGAGGTGCAGGTGCGCGGCGTGAACCGGCCGCAGGGCGCTGCCCATCCGGGTAAGTGGTCGGAGCCGGGCCGCGGCCGCACCTGGGGGGTTCCGGATCGGGTGCAGGAGCCGGCGGCCTATGGGGCGGGCGGTTCGGCAGCGGTGGTCTGGGAGGCGCCGGACGACGGCGGCTCGCCAATCAGCGACTACGACGTGCGCTTCAGGACCGACGGCGCCCGGAGCTGGACGACGCATCCCTACGCGGGCTGCGGATCGGCAGGCTGCGAGATGGAAACGACGATCAAGGCGGCCGCGGCCAAGGTGCAGGTGCGCGCTGGCAACTCGGTGGGCAAGGGCGCATGGTCGCCGACGGCGAAGGTGCAGGCGCTGAAGCTGCTGCGGGCCTCCTACGGGACTTCCGAGGCGACCGTCGCTGAGGGTGCGGCGCTGCAGGTCGCCGTGCGGCTGGACAGCGCGGCGGACCGGGCGGTGGCAGTGCCGCTGACCGCGACCGGCGACGCGGACGCCTTCCGCCTGGACGGCGCGGCGGGCGGGCGGGTTTCGTTCAGCGCGGGCGAATCCGCCAAGACGTTCGAACTGGCTGCGCTGCAGGATGCGGACCGGGAGGAGGACGCGGTGACGCTCAGCTTCGGGCCGCTGCCGGCAGGGGTTCTGGCGGGCTCTCCCGCAACCCTCGCGGTAACCATTCAGGACGACGACGGCAACCGCGAGCCGGAGTTTCCGGGTGCGGAAGCGATCCGCCCGGTCCCGGAAAACTCGGCTGCGGGCGCTGCCGTCGGCGCTCCCGTGGCGGCCACGGACGAGGACGGCGACACGCTGACGTACTCCTTGGCTGGCGCCGACTCGGCAGCCTTCACGATCGACGCAGCAACCGGACAGGTCCGCGTGGGGCCGGATACGGCGATCGACTTTGAGGGTGGCCCGTCGAGTTACGCGCTGCAAGTGGACGTGAGCGATGGCAAGGACGAGACAGGCGGGGCGGATTCCGGGGTGGACGCCTCCATTGCGTTGACGGTCGAGGTCACGGACGTTTTGGAGCCGCCGCCGCAACCGGATGCGCCGACGCTTAAGCCCGGCGTTCGGTCGATATCGGCGGGTTGGTCGGTGCCGGCGCAATCCGGGCCGCCGGTCATGGGCTACGGCTTGGCTTACCGGGCGGCGGGAAGTGCGGACTGGACGGACGTGCCGTTGATGGGGACGGCAGCGGAGGCGGGGATCGACGGGCTGTCGCCGGGGGCGGCCTACCAAGTTCGGGTGCGGGCGGTGAGCGACGAGGGGACGGGCCCATGGTCGGTCGCCGCCGTTGCCAACACCCTGCCGGCCGTGCTGGTCGAGGCCAGCGAGGCACAGCCCGTGATCGGGGCGGACGGCGCGCCCGCTTCGGTGACGCTGACAGCGCAGGTCGAGGCGTCCGGCGGTAAGCTGGAGGGCCGCTGGCGGCGCTCGGACCGTGACGGGACGGCTCAGGTGCTGTCGGAGCCCATGGCGCTGCAGAGCGGGCAGGCGGTGACGCTCCCCGCGTCCTCGTCGTCGCCGGGCTGGTGGCTCTACGCCTTGGAGGTGTCCCACGAACTGGAGGGCCGCGAGTCGAGCACGGCGCAAGGGGCCGAGGTGGAGTGGCTGCCGACGGTGGTGCTGTCGGCGAAGCCGGCGGCGGTGTCGGAAGGCAGCGCCCGGACGGTGAAGGTGTCGGCTGCGCTGACCGGCGACAGCGCGACGGACGCGGCCAAGGCGGTGTCCGTCACGGTGGCGGGCGGCACGGCGACGGCGGGTGAGGACTTCGCCGAGGTCGAGGGCTTCAGCATCGGCATTCCGGGAGGGGCCAGCAGCGCCGCGGGAACGTTCGAGCTGTCCGCCCTCGCGGACTCGGCGGACGAGGGCGCGGAGACGGTGCTGGTGTCGGGCAGCGCCGACCGGGCGGGGACGGCGCTGCCGGTGGTCGGCGCGACGGTCCTGATCGAGGAGGCCAACGCGACGCTGACGGTGGCGCACCCCGCCAACGGGCACGTGACCGGGGTGGACGGCGGCGGGGCGACGGTCATCGACTGCGGCTCCGGCGGCCGCTCGGACTGCGCGGAGACCGCGGCGCGGGGCACGGTTGTGACGCTGACGCCGACTGCGGACGCCGACCATGGGTTTGGCGGCTGGACCGGCGACTGCTCCGGGAGGGACCGCTGCAAGGTGGTGCTGGACGCCGACCGAACCGTGGGCGCCCGCTTCGCCGCGCTGCCGGGCAGCCCAAGCGCGCTGTCCCTGTCGCCAGCCAACCACGACCGGCTGGAGGCCTCTTGGGAAGCGCCGGCGGGCAAGGGTACGGGCATCATGGCCTATGAGCTGCGCCATCGAATGCCGGGGACGCAGGCCTGGGCGGCTGGAGCCTCCCTGGGCGCAAGGACGAAGGCGAACATTCCAGGGCTTGCGGCGGGCGCCCGCTACGAGGCGCAGGTCCGGGCCGTGGCGAAGGAGGGCAAGGGGCCTTGGTCCCCCTTGGGCGAGGCAGTGACGCTGCCGTCGGTCTCCCTGAGCGTGGATGCCGCAAGGCCCGCCATCGGCGTTGGCGGCCTTGCGGTAGCCGCGACGCTGACCGCCAGGGCAACGGCGGCGGAAGGTCCGCTTACCGGCCGCTGGGTGCAGCGCACCGCGGACGGGTTCATAACGGTCAACGGCCAGCCGTTCGCCATGGAGGGTGCCCGGGACTACCAAGCCGCGTTCAGCCACGATGCGCCGGGCCTTCGCGCATACGGGCTGATGGTCTCCCATGGGCCGAACCAGGCGGCGGGCGAGGTCGGCGGAGTCGTCGAGGTGCGCTGGCTGCCGACCGTCGCGCTCTCCGCCGCTCCGTCCGCCGTGGCGGAGGGCGGCGGCGCCAGGCAGGTGGCGGTGACGGCGCGGCTGACGGGCAGCGCGGTGGAGGACGTGGCCAAGTCGGTGACGGTTCGGGTCGCTGGCGGCACGGCGACCGCCGGGACGGACTTCAAGACGGTGGACGACTTCGCCATCGCCCTGCCGGCGGGGACGCGGGAGGCGGTGGGGCGATTCGAGCTGGCGCCTGTATCGGACGCGGACCAGGAGGGCGCGGAGACCGTCGTCGTCTCCGGCAGCGCCGTGCAGGACGGCGTGGCGCTGCCGGTGGCGGACGCGACCGTGACGATAGACGACGCGGTGCGCCGCGCCCTGACCGTCACGAAGCCCGCCAACGGCCGCATCACGGGGCCGGGCATCGACTGCGGCGACCAGGGGACGGACTGCTCCGAGGTTCACTTGGACGGCGCGTCCGTGACCCTGAAGGCGGCGGCGGACCCGGGCCACCTGCTGAGGGGTTGGACGGGGGATTGTTCGGGGACGGGCGACTGCGCCCTCACGATGGACGGGGACAAGTCTGTGGGCGCCTCTTTCGCGGCCGAGCGCACGCTGACCGTGGCGAAGCCGTCCACCGGCAAGGTGACCGGCACGGCGAATGGCGCTGCGGTGATCGACTGCGGCACGGACTGCGCCGAGACGCTGATCGACGGGACGGTGGTGGCGTTGCGGGCCGTGGCGGCGGACGGCTACCGGTTCGACGCCTGGGGCGGCGCCTGCGCGTCGGAGGCGACGGCGTCCTGCTCGGTGACGCTGGACGCGGACAAGTCAGTGAGCGTGGCCTTCGCTTCAAAGGGCTGCGCCGCCGGGGACCGGCGCTGGGCGGTGGACGGCAACGCCTGCACCGGCTCGGTCACGGGTGCCTCCAACGGCCAGACGAGGACGGCGATCGACGGTAGCGACCCCACCCGGGGTTCAGCATTGTTCAAGTGCGACGGCGGCACTTGGACGGAGCAGTCGGGCAGCACCTGCACCGTCGCCCTTGCATGCGGATCCTCGGAGAACAGTTGCCTGCCCGCCGGGGTCAACCTGACGGACACTGCCGACGCCGCCGCGAAGAACGGCCAGTGCGAGGGCAGGGAAGCTGACGGCTGCCGAAACGGGACGACCTTCCGGGACCGGACGGATGTCTTGCTGAAAAACGGCGCCTGCGGGTCCGGGACCAACCAGTGCGCAAGTGGGAGCTATGTGCATCGGGACGACACGACGCGGAGGAACCAGTGGCGCTGCCAAGGCATCGATGCCGAGGACCGCTGGGCGTGCGAGGGCATTGACGGCTCGAAGAACTGGAGTTGCAGCTACGGCAGCCAGTCGAAGTCCTGCAGCGTTCCCGTCAGCGCCACTGACCGCTCCTGCAGCGACATCACCGCCTACGCAACGGACGCGGACTGCTTCACGTGCAAGCCCTGCGCCGGGGCGAACGAGGAGCCGGACGGCGCCTGCAACTGCGTGTGCAAAACCGGGCATCACCGCCACAACGGCGCGTGCGTCGAGAACCCGATGTGCTCCAGCCCGCTGGTCGGGAACGCCTGCAAGGTGGGCAGCCCGATGAACTTCGTCAACTCGGCGGTTTACGGCCAGTGCAAAAAGACCGAAGCGGATCCTTGCGTTGATGTTCGCAACTACAGCGACCTGCCAGACGCCGCTCCCCAAAATGGCGTTTGCGGCACTTCGAAAAACGCCTGCAATCCAGGTACGGCTGTCAACAAGAAGAGCGTGACAGGAAAGTACACTTGGGACTGCGAGGGCATCGCCGGAACCAATAACTGGAGGTGTGTCGGGGCCAACGGCTCGAAGACTTGGGACTGCAGGAATGGGGGCTTGACCCAAAGTTGCAGCCTGGCCGCGTCAGGAACAAGCGCTTCGTGCAGCGAAACCGTTGCGGCGGGCAAGGCCGTCGGCTGCTTCGCCTGCAAGTCGGGCTACGAGTCTTACGACGGCGGTTGCGTTGCCGAGTGCGGGGCCAACGAGGTTCGCAACTCCAACAGGACTTGCGTTTGCAAGTCAGGCCATTCAAGGGTCAGCGGGAAGTGCGTCAAGGTCCACAGGCTGATCGTCGATGTCGAACCTCGGCGGAAGGGCACGGTGACCACGGACGATGCGCTGGGCGGGGACTTCAGCTGCTCCACGAGCTGCTACACCCACGTCGAGGACCAAAGGGACGTCACCCTCTCGGTACGCTCCGAGACGGGCTACAGCTGTGCCCTGTCCTCAACGTCCTTCAGGATGACGTCGGAGAGGACCGTGACGGCAACGTGCGGCTGCGCGTCGGGCTACGAGAAGGACGCCCAAGGGGACTGCGTCAGGGCGCACACGCTGACGGTCACAGTCAAGCCCGCCGGGAAGGGCACGGTGACGACGGACGACACGCTCGACGGGGTCTTCAGCTGCTCCACGAACTGTTCCGAGCGCGTCAAGCGCAACAAGGACGTCTCCCTGTCAGTGACGCCCAAGTTCGGCTACAAATGCGACCTGACCGAAGCTTCGTTCACGATGACGTCGGACAAGACCGTAACGGCGAATTGCAGCTGCAAGCCAGGATATCACCCGCATGGGAACGGCTGCGCGCTAAACCCGTCTTGCTCAAGCCCGCTTGTGTTGAACCAGTGCGGGCTGTCGAGCGCGTTCGAAGACTTGGAGGATTCGGTCAAGCATGGCAAGCGCAAACCAACCAAACCGGAAGGGTGCGAGGAAGGAACCTATGGTGACCTTGACGACGTTGCGCCGAAGAACGGAAGGTGCGGCAACGCGGCCAACCAATGCGTCGGCGACATCACCGCAACGAACAAGAGGCAAACGACTGAAGCCTACCTATGGGACTGCGTTGGGGTTGACGGCTCAAAGGACAACTGGATATGCAAGGGGCAGGACGGCCACCAAAAGTGGCAATGCAACAGCGGCTCGAGGTTCGAGCGTTGCCAGATTCCCGAGACTGGCGTGGAGACCGGAACCCACGACCAAGGGGGCACGACTGTCCGGGCCACCAGCGCGAGTTGCGAGTCCTGCAAGCCCGGCTACGTGCTGAAGGACGATAACTGCAAGAAGAAGGCCCCACCACCACCTCTGACGGCCAAACCCGGTGGCGACAACGGCCGCTACGGCGTCCGCTTCATAGGCGGCACCGGGCCGTTCGGCGGCAGGGTGGGCCTCTACACGGCGACGGTGTCCGCCTCGGCGGAAGGGGGCGTTAAGCCCTACGAATTCCAATGGTCGGATCACACGATCGCCGGTGCCCAAGTGACCTACGGCTTCCCCCTTAACCAAGTGTTTCCGGTCACCAGAACCGTTACGGTCACGGACGAGGCCACGCCCAAAGGCAAAGCCACCGCGACTGCCACCATTGGCGGGTCAACGGCGGCAAGCGCGGCTGCGGGGGGCAGCGATGAGGACTTTGCGTTCGAGGTGCCGCTCGGCGCCGAAATGGTCTTCGTCTGGAGCGGGGAAGGCGAGGTGACGGCGCGCTCGGAGGACGCCGGGGTGGTCCAAGTCATCGTCTCCTCCCCGTCAATTCGGATAGCGGGCGTGGGCGTTGGGGAGACGCAGGTGGTCTTTAAGGCGGGGGACGAGGAAATGGCGCTGCCGGTGGTGGTGCGGTGAGAGTTCCGGGGTAAGGAGATAGAGATATGGGGGCGAAGAAGGAAACAACTGTATGCCCGCGGGTTCCCGGCAACTTGGGCTGGGCGATGGCCGCGCCTTTCCGGTCGGTTCTGCCGGATGGCCTGTGCCGCGGCATTCTCAGGCCAGCCTCTGTCATGGCGTTGGGGTTGGTGGCGGTGGGCTGCGGGGGCGGAG
>VYDB01000114.1 GCA_009843635.1 Gammaproteobacteria bacterium
CCGGGACCCGCAGGGGAAAAACTAACAGATAAGGGCGTCCCGCCCTCGATTTGGATTGGGGAATTCCGTCAAGTCCCCCCTTAGCTTGCCCCCGTGCAGCACGCCGCGGACACCGAGTTAACAACCTAGCCAGCCCTGAGAGGTCTGTGCTTGCTTAGGTGCGAGTGCGTTCGCGCTTGTATTCGAAGCCTTCGTCCCAGTCCAATTTGCCAAACAGCTCAAGCAGGTTCCGTTGCTCCCGGCGGGCGACAAACTCGCGCAACGCTTTGTTGACGGTCGCCGCCTTTGTTTTCTCACCCCCGACTTCCAAGGCCTTGGCCAGAAGCCCTTCATCGATAGCAACGTTCGTCGACATCTGCTATGTCCCACACACTCAATCACCCAATCGGCAGCGTAGTTCCGACACCCCTGTGCGTCAATGCGGCTTTGCTTCAGCTATGCGGCCGGAGACGCCCACAACGTGGAGATCTTGGATTACCATTTGAACTCACCTGAAAAGATAAGACCATGAAGCGCCTGGACCCAGTTCACCCCAGCAAGGCGCTCAGACATGATTGTGTGGAGCCCTTTGACCTGTCCGCGACCGCGCTGGCTAAGCGCTGCGCGTGATCCGTCCCCGCGAAGCGGCTTGATCCCGCGCCTGCCGAATCAAGTGGCGCAACGTGCTCCGGCGGTCTGCAACTCATGAAAATCAAAGTCATGTCAAAATGATCCACCAAAGAACACTAGGGCGGCATTCTTGAGCAATTCCTTCCAACAGACCTTGGACCAGCTAAGGTCCATCGCCAGCTCGGAGGCGGAGAAGGGGCGGCTGTTCGAGCGGCTGGTGCAAACCTACTTCTCAGAGGACCCAATCTACCAAGAACGCTTCACTCGTGTCCTAACCTGGACCGAGTGGGCGGCCACTCGCACGGAATTCGATGGGTCAGACATCGGCATCGACTTGGTGGCCGAGGAACGCTCAGGCGGCTACTGCGCCATTCAATGCAAGTGCTACGCGCCTGGCACCCACCTTGCCAAGTCGCACATCGACTCCTTTGTCTCCGCATCGGCGCGAGCGCCATTCAGTGCCCGATTGCTAGTCGATACGGGTGCGGGCTGGGGCACCAACGCCCGCAAGATCATTTTGGGGCTACAGCCGGAGTGCAAGATTCTGCGTTTCGACGATCTGGCCAGCGCCCAATGCGACTGGCCGGACCTGACCCGCGAGGCTCCCGAAGCCCTCCGATTCCGCCCCGGCAATTTCCGGTTGCGCCCGCATCAGCAGCGGGCCTTCGACGAGGTGATGCAGGGCTTTGCGGAGCACGACCGAGGCAAGCTCATCATGGCTTGCGGCACAGGCAAGACCTTCACCGCACTACGCATCGCTGAGCGGATGGCCAGCGTTGGCGGGCGGGTGCTCTACTTGGTGCCCTCAATCTCGCTGCTTCAGCAGTCCATGCGGGAGTGGGCGGGGCAACGTCAATTCCGGCATCGCTACATCGGCATCTGTTCCGACACCCGAGCTGGCCGCGACGACGAAGACATCCCCCTAGAAGAACTCGAAATACCGGTCACCACCCAACCCGGCGCCATTGCCGCTGCTCTGGTGGCGACCGCTTCGGAGGCAATGACCGTGGCGTTCTCCACGTATCAATCCCTCCCTTTGATAGAGCGAGCACAAGCACTTGCCAATGCGCCCGCCTTCGACCTAATCCTGTGCGATGAAGCGCACCGCACCACCGGCATAGAACGCCCTGGCGAAGACCAGACCTCGCCCTTCGTTCTAGTCCATGACGGGGCGCGCATCCAGGCCAACAAGCGCTTGTACATGACTGCAACGCCGCGGCTCTACACCCCAAGCGCGAAAAGCAAGGCGGCGCATCACGACATCGATGTCTTTTCCATGGACGATGAGGGCGTCTATGGGCCGGAGTTCCATCGCCTGCCGTTTTCCAAGGCGGTGGATGAAGGGTTGCTGTCCGATTACAAGGTCGTGGTGTTTGCCCTGTCCGAAACCCATGTGGACGCGGCCTTGCAGTCTCACTTGGCCACCAGCGGGGGCACTATCAACTTAACCGACGCCGCCAAGATAGTCGGTTGCTGGCGGGCGTTGCAAAACCCCGAGAACCGGCCACCGGAAGATGCCTCCGCAGAACCGCTGCGCCGCGCCATCGCCTTCACCAACACCATTGCCTCGTCCAAGCGATTGGCGGCGCACTGGGGTGGCCTAATCGAACAGGCCGCGGTCCTGCTGCCGGAAGCGGAGCGCGCAAGCGCCCTGCTTTGCGAAACCCAACACGTGGACGGCCAGCACAACGCGCTCGACCGCAAGGCGCGCATTGAGTGGCTCAAGGGTTCGGGCGACGGCACTTGCCGCATTCTGTCGAACGCCCGCTGCCTCTCGGAAGGCATAGACGTGCCGGCCTTGGACGCCGTGTTGTTTATGACCGAACGCAAGAGCATGGTCGATATCGTGCAGGCCGTGGGCCGGGTCATGCGCAAATCCGAAGGCAAGACCCATGGGTACATCCTGCTTCCCGTGGCGGTCCCTGCCGGCCGCGACCCCGCCAACGTTCTAGACTCCGGTAGGGAGTTCGACGTGGTATGGAGCGTGCTTCAGGCGCTTCGCTCCCACGACGACCGCCTTGATGCCGAGATCAACCAGATCGACCTGAACACCACGCCCACCAATCGGCTCATCTTCAGCGGCCCGAGCCACGATGATCTATCTGGGGAAGGTCCACAGCCCGTTGATCAACCGGTGCTTCCCTTCGCCCCGCTGGACCTGCCCCCGGGCGCAATCTACGCCAAGATCGTCGATAAGTGCGGGGACCGCCGCTATTGGGAAAGCTGGGCCAAGGATGTGGCCGCCATCTTCGGGCGCTTGGTGCTTCGCATAGGCAACCTGCTCAACAACTCCGAAAACGAAACGCTTCGGGAGTGGTTCGAGGCGTTCCATCAAGAACTGCGGGTCTCGATCAACCAATCCATCACTACAGGCACCGCCATCGACATGATGGCGCAGCACATATTGACGCAGCCCGTGTTTGAGGCCCTGTTTGAAGGCTACGACTTCGCGGCGGGCAACCCCGTCGCCAGGGCACTCGATTCCCTGCGTCGGGACTTCGGCGAATTCGGGTTGGAAAACGAAGTGCGCGATCTTGAGGGATTCTACGAGAGCGTCCGCCTGCGGGCCCGGGGATTGGACAATGCCCAAGCCCGGCAAAGCGTATTGATGGAGCTTTACCAAAAGTTCTTCGCCACAGCGCTAAAGAAGGACGCGGACCGCCTTGGCATTGTCTATACGCCGGTCGAAGTGGTTGACTTCATTTTGCACAGCGCGGACCACGCCCTGCGCAGCGAATTTGGCCGCGGCCTAAGTGATGAGGGCATCCATGTGCTCGATCCATTCACCGGCACGGGCATCTTCCTCGTCCGGCTGCTGCAATCCGCATTGATTCGCGACGAGGACCTGCATCGCAAGTACCGGGAAGAACTGCATGCCAATGAATTGGTGCTGCTTGCCTACTACATCGCCGCCGTCCACGTAGAGGAAGCCTTTCACGGCCGCACGGGCGCGACGGGCGCCTACGAACCCTTCGGCGGCATCGTGCTGACCGACACCTTCAACCTGCACACCGAACGTACCGGATTCCCCAAGGAGTGGCTGCCCGACAACAGCGAACGCGCCGAACGCCAGCAGAAGCTGCCCATTCAGGTCATCGTGGGAAATCCGCCTTGGTCAACGGGGCAGGAGAGTTCCGCGGACGACAATCCCAACGTGGACTATCCTCAATTGGAGGCGCGCGTTGCCGACACCTATGTCGCCCGCTCCACCGCAACACTGAAAAACAGCCTCTACGACACCTACAAGATGGCCATTCGCTGGGCATCGGATCGCATCGGGGAACAGGGCGTGGTCGCTTTCGTCACCAACGGTTCCTGGATTGACGGCAATGTGGATTCCGGTGTTAGGGCTTGTCTGGTGGAGGAGTTCAGTTCGATCTGGGTGTTAAACCTACGGGGCAACCAAAGAACCCAAGGCGAGCGCTCCCGTAGAGAGGGCGGCAAGGTATTCGGCCAAGGATCCCGGGCTCCGGTGGCCATCACCCTATTAGTGCGCAACCCCAAGGCCAAGCGCAAGGGCTGCCGGATCCTCTATCGGGACATCGGGGACTACCTCAAGCGGGAGGAGAAACTCGGCTTGCTGCGTGACTGGGGCGGGATAGACGGCATTCCCGATTGGCAGGAGATTCAGCCCAACCGGCATCACGATTGGATCGATCAGCGCAACGAGGACTTTCAAAGGCTTTGTCCGATGGGATCCAAGGAGGCGAAGGCTGGCAAGAGCGACGAAGCGGTGTTCAGCCTCTACAGCAATGGCTACAAGACCAGTCGTGATGCCTATCTTTACAACTTTTCCCGGGCAGCTTGTGCAGAAAACGGTCGTCTCGTGACCAAAGACTACAAGGGCGCCCTGAAAGTAGCTGAAGAGCGCCCAGGGTATCGAGTAGATGACGTCATTCGACCGCATCAGGCCCACGTTCGGTGGGACCAAGCGCTAAAGGACAATCTAAAGCGGCGCAAATCGGTGTCATTCTCGCCGCACAGAGTTTGGGTGACTCAATACCGTCCTTTCGTCAAGCAGCATTGCTACGTTGACTACACTTTGGTCAACAGAAAGTACCAGCAAGACCTTATTTTCCCGAGCTCGAACACCGAAAACCGAGCGATCTGCGTCCCCGGCGTTGGCTCCACCAAGCCTTTCTCGGCACTGATGGTCGATACGATGCCGGACCTTGAACTCATTTCCAAAGGCCAGTGCTTTCCGCGATACCGTTTCGAGCACAGAAACGAGGCTCAAGCTGACCTGCTCGACAAAGCGCCCGACCTAGTGCGCATCGACAACGTGAGCGACTCTGCCCTGCACACCTTCCGCGCCCACTACGGCACCAATGACATCACCAAGGACGCCATCTTCGACTACATCTACGGCATCCTACATGCAATAGCCTATCGGATTCGTTTTGCCAACAATCTGACCAAGGAACTGCCGCGCATCCCGTTTGCGCCAGACTTCAAAGCCTTCGCCCGTGCCGGGGAAAGACTCGCCGAATTGCACTTGGGTTATGAAACCTGCCGACAATTCCCATTAGGGGTGGATTGTTCGAGCGCCGACGCTCCCGGACCGGAACACTTGCGGCTAACCGATAAGGCGATGCGGTTTGGCGATCAAGCCCGTTCCGTTCTTGTTGTCAACGAACACGTTCGGCTGACCGGCATTCCCCCGGAAGCGCACGGATACGTCGTCAATGGCCGCACTCCCCTTGAGTGGTTCATTGATCGCTACCGCGTCACCAAAGACAAGCATAGCGGCATCGTCAACGATCCCAACGCTTGGTTCGACGACCCGCACGACCTGATAGAGTCTATTCAGCGAATCGTATTTCTCAGTGTCCAAACCACCCAAATCATTAACTATCTGCCAGAAGCCATATCTACAGACGACCCGGACGCCAAAGCCACGAAGGCGTTGTTTGATGCCAGAGCTCAGGAGATCGCCAAAGCCATCGCCAACAGCCCTTGGGAGGCTGAAGACCAAGCATTCATCGATGCGATCACCGATTGGGACGATGAATGAAACGCGGCGAAATCTGGACGGTGTCCGGCGGTGCGCCGTATGCAAGAAAGCCACGTCCTGCTGTGATTTTGCAAAGTGATCGATACGGCGGGACCGAGTCGGTCACAATTTGTGTCTTGACATCCCATCCATCAGAGAAGCCAGGATTGCGGCCCTTGGTCGTGCCAAGCACTCTCAACGGACTCAGCAAATATTCGTACATTGAAGTGGATAAGGTCTCAACCGTACCACGCAAAAATCTTGGCAGTTTTGTGGGAAAACTCGAAGACTCCCACCTTGAAGATCTGAACCACGCGGTGACAGTGTTCCTCGGTCTTTAGACCTATGAGTTGGCTGACTTGGCATCGCGCTCCCGGCGAATGATGTCAACGGCAAGGGGGCCGGTGGTGACGGGCTCGGGATAGGCGATCTCACTCTCGGCCCGCAACTGCTCGATGGTCATCCATCCGGATTCGACTTGCGTTGGTGCCGATTCCTTGGCAGCCCGGCACACGAGAGCCATCAATTCGTCCTGCAGTGAGCGATTGTTGGCGGCAGCGTTCTGGCGCAACTTTTCGACCACGGGTTTCGGCACGTTCTTGATCGAAAGGTTGGGCATGGTTTTACACTCGTTTCAGGGCGTATCCACTATGACGCCAGTAGGATGCTGTGGGCAAGTCGACTACCATTGAACCCGACTCAGGAGAAAGAAATATGACGCGTCTGGACCCAGTTCATCCCGGCGAAGTGCTAAAGCACGACTTCATGGAACCCCTTGGCCTGTCCGCGACCGCGCTGGCGAAGGCGCTCGGCGTGACACCGGCGCGAATCAATGAAATCGTGCGCCGCCGCCGAGGAATCACGGCTGAGACCGCCTTGCGTCTAGCTCGGTACTTCAACACCGATGCCCGTAGCTGGATGAATCTTCAAATCCGCTACGAATTGGAGACCGAGGAGCGGGACAAGGGCGAAGCGCTGCGCATGATCCGTCCCCGCGAAGCGGCTTGATCCCGCACTTGCTCGATCAACTGGCGCAACAAAGAGGATAGCGTCTCGAGGGGGTTTTTGGAGCTTTCATGGAACCTCCCTGATTCAAATCGAGGGCGGGACGCCCTTATCCGGGGATCTCGCCCGAAGCTACAATGACGCGAGGGATGGCGGCCGCTCCGCTTTGCTGATGCGGCCGGGAAAGCCCTTGAAGTGGGGGACGCCTTGCTCCGCATCCAAGTATGCGTCGTCGTCCGAGCAGAGCACGGCGTCGCTTGAAATGAAGGCGCCAGCGAGGCCTTCTTGGCCCCGGAGTTCCGGGTACCACCAGCCGTGGGGCACGCGCAGGTGCCCTTCCTTCATGCTGGGCTGCACGGACAGCTCGGCGGTGACCTGGCCGGTGGCGGTTTCGAGCCGGACCCAATCGCCGTCTTCCAGCGTTTCGCGGCTAGCATCGTCGGGATGCAGGAATATCTTGGGAATGGGTGACCGCTGGCGCAGCACCTCAATGTTGCGCTGGCCGGTCTGGAAGAACGCATCCTCCCGAACGCCAGTGAACACTCGATACGGGTATTCCTCGCTGGGCGCAGGCCCTTCCCGGTAGTAGGGCAGCGGGTCGAAGCCCAAGTCGTCCAACACGCTGGAATAGAGTTCCACCTTGCCGCTGGGCGTGGCGAAGCCGGTTTTTCGGTACTTGTGGAACTCCGGCGGCGGCATCTCCATGTAGCCCGACTGCTCAAACTCCGCGAAGGTTCGGCCCGAGCGCGACAGCCGGTAGTCGAGCATGTCCTGCAAGGTCGCCCAGGGGAACTCGTTGCCGAAGCCGAAGCGAACCGCTAGGTCGCGCCAAAACTGGAAGGTGCTCGACGCCTGCTCCGGCGCATCGACCACTTGCTGGGACAGGGCCAGCCGGGTGCCCCAACTCCAGCTATCGGCGATGTGGTTGCGCTCGGTGAAGGTATCCCCCGGCAGCACGTAGTCGGCCAGCATGGCAGTGGGGGTCATGAACAGCTCGTGGGCGACGATCAACTCCTGGTTCATCAAACCCTGATGGATCAGGTGCTGGTTGGCGTAACTCAGCAGCGTGTTGTTCCCCAGCGTGATGAACGCCTTGACCGGGTAGGGCTCCTCCGTCGCCATGGCCCGGAACACATGGGTGGGGTTGGCCATCTGGCAACCCATCACGATGTCGGCGTAGGGGTAGCCCCAGACCTTTTCCGTGGGCTCTTTCAGCATTTCGGCGACGCGGTAGGTGAAGGCCGGATGGTCGTCGTAGCCGAGTTGCTTGGCCTTCTGCCCGTCCGGCAGGGCCTCATGCAGGCCGATTTCGGACTCCGGGATGTAGTCCGGGCTGAACCCGCCCAGGGTTTCGCCGCCCACGGCATCGAGGTTGCCGGTGACGGCGCGCAGGATTGAGTGCAGGCGGATGGCCGAAGTGGAAGACACCTGCTGGTCGGTTATCGGCGTCCAGGGAATCACCGCGCCCTCGGAGGTGGCGTAGAGGCGGGCGGCCTCCGCGATCAGGTCGCGATCGACGCCGGTGATGGCTTCGACGCGGTCCAGCGGATACTCATTGACCCGCTCGCGCAGTTGGTCGAATCCAACGCAGTGGTCCTTGACGAATTGCTGGTCATGCAGACCTTCGTCGAAGATGACCTTCAACCAGCCGAGGCACATGGCGGCGTCGGTGCCGGCCCGCAGACGCAGGTGCAGGTCGGCGGTCTCCGCCTGGTCCGACACGCGCGGGTCCAGCACGATCAACTTGGCGCCCTGGGCGCGCGCTGCGTTGATGGCGTTGTAGATCGGCGTCCAGGAGTGCTTGCGGGGGTTGTGGCCGAACAGCACGATGCACTTGGTGTTGGCGTAGTCCGGCTGCGGGAACCAGCCGTAGGTGAGCCGGTTGACGGCCGCCGTGTTGCCCGCGCACAGGGCCACGCCGCTGATCCAGTTGGGCGAGCCCAGCAAGTTCATGAAGCGCCGGTCGGTGGCGTGGGTGGTTTGGGTGTTCCAGCCCGAGGTGGACACGGCCAGCGATTCGGGGCCGTACTGGCCCACCACCTTCTTGAGCCGCGCCGCGATTTCGTCCATTGCCTGCTCGTAGGGAATCTCCTCCCAGCGGTCCTCCCCGCGGCTGCCGACCCGCTTGAGGGGCACTCGAATCCGGTCCTCATGGTTGTGGATGTGCGGCGCGGCGACCCCCTTGAAGCAAATGTTACGGGCCAGCATCGGGTTGTCGTGGGCCAGCACCCGGCGCACCTTGCCATCTTCCGCTTCCGTGCGGAGCTGGCAGCCGATGTCGCAGATGGTGCAGATCGAGTATTTGGTTGTCGTGGGCATGGGGTGAGCCTTGAGTCGGGTGGGCGGAGCGCACGGATGGTAGCGCAATGCCCGGCTCTGAGGAACGCCGACCGAAGGCCCACGATCAACGGCAAAAGAGCTGAGTCTCTGGCACAATAGTTCCCGTCAACGGAGCGATCTGGAGGGTGACGTGTCCGAACAAGCCGAAATCTACGACATCAACGCCTACCCGGAGCAGCGTACGCGCGGGTCGCTGCTCGAAGGCTACCGCTACACCTCACGGGCGTTCTTCGAGAAGGAGCAGGAGCGCATGTGGACCAAGGTCTGGCTGCTGCTGGGCCGCGAATCCGAGCTGCCCAACCCCGGCGACTGGCAGATGGAGCCGGTGGGGACCGAAGAGATCCTGATGGTCCGCCAGA
The DNA here is from genome assembly GCA_009843635.1 of Gammaproteobacteria bacterium. Lineage (GTDB taxonomy): Bacteria > Pseudomonadota > Gammaproteobacteria > Pseudomonadales > Azotimanducaceae > Azophilus. The sequence goes on from VYDB01000114.1 coordinate 9,307, forward strand.
AGGACGGCGGGGTGAAGGCGTTCTACAACGTCTGCCAGCATCGCGGCAACCCGCTCGTCGAGGATGACCAAGGCAGCGTCAAGCGCTTCGTCTGCAAGTACCACAGTTGGGCCTACCTGCCCGACGGCACGCTCAACTTCGCCCCCGACAAGGACGACTTCCCGGAGGGCAACCCCTGCGGCAAGGTGCGGCTGGCGGAGTTGCGCTGCGAGACCTTCGCCGGCTTCATCTGGGTGAACATGGACCCGAAGTGCGTGAGCCTCAAGGAGTACCTGGGGCCGATCTGGGACGAGTGGCAACTGCGCGACATCCACACTTGGCGGCGCACCATGGCCAACAGCATGTGGCTGCCCTGCAACTGGAAGGTGGTGCTGGACAACTTCAACGAGTCCTACCACGTCCCCACGGTACACATGGGCGCCACCACCGAGACCAACCGCAAGGAAATCCGCGGCCACATCAACACCTACTTCAAGGAGACCCGCTTCGACCTCTCCGATGAGGGGCACAACCGGATGATCATGGAAGGCGGCTACGGCGTCGGCTCCACCGACAAAGAGGGCAACATCCTGGAGCCCTTGGCCAGCCAGTTGCGCTATTGGGACATCGACCCGGCCGACTTCAAGGGCAAGCCGGAAGGCACCCGCAAGGCGTTGCAGGACGCCAAGCGGCGGCTGGGCGCTGGCCGCGGCTTCACCCACTACGACAAGGTGCCCGACGCCCAGTTGACCGATGCCTTTCATTACACCCTGTTCCCCAATTTCGCGGTGTCGCTGTGGTCGGACGGCTTCCACTTCCTGCGCGCCCGCCCGCACCCGGACGACCCCCAACAGTGCCTGTTCGACAACTGGTGGTACGCCAGCCCCGCCGCCTTGGACGCCGGCACCGAGCGCAACCACGGCGGCAGCGACGAAGTGGAGCGCACCCTGCTCGAGTACGGCTCCGATGTGTCCATCGGCCCCGGCATCGAGGACGACGTGCGGGTGTTCGTCACCCAGCAGCGCGGCTTTCGCTCACGCGGCTTCAAGGGCGTTTACCTCGCCAAGCAGGAATCGCGGATTCGCCGCTACCACGAACTGATTGACGACTACATCGAGGGCCGGATGCCGCAGTGACGGGTGGCGTTCATTGGCGAGGGGTACGGAATAGATGGCGAAGTGGATCATTGGCGGTGTGTTGCTGTTGGCCATTCTGGTCATCACCGGTCTAACGGCGCACAAGTCCGTTCGGGCTGAGATTGTGATCAATGCATCCCCTGAAGAGGTCTGGTCAGTGATCACGGACCCGCAGACCTATGGGGAATGGAACCCCATCTTCGTCGCTTACGAAGGCGTGTTTGCCGAAGGCAACAGGCTTGAGCTTCAGATGAAGATGGGTGAGGGTGACGCGACGCCGGTTCAGGTGTTGGTGAAGGAATTCGTTCCCAACGCATGGATGCATCAGGGTGGCGGTTATCCCGTAATCCTCACGTACGATCACAACTGGCGTCTTGAGCCCCTGCCGGGCGGCACGCGCGTGGTCCAACACGAGGACTACACCGGTCTGTACGTGCTCTTCTGGGATCCCGCACCTGCACAAAGAGCTTACGAACAAGGTAACGCGAACCTAAAGGCGCGCCTTGAAGACACTAACCCGGATAACTCGTCAAGCAGGAATCCCTAATCTGCCGCTACCGCGAACCGATCGACAACTACATCGAGGGCCGGATGCCGAAGTAGAGCCTGCCCTCCAGGACGGTTTACTGGAAAAGGTAAGCATGCGAGTTCATTGGATCTTTTGTCTTCTCGGCACGCTGCCGTTCTCCGCAGGTTGCGAGTACGAAGCGACGACTCAGCTTCAACGACCGCCAACCGAGTCCAACCAAGACAACCGGCCAAACTTTCTGCTAATCGTCGCCGATGATCTGGGTTATTCGGATATCGGCGCATTCGGCGGTGAAATTCACACGCCGAATCTCGATGCACTTGCCAGTCAAGGGCTGCAATTGACGAACTTCCACACCGGCGCATCCTGCTCGCCGACTCGGGCCATGCTGCTTTCCGGCATTGATCATCACCTCGCCGGGGTGGGTGTGCCCGTGGAATCCGCAGCCTATTCACAATTGCGACAACATCCAGGCTATGAGGGCCATCTGAATTTTCAAGTTGCCGCCTTGCCGGAGTTGTTGCGCGACGCCGGGTACCGAACTTACATGACCGGCAAATGGCACCTGGGTTATGCAGCGGATACCATCCCCTCCGCCAGGGGGTTCGATCAATCCTATGTTTTGCTCGGCGGAGCGGCGACCCACTTCGATGCCTCCCCGATTCTGCCGAGTTCCATCGCGCAAGCGCCCCGTTTCATGCAAAACGGCAAGCCAATCGACCTGCCGGACGATTTCTACTCGACCCGCGATTACGCCCAACGGTTGGCTGAGTTTCTAAAACGCGATGGGGGGAGCGGTTCACCGTTTTTTGCCTACCTTGCGTTTACCGCGCCGCACTGGCCACTGCAAGCTCCCGAAGCATCCATTGCCAAGTACCGGGGCAACTATGACGCGGGCTACGAGGCGTTGTTCGACCATCGCCTAAGGCGCCAACGCGAACTTGGCCTGATCGACGACTCGGTTAAAGGGCAACCGCTAACCCACGGCATCGTCCCCTGGGGTGATCTTTCCTTGGCGGAAAAGCGGGAATCGGCGCGCAAGATGGAAGTTTATGCGGCCATGGTCGATGACATGGATCACCACATCGGTGCCGTGATCAACACATTGAAAGAGCTTGGCGAGTACGACAATACGATCATCCTGTTCCTGTCGGACAACGGCGCTGAGGGCAATACCGCAGACCGCCATCCACTGTTCAAGGCTTTTGTCGAAGACTGTTGCGACAACCGACTCGACAATCTGGGCAAACCCGGTTCCTTTGTTTTCTATGGGCGCGGCTGGGCGCGGGTCAGCAGTGTTCCAAATCGCTATTACAAGTCGACCACCGGAGAGGGCGGCATCCGTTCGCCCGCCATCGTCCGTTATCCGGCGGCCGGGGACGGCCAACGTCGGCACGACGGTTTTCTCAGCGTTCTGGATATCGCGCCCACTATTCTCGACTTTGCCGGGGCCGCGCATCCGGGCACCGAACACAACAGGCACGCAATTCACCCACTGCAGGGAGCCTCTTTCCGTAACGTCGTCGAGGGCGCCGAGAAACCAGTTCACCCTCCCCAGCATGTCATGGGCTGGGAGCTGTCCAATCACAAGGCGCTCATTCGGGGCGACTGGAAGATCGCGGCGGTGCATCCGCCCTATGGAGAAGGCAGCTGGCGGTTATTCAACCTTGCCGAAGATCGATCTGAAAGCACTGATCTTTGCGACGAATACCCTGGAATCTTCAACGAAATGTTGATTCTCTGGCAAGATTACGCGACGCAGAACGGTGTGGTGATTCTTGATGAATCTAGTCCAAGTGGTGCCGTGCATGATTGCGACCAAACTGTGCCTTGATGCACTCGTCATAAATCCGCATGATCCGGTCGAAGCCATCTTTTCCTATAAGCAGTGGATTCTCCGCTACACCTCTACCCCGGTTGCGCAACTCGAAATTACCGACCACCCATGCATGCGTGCTTATGAGACCTTCAACACCCTGTCTTTTGCCCTCGTGCCAGAATTTGTGGAGGGACTCGTGCATCTGAGCCAGTTCATCTTCTTGCCACGGTAAGGCTTGACCACCCCACATGCCTATTTTTCGCTCTTGGCCCTGATCTTGGACAGTCAGTATGGACGACAAGGTGCCGGGCGTGTGCCCCGGTGTAACCATAAACTCCACGCTGGCACTGCCCATTGAAAACACTTGACCATCAGCGACCACCAGGTCGCGTTCGGGCTGGACAACTTCGGGGTAACCTGCCATGACCGCGTGCGGGAGTGAAATATCCTTCCGCAAATAGTTCCAGTCTGGAGCGGACATGGCTATTCGTGCACCGAACTCGCGCCCCAAAAACGAGGCCCCGCCATAGTGATCAAAGTGCCCATGGGTGATAATCACATATTCTAGGCCTGTAGGATCCAAGCCCAATTCATACATACCGGGCAGGAGGACGTTGCGCGCATCCGCTTCACTGTTGAGTGAGTCGAATAGGATCAAACCTTCCCCGGTGTCTACTATCCAAGTACCAATCGCGTGCAATCCGACGTAATACAGGTTGTCAAAAGCTTGAAAAGGCTCTACCGCCGGCGCTTTTGGGTCCAGAAACCCCGGCACCGTGCGTATCGCATGGGCAATCGAGTTTTCGGCCGGACGACAAAGAAAGCTGCTCGCCAGAAAGTCGAATCGCTCGCCGGCAATCTCTTTTGCTCGCGCCACATGAGCTGCAACAACCACGGAATCGGTTTCAGGAATTGGTTCAAGAGAGGGTGTCTCCAACGCAGCGGCCACGACTGGAAAAAACACCAATAACAAGTAGCGCATCGTCCAGCCCCTAGTTCTCTTTAGCGATTTCCTGGGCAATAGCCATTGCCCGCTGATGGTCCCTGAAGCAGCCTTCCACGTCCCCCGGTTGCAACCGGCCTAGGCCGCAGTAGGCGCCCATGCCGAACTCGGGCAAGTGCTTTTTGGCCACCTTGTATCTGGCCGAAAAGCTCTCCATGGAATGCACAAGGCCCAGATAGACTTGAGCCGAACCGACGTCTAGATCGGCAAGGGGCGAATAGAATGCGTCTTCGGTGGTGTCTAGCGCCGGAATGTGAAACCAATCGACGTCGCGCGCTACTGCCGCAGTGATCGCATTGGCCAACTCCACAGTTCGGCCAAGATCATCGGGGGCGAATCGGGGCCACCCGCCAAAGGTGCCGAAGCAAAGGTGGAATCCTAGCTGGGCTTCATCGGCAACCGCAGCCGACAAGGACTCAAACTGGGTGACGTTGCGCTCAATCGAACCCTTCATGGGGAGACCTGCCGCCCCGTGAACGTCGGTCACCTCAAAGGAACAGTCGTACTGTATGGCCAGTTCAATTGGCGGAATGATCGAACAGATGTTGCGTGCCTCGGCGACCATCGCATCCAGAAAGCCGGCGCGAATGACCCTCAGCTCACTTTCGTCCGTGCCAAAAATCGCGGGATTGCACACGCTGTTCACCGCGGGGAGCGAGACCTGAAAACGGGTTTCGGGCGCGATTTTTCCTTCCCGCTTCATGGCGCTGAAAATCGCGTAGGAGTTCTGCGCATCCTTGGCGTAGCCGAGACGCCAGCCCGGCATATCGAACGCCACGCGTTTGAGGCCTGATCGCAACTTAAAGCGCCAGACATCATCCAACCCGGTAGGAATAAGCCTTTCCTCGCCTTTTGGCGCCTTGGGCCTATGCTGAACTTCGAACGCCGGATGCCCGTTGAACACCTGAAAGGCCATGCGCAGGATCCAAAAACGCCGATCAAGCACTTCACCGTCTGGGATGGTGGCGAGGTTGTCGCCCAACATGTCCACGGCGGTATGCATCACCTGTTCCGCAGAATCGAAGGGTATGCTGCCAACAAGCAGGAGTTTTTCCGTCATAGTCGCTCCTCAAACACTATTGAACCGGCAACAGTTCGGATTGGCTAAAGGCCTTGCCATGTTTGATGACCCATTCAATCTCTTGCAGATTCCCGATATCCGCCAACGGGTCCGCACCAAGAACTAGGAAGTCGGCAAACTTACCGGCCTCGACACTTCCGTACTCGTCTTCCTTGCCCGCAATCCGTGCGGAGTTGAACGTGGCGGCGTGGATCAAATAGTCCGCTGGGATGCCCGCCCGATGCATGTCCCTTAGCTCCAGGTGCATCCCGGATCCTGCGGGGATGCCTATCATGCCGGTATCCGTCGCGACGGCCAGCGCAACACCGCCCTCAAACAAGGCCCTGGCATTTGCCGCCGCCACTGCCCCTTGCACGCGATAGCGAATCGACTGGTCATCGGCTGGCGGTACCGGTTCATCCCAAGATTCCACCACCCCTGGCACGGAACAGCTGCGCTCGATGGGCAACAATTCCAGTTCCTTGGTAAACAACTCAATAAAGGTGCGTTTGCGTATGGCCAGGGTCGGCACCACGATCACTTCGTTGGCCTTCAACAGGTCAATGAACGCCTGGTCAACGGGCTGATCGGCCGGTATGTGCTGCAGGCTTGCGGCGCCGGCTTCCACGGCGCCACGCGCATATTCCAAGGCATGCGCATGGGTGGTGACTTGAAGGCCGTGCTTGGCCGCTTCCGCAACCACGGCTTGTTGGAATTCCCGCCAGTCAGCGTACCAAAGCAACGCACTGATCATGCGGCTGCCGCGGTTGTCCACCGCAGTCTTGACTAGGTCGGCGCCTCGCGCCACCGCCTCTTGCACATGGGCCACTGCGGCATCCACGGACATCCCCGGCTTCAGCGTCAATTCGCCGTCCCAAGGCGGGATCATCTGCTCCGCTATGAACTCGGGCATTGGCGCGATGACGCCGTGGCCGATAAACACGGTAGGTGCGGCGTGCGTCCGGGCGGCAAGATCACGCGTGTTGTATTCAAGGCTTGGACCGCCCAAAGAAACAACGCTGGTCACGCCGGAGCACATATTCGCCCGCAGCGTGTCCGGGATGTGCGTCTTGATCCATTCGATCTCTTCCTCGTAGGGCACCTTGTCGGTCAGATCGAAAAAGGCCGGCCGCGTGTACATGCGCCCCGAGGTCATGAAGTGCACGTGTGAATCGATCAACCCCGGGACGATCCACTTGCCACTCACATCCACCACCTTGGCGCCTTCGGGTACGGCCACGTCGGTGCCCGCAGCAACGAACCTGTCGCCTTCCACCAAGACGGTCGCGTTTTCGATGGCGCCACGGTGGGTGCCATCGATGAGGGTTGCGCCCTGATAGGCGGTGACATCCGCATGGCCGTAGCCAGCCAGCAAAGAGCAGGCTAAGGCGACAGTCCATCGGACAACAGTCATGTCAGTCCTCTCGGTTGGCATTCTCAGACCTGCGCTTGGGCCGCCTGCTCTTTCGAACCCCTTGCGCCAATGGCGAACACCGCGCCAGCCGCAACCAGCATCGGCAGTGCGCCAAAGACAAACAGCGTTGAAATGCTTAGATTCATCGCCAGCAACCCCCCCACGATGATGGGGCCCAGGATCGAGCCCAGCCGGCCGACACCCAGGGCCCATCCCAAGCCGGTAGCCCTGGCATTGGTGTCGTAGCTTCCGCTAGCGACGGCATTCAATCCAAACTGGCATCCCATGGAGGTGAATCCGGCAAAGAACAGAACAAATAGCAGAAGCGGCAATGAACCCGTGGAGTAACCGATCAAGGATACGATGATCGAAGCGGCCAGAAATCCAATGGTCATTGACCGTATGGCACCGAAGCGGTCGATGGCCAGCGCCATCACAAGCCCGCCAACCACGCCGCCCACGGCGAGCAGCGCGCTCGCCAGAATGGCGCGTTCAAGGGGAAATCCGGCAGCCTCCAATACGGACGGAAGCCAGCCCATCATTGCGAATATGGTCAACAAGTTCGCAAAAAACACGATCCACAGCAGAAGCGTGAGTCCGGTGCGCCCTTCCGCAAACAAAGCCCTGATTCCAGAATGCGGAGTGGGTCTTTGACTGGTCAGGAATGTTGATCCAGCGGGCACATCAACCTCAGGCGCCAGCCTGCGCATCGTCTTCGCCAGCCCTTCATCTTGCGGAGACCTCAGGACCAATAGACGAGGTGACTCAGGCAGCCAAAACACCACCACCGGCACCATGAGGAGCGGCAAGATTCCACCGGCCAGGAACACGGCCTCCCACCCGAAGACACTCAGAAGCCCGACTGACGCAACCCCACCGACAACGGTGCCAAGCGGCAGGCCCGTAAACATCAGGGTCATGAGCAGCGCGCGGCGCCTTTCCGGCGCGAACTCGGCTGTCAGGATGTTAATCGTCGGCATCACGCCGCCGAGCCCCAAGCCGGTGATAAATCGATAAATGAAGAGATCACTGGTGTCGCTCGACAATGCGGTCAACAACGACCCCACACCCATAATGAGGATTGAAGCCAAGATGATGGGTTTCCTGCCCAATCGGTCAGCAAGAGCGCTGCCGACCAATGCGCCCAGCATCAACCCGACCAGTGCCGCCGAGAGCAACTGCCCCATCAGCTCCGGAGGGATGGTGAATTGCTCCGTCAGCAGCGGCGCCACATAGCCGATGCAGGCAGCGTCAAACCCATCGATGACCGCGAGCAGAAAGCAAATCACCACCACACGCCACTGCAGCCCGCCTATGGGGCGCTCATCAATGATCGCATCAATGTTGAGTTCGCGATCAGTCATTTGGCTCCGCCGCCCCTCTTTTGAGCCAGTTCAATCGTTGCTGGTCAGCTTCATGTAGGTCGCTGCCGCCTTTAAGGGCAGCGTATCCAACGCTGTCATCTTGTGACCCCAGATGCTGAGTTGGTAGTACTGTCCAACCTCCCTGTCCGGATCCTCTGGATTCACCTGTATGCCTTCCGCGCCCAGCTCCGCTTCAAACCCCGAAGGCGACTTGACGTAGAAGGTGAAGCTCTTGTCGTTTGGATGCACGCCGATTTCATTCTTCACCTTGATGCCGGCTTTGCGAATGCGGTCGAATGAAACCCCCACTTGATGCCGGTCTTCCACCTCCAACATGAAGTGGTGCAGCCGCTTCGGAAACACGGGCATGCGGCCAACCGCCAAGGAGTGGTGCCGAGCGTTCGCATGCATAAAGGCCAAGTGGAGCTTTAAGCCCCTGATGATCTCCCAATCAATATAGTCGCTTACCCCCAGCCCGTAGCTGCGGTAAAACCGCTCCATGGCGTCGAAGTTCTTCGACATGACCGTTATGTGGCCGAAGCCCATCTCCCCGGCCTGGAAGCTCAGACCATGACTCGATGGCACGAAGGGATTGGCTGAATTCGACTGTTCGAACACCTCTACCGGGAGACCGTCTGGATCAAGAAACCTAAGGGCTTTTTCACTGCCCCTTAATGGCGAACTGCCTGCATCCAACCAGACCGGATTCACGCCATCCGTGGACAGTCGGTCAAACAGCCCGTCTATGTCATCTGTTTCCCAACCGACGCCAACCAAGTCATCAGCCTTTCCTTGCCGAAGGATGAGGCGACAGCCTGTACCGTCTATGACCACCTCGTAGTCGTCAGTGCCGGATACGCTTTGTATTGGCAGCCCATACATCTGCTCAGCGAACGGCTGCCACTTTGCGAGGTTTTTTACTTCGAAAACCGGATACACAAGGCGAGTCAATCTGGCCATGTTGGTCTCCTCCGTCAGCTTGCTTCCGCAGCAATGCGCTTTTTCAATATTCGGGCTGGATCAGGCATTCGGCCTACCCCCGCACACGCTAACAAAATCGTCCGCGTTTTCTGGGAGCACATCGCCACGCCAGGCGACATGCTGGTCGGTGCGCGCCAGAACATAGTTGGTGGTGTACACATCCGGCTGGCTGTCCACGCTCAAGATTTTCAGCGGCAAGCCAGCCGCTTCAAATGCTTGCGCAAACGGCTCTTCTGCCCTGGAGCCGTTGTAACACAGCAACGTGTACACGGGCCCGAGCTCGTCGTAGATGGACTTCCCAGGCGACATCCAAAAATGGGGCAGCCGACACCCGGGTACGGTGCTGGGGGTGGCGCGACCCATTTCATACTCGGGCGGCGCCTCGCCGTCATAGTGAATGATGGGCGAGTCGTCGTAGTAGTAGCCAAAGTTCAGGCCTTCGCAAGCGAACTGGGGCACGTTCATGTCGTACATCCTGCGCCCCATTCTTTTGCGCAGCAAACGACCGAGGAAACTCCTGCTCTCTACCAGCTTGGGGATTTTTCGTCCTTGAACGGCTTCCAGGTACTCCAAGGCCTTGTTCATCGCGAATTGGCTCACCTGTTCCGTAATGGGGTGGCGTTCGCGCTCATGGGCTTCGAGCAGCCGCTCATCCGCTTGGCCATTCAACACGGCGGCCATCATCCAGCTAAGGTTGTTGGCGTCGGCGATGCCGGCATTCATGCCGTAGCCAGCGAAGGGCACCCAAATGTGCGCCGCGTCACCGCACACAAAGACGTTGTTTTGCCTAAATCGAGAGGCGACCATGCGACGTGCGGTCCAGTCTTGATGGTGCACCGCCTCCCACGTGAAATCCTGGCCGACGCCGAGCATGTCGCGAATCGATTGATCTCGGTGGACGCTATCGAAATCGGCGCTCATGTGGACGTTCCGGTGAATGAGCCAGAGTTCATCTCCATCAATCGCAACGATCACCCCGGTCACCCGGGGGTTGAGCACCCAAGTCATCCAACCCGGCCGGCTCCCGAGCAATTCCCGAATCTCGGGGCAACGCACCAAGGTCGTGCGCATCTTGGAAATCTCGACGTCGCCCTCGAGCTTGACGCCCATTTGCTTGCGCACCGCACTCGATGCCCCGTCGCAACCGATGAGGTAGCGCCCTTCGATCACGAGTTCTTCGCCGCTGTTGGATCGACAGGCCAACTTGACCTGATCTCCGCCATCCTCGTAGCTGAGAAAAGTGGTTTCGGTAAGCAGAGTGATCCGGTCATAGGTCTTGGCGCGATCGAGCAGAATCGGGTTTAAGTACAGCTGGCTCGCCCGCACCACTGGCTCCGGGGTCTCCCAGTGACTGTCCGGGAAACCTGGAGCGCTGACTCCATCTGCACCCAGCCGTTCATTGCGGCTGGGTTGCACAATGCGGGTAATCTCAATTCCGCCAGCCTCGGTTGCGTACACTACATCCGTTGCGTAGCTATCGGTCAGCCCGCAAGCCCGCACCTGGTCCGCAACCCCAAATTGCCGGAAGATCTCCATCGTGCGCGCTGCGATGGTGTTGCACTTGGCATCAGCAGGCTCATCCTCCGAGCGGCTTTCCACGACCACCGCGTCAATGCCCCGCTTCGCGAGGTCCATGGCGGCTGACAAGCCAACCGGACCCGCTCCAACGATGACGACTTGAGTTTTCATTGGCCTACTTCAAAGCGAATCAGGCAGTTACAGTCGATAGACAAACTGAAGCTCGTAGCTGCGGGGCGGGTCCATGAAGTAAAAGTAACTTCCGGCAAAGCCGACGTTGCCGAGCGGTATGTCGTCCGGCGCATTGACAACCGTTTTGTCCGTCAGGTTCTTGCCAAGCACCGCCAAGCTCCACCTATCGTCGCTGCTCAGCAGGGCAATGCGCGCGTTGACCTTGGCAAAGCCATCCTGCTCAAGAACCGGATCGTTATCGCCAGTGACCAAGTACGAGTCCTTGAACATGACATCGGCACCAAACTCCATATCGAGATTACTGCCAACCGACGCCCGGTAGTTTGCTGCTAGATGGCCGGAAAAATTCGGCGCAAACTGCGTAGGTTCCCCACTCAAGTCAGCCACGCAGGGCGGTGGGCCAGACCAAGCCGCTGTGGCGCCAGCATGGCAGGCGGCACCGGGAAAGGCATCGTATTCCGAATCCAGGAGTGACAGGGCGAAGGCAATTGACAAGCGCTCCGACGCCTGAATCTGACCATCCATCTCTATGCCCTTGCTGGTCGCCTCGCCCGCGTTGGAGACCGCAAAGCCGGCGGCTCCGTCAAAAACGCTGACTTGCAGATCTTCAAACTCGTTATGGAAGGCCGCCACGTTGAGCCGAGCGCGCCCCGCCCAAAGATCGAACTTGGCACCAACCTCGAATCCGCTGACCTGTTCATCCTCAAACTCCTGGGTGGCTGGGTTGCCCACCAAATTGGCTTCGTCAAAGCCACCCGCCTTGTATCCGGTGCCCCACTTGCCATAGATCATGGCGCTGTCAGTGAGATCGTACTGAACGATGATGTCCCCCGTTACGTGGTCCTCCTTGCGCACGTTGTCAAACCCGGGTGCGATGGTGCAGGTCTGTGACAGGACGGGGACTATCGTTGTGTTGCAGGTCTCAAAGCCGTTGCCATCGAAGCGATGCTCCTTGAAGAACCGGAGAAACTGATCGTAGAACGCAGTGTGAGGCAGGCTGGGAGACAGGTCCGCAAACGCGGTATAGCCGGTAGCGTCATACGCCGCTCCGACTGCCAATTTGTCCAGCGTCTTCTTATCCTCTGCGTAACGCAGACCCAGTTGCACGCGCAAGGAGTCGGTAGCGTGCCAGGTGGCTTGGGTGAAAGCGGAGAAGGATTCCGTGTCTTGATCGTAGTTTCGATCAAGCGTGATGTCGCCAAAACCAGCTTGAATGAACGGACGCAGCGGGTGGGTCGCAAACAGTGGCGCGATCCCCGTCAGGTAAACTTCCAAGTCTCCGGCCCGACGGAGCTTTTCGTCCTGGTAGAACAGGCCGACAAGAAACTCCACCGCCCGGTCTTTGGGGGAAAAGAGAATGAACTCCTGGGTGAACTGCTCGTGCCGTTCTCGCCTTTGCTGACCGATTAAGTCAATGGGGGCGAAATCAAGATCAAGCGCGTTTTCCACCTCCGCATCGATGTAGCCCGTGATCGACTTCAGGGTGAAATCCCCGATGTCAGCCGTGGCCGTCAGACTGAACAGGTCCCATTGGGAGTCATCGTACTGAGGAGGCCGGCCCGGCAATGATCCATCTTGGTACTTATCGTAGTTGTCGCTGGCCACAAAATTCGGGTTGCCAAAAGCCCGGTAGATGAAATCGGATGTTGGCGTCACGATAGCGACCTTGTTCTGGCGGCCAGTTGTGTCCTGATCTCCGGTCTCCCATTTGAACAGGAGGTTCAGATAGTCGCTCGCATCCCAATCCAAGGTTAAACGGCCGGCGAACTCTTCTTCCTGCCGCTCGTCCTTGCCCGTGGTCAGGTTGTTCATGTAGCCGTCCGTTTCATCAACACGGAGCGCCAAACGCGCGCGAAATGTCTCGCTTAGGGGGCCAGAGAGCACCAACATCGTGCCCCAACCATCAAACTCAGGCTCGAACGTGCCCGAAATGGAGGCCTCAAACTCATCGGTCGGGCTGGCACTGGTGATGTTGAGCGCGCCAGACACTGTATTCTTGCCGAATAGCGTGTTCTGAGGCCCTTTGAGGACTTCAACACGTTCCAGGTCCAGCAGGGCGGCCCTGGAAGCCTGCCCCCTGCCCCGGTACACGCCGTCAACGAACGTGCCCACGGACTGCTCGAAGCCGGAGTTCCCGTAGGTGCCAATGCCTCGAATGAACATTTTTTCCGAGCCTGAAGTCTCGGTGATGTCCACGTTGGGAATGAACTGGACGATGTCCTCAAGCGAGAACGCCCCTTGTTCATTGATTTTGTCCCCCGTCATCACGGCGAGCGCCACCGGCACATCCTGCAAACTCGCTTCCTGTTTGGTGGCAGTAACCGTGATTTCCTCAATAATCAAATCTTCTGCAAAACTCGGTACGACCAGCACTGAAACCAAGGCCGCGCACGTTGCCTGCAAGAGCTTCCGGAATCTATCTTCCATCACATTTCTCCTCAATAGGTGCGAACACGTGCACGTCCCCCAATTCAGCTTTGGCCGCTTAGATGCACGCAGTCGAGAAACTAGCGCAACTGATGGAATAAGTGAAACTGATATTTCGTATATTAGATATCGCGATTAACGATATTCTGCCGCCTCGCCGATTTGCGAACAACGCTGCTAACTGGTCGGCGCGGCGCTCCGCACTCTGTTTCTGAACCACTTGTGGGCTGGGTCGCGATCATGGATGCGGGACCAATAGGCCGCAATGGTGACGTTGGGGACTTTGAAGGGCGGGTCAAACGCTTGAATTCTGTGTCGCTCGGCATAGTACTCTGCCGCTCGCTTTGGAATCATCGCCACAACGTCTGACTCCTCGACAATGACGGGCATCAGCGTGTAGTGGGGCAAACGCACGATGTCGTTTTGACGCGTGCCTACAAGCGTTGTCTCAAATGACTCGTTTGTTCGTTGATTCGCCCTAAAGGCGGCATGCGCAAGATCTTTGTAGGCCCTACTGCTTAGCTGGCCCTTGACTTTTGGGTGGTTTCTTCTGGCTATGCAAACCAAGGTCTCATCATAGAGCTCCATTTCCATGAGGCCCTTCGTCTCCAAGACATTATGCGGACCCACCAACAAATCAACTTCTCCAGTACGGACCGAATCAAGGTAGTCCGCTTGAATGCCTTCGAACTGAACGGTTACCCCTGGGGCTTCGTCCTCCAAGCCGTCAATGACCTTGTTCACTAAAGACAACACCACGACATCAGCGGTGGAAATGACGAAACGGCGTTCCAACTTCTTGGGATCAAAGCCGTCCCGCTCGATGACGCGCTCCAAAGCCTCGATCGACCCATTGAGTTCCTCTTGAAGAGCCAACGCAAGCTGCGTGGGTTGCATTTCCCCGCCAGCTCTCACCAGCAGGTCGTCGTTGTAATGTGCGCGCAGCTTCGCCAAGGCATCGCTCACGCCGGGCTGGCTCATGTGCAGGTGCTCAGCGGTACGAGTGACGCTGCGGGTCGTGAGCAACGACTGGAGGATTGGCAGCAGGTTCAGGTTTATGGAGCGGAGCTTTGACGGGCGCATTCGCGTTTCCGCTGTTGGGCCGGGAAGCCGCAAGTGTAACAGGGGGATTCTCAGCAGGCTCGACACATCACCGGTTGCATGATCTACGTTTATCAGGTCATTTCTTCGACAAATCACCGGTTGACAGTTCGCCAAATCACAGGTTAGATATTCGTCAAATCACGGGTTGAGTGGTTGCTGCGCCGTCGATTTCGCAGTATGGCGACCCAAGCCAGCAATTCAGCGCAAAGTTGTCTTGACCATGGAATATCTTCCCCGAATCGTCGATGCGGAACTGAGCCTGCTGCTCGAAGCCAGTGGAGCGGTGCTCATTGAAGGCCCGAAGGCTTGCGGGAAGACCGAAACGGCATTGCGTGCGGCATCAAGCGAGGTGCGGCTTGACCGCGACGAAAACGCGAAACTGATGGTCGATTTGGACGTTGGAGCAGTGCTGGCCGGCGACACGCCACGCTTGATCGATGAATGGCAACTTGCACCGAGCATCTGGAATCACGTGCGGCATGAGGTTGACCGCAGGCGCGCTCCGGGCCAGTTCATTCTCACCGGCTCGGCCAAACCCGCGGACGACCATACCAGGCACTCCGGAGCAGGTCGATTTTCCCGGCTGCAGATGCGGCCCTTCACCCTGAAAGAGCTGGGGCAGTCGTCGAACTCGATTTCACTTGCCAAGCTGCTCCAAAGCGAGCCGCAAAGCGCAGAGCGACAAGAAATGACGATTTCCTCGCTCGCCGAAATCCTCTGCGCCGGGGGCTGGCCGGCAAACGTGGGCAAGCCCTCGGCTGCGGCAATTCGCACCAATCGCGGCTATGTCAGGGAAATCTGCCATGTTGACATCTCGCAAGCCAGCGGCAAGTCACATGATCCGATCAGGGTGGAACGACTGCTGCGGTCACTGGCAAGAAATGTAGCGACTCCCGTGGCGACGAGTAAATTGGCCGCTGATGTCAGGGGAGCGAACGGTCAAAGTTTGAATCCGGATACGGCTGCGGAATACCTAAAGTCGCTCACCCGGCTGATGGTGGTGGAAGAACAGCCAGCCTGGTCCCCGAAGCTGCGCTCCCGCACTCGGCTTCGCGCGGCCGCGGTGCGTCACTTCGTGGATCCGTCTCTCGCCGTGGCGGCCTTGGGAATCGCGCCGGATCGTTTGCTGGCCGATCTCAATTACTTCGGGCTTCTGTTCGAGTCGCTGGTGATTCGTGACTTGCGCACCTATGCGCAGGCTGCGGACGCCCGCGTGTACCACTACCGGGAAAAGGACGGACTGAAGGTGGACGCCATTGTGGAAACGGCGGACGGCCGCTGGGCTGCATTCGAGATCAAACTGGGGGAGCGCTGGGTTGCGGAAGGACGGAAGAACCTGCTCGGAGTGGCGGAACGGCTGGCGGGAACCGACCACGGCAAACCCAGCGTTCTCGCGGTGATCGTTCCCAGCGGCTATGGGCACTTTCGACCCGGTGAAGTGGGCATCGTCCCGATCAACGTGCTCGGGCCCTGAACAACACCTCAAAGGCGCTGTGTCACACCGCCCCTCGGTAAGCGACTTACATTTGGTTCAGACGCAATCCAAGTAAACGATAATAATCGCGGAAAAAACCACTGCGACCCAGGCTTCAAAAATAGTCCGCAAGGCAGTTGGCGCCGTGGCGACTTCCATAAAGTGCATAATCACCAATCGCACCTTAAAAAAGGCAAGGAACATCAATGCTCCGGTCAACCACTGCATCTGTGAGGGAGACTCCTGTACGACGCCATCAGCTAAACCCCAAGAAACAGCTGTTAGAGTCGCTAGCAACAGCCAAATGTAGGTGATTGGTGTATTCAAAAACGTCAGCATAATTATTCCACCGTGTTATTTTCGCCTACGTTCATTTGACCAGGTAGATCAATGGAAACAGCACGATCCAAAGCAAATCGACCAGATGCCAGTATGCGCCACCACTTTCAAAAGTCTGTATGTCTCCTGGCTTCACATCGCCCACCGCAATCAGGCTTTTGCACTTAAACCACAAAAAAACCAAAACACACATCCCGATCATCAAATGCAGGAAGTGAATGCCAGTGAAACCGTAGTAGCACATAAAGAAATCGTTGGTCGTCAGAACGTAGCCCGAACGAATTTTCTCGCCGTACTCGAAAACTTTCACAACCGCAAAACCGAAACCACAAGTTCCAGCTAGCGCAATAAGTCGCCTAGCGCGGTAGATGCGGTTTTGTCTGACAGCATGCAACGCTAGAACCACGAACCAGGAACTGGTTAATAGAAAAAGCGTATTGATAGCCCCGTAATGTAGATTTAGGGTAGCCTGGGATTGCGTGAACATCTCCGAATCCAACCCTCGATAATAGACAAAGACCAAGAAGAACAAGGCAAAAACGAGCATATCCCCAATAATAAAAACCCAGACGCCCTCTTCTCCAGGTAGGTGTCTATCTCCCCTTTCTGCGTGCTCCTCTACGTTTTCTTCTGCATGTTGTGCTTCGTGGACGCCTGTTACAGCTGGACTTGATACTGCGTTGCTCCTAAACATTTCTTGCCTTGATATCCTTCAGTGTAATGACCCAGTGAATAGGGGCACATGGTTTTTTTCGGTGACCTTTGAGTAAACCTGATGCAAGAACCGCCAAAGGAGTAATGGAGAATGCCTTGAAAGCACGCAAAGCATGCGATGACCACTAGGCGCTTTGCGATGCCACGGGTTGCAAATCAACCCAAGTGCCGTTCAGGTTTGGGCAACCAGAAAGCTCATCCAAACGGTCCGACGCCACCAACCGATTGCGGTTCACGCCACGCACTTCTGGCTCTTCATTACCTTGCGGATCAAAAAGTCGTGACCCCCAACCATGATCCATGCTCACAATTCCCGTTGGCACTTCATCGGTAACCTGCGCCATCGCCTCCACCTGATTCGTCGCTGAACTGACAACGACCTTTTGACCATCTTCTATTTGTTTTCGAGCCGCATCTTCTGGGTTGATATCGACAAATTCACCAAAGTCCTTTCTATGGTAATTGCTCTCTACCAACCATGAATTCATCATGCTTTTGCGGCGTTGGTTAATGAGTTGAAACGGATAATCAGGGGCTGCAGTGGTGGGCGCCTCCTGGAGCCGGCTATTTAGCAGGCGAACAAATTCCTCTGGGGCGGCTTGAATTTTGCCATCCGGAGTCTGCAGAGAGGGCCTGAAATGACCGTACTCCTTTTCACCAATGACCACCCCCTGTGGATTGTTGGATATGGTGCTCCACTTCACTCTACCGAACAAGGTAACGATGGTTGCCCAGATCCAGCGAGGGTTGAAGGCATACGTTTCATTGCCAGTTATTCGCGACACCCATCGACTAACTTTGATGACCGTATTCAGACCGCGAATACCCATAAAAGGCACTTTCATCGCAAGCGCCAGATTGAGAAAAAACCGCCAATCCGGCTCAATGTCATTGAGCGGTTTAATCACACTGCGGCCAAGTTGGACAAAGGGTATCTCATACATGACTGAGTAAAGTGCTAAAGTGTCTTCCCGCTCTAAAAAATGGGTTGCGGGAATCAACCAATGGGCATGGCGATGACTTTCTCTTTGAAATAGATCAATGCCAACTAGCAAATCCAGCTGTTGAAGCGCTTCGTCTAACTGTTGACCATCGGGGCCTGATATGACGGGGTTGCCGCCATTGATGATCAGCGCCTTAATCTGATCCTGCCCGATGGTTGCAATTTCATCGGCAAGAGTTGCAAGCGGATAGGCTCCAGAAACCGCCTTGTAGCCACCAATACGACTACGTCGCTCAACTGGCGGCGACATTCTATTGATCGTTTTCATGGTGTTCTTGAGCGTTCCGGGCTGATAATAGCGCCCGCCCTTACGATCCATACGGCCGCATATCAGATTTAACACGTTAGCGAGCCATTCTCCCAGCGTACCATTGCGATTGTGCGCGACTCCTGTCTGAGAGACGCAAAATGATCCCTCTACGGTAGCGAACCGCCCGGCCACATCGACGATTTGTTCAATCGTGACACCGCAACGTGCCGTCAAATCATCCAGAGATGCCGCTTCAGCCAAGGCCTTGATGGCTTCGACGCCGTTTGCTTCGTCACAATCCTGTTGGTGCTGCCAACCGTTGGCAAAAATGGTTTTGATCATCCCCAACAAAAAAGCCCAGTCCTCTCCAGGTCGAATGACCACGTGAGTATTGGCCTTTTTGGTGCTCAACGTTTGTCGTGGATCGACAACGATCAAATCAGCACCTTTCTCTTGCGCTTCAAGAACACGTTTCCACCCATTGACACTAAAGTTCTGCCAGCCAAGCTTGCTTACTGCCGGATTCATACCGATCAATAGAAAACAGCGCGAGTTTTCAATATCCAAATTGGTGATTGCTAACTCACAGCCATACATTTCCTCGGCGACGACACTAAAGTTATTCTGGTCAACCGACCCCACGAAATATTTGTTCGCACTGCCGACACCAGCCATGAATCCATTTTGGAACATGCTACTTGTCATGCTGCTACCGCCGGGATTACCTAAATAGGTTGCAATCGCGTGAGGCCCGTGTTTCTCCTTAATCTTTGTAAGCCTTCCTGCAATATCCTTTATTGCCTCTTCATACGTGGCCGGCACATACTTGTTGCCAACACGTTTCATCGGCGTTTTCAGGCGTTTGGGATGGTCGCGCGTGTTGCCTGCATTGCCCCCTTTTGAACAAAACTCTCGCCAATCGCGGGGGCTCGTTTTGTCCGGCTCCACTTTAATTATTTTATTACCATCGGTAGTGACATCTATGCCACACCAAACGGCGCAAATGCGGCAATACGTCTTATTCGTTTGCTGATCCTGTGCCACTTTGCTCCTAGGTCCTTCAACCATTGCCTTAGTCGCCATGAAAGAATCTAACGATCGTTCTGGGTTTGGCTATACTTTTCGGGCTAACAAGCGATCTACTCGTCCAAGGATCATTAGGCGAGCCCTTCCGCTAGCGAGTGAACGAGCATTTCGTCATGATGCGGGGTCGGGTTAGCTGGAAGATGCTCAGCGACGCGCTTCAACCAAGCCTTAACGGCGGGATGCTGAGCGGCGCCTATCTCGGGTTGCGCCCCAACCAGATACCAATGGACAAAGTTCGGAAATAGCGACAAATCAAGCATGGTAGGGACATCAATCCCACCAAAAAATGGTCCATCGCCTAGGTGGGCAACAAGTTCGCCAAAAAATCTCTCTTGCATATCCTCAGTACTCTCACTCAGGTCGAGCTGACTAGCCAAGTGTTTTACAAAATGCATTTTAGTCACAGCCAACTTGGGCCAGTCATTAAGGTCCTTATAAGAGATGGGTTTCGAAGCATACGCCAGCATTGCAGCTCGCCAGGAAACAATACGAAATTCGTGGGACATATTGTTTTCATCGAAGTCGAGCACAGGGCGCATGATGGTGCCGACAATGAAATCGTCTACCCACCTATCGAGCACTTTGACCCTCTCGGCATGTTCAACCGGGCATAGTGATGGTTTTTCGGGGAAAATTTCGTCGAGCCAGTAAGCGTGGTGGGAAGACTCCAGTCGCCACTCGCCGTCAATCTGCAATATTGGCACTTGTGTCTGGTTGGTAAATGCAATGACGGGATCCGGATCATTGGGGTTCGGATTGACGGGGATGAACGTAAAGTCGATATCCTTGTATTGCAGATAGCACCACGTCTTGGCCACAAAGGGGCTCGCCGCATAGCCATATAGTTTTACAGTGTGCAAAGCCGGTACTCCTTTGTTTGTTAATCTCTTGGCTGGTTTAGTGAAGTAAGAGCTCCCAAGTCAAACGGCCCCTATTCTCTATTGATTCGTCATGCTCGCGCACGGGCGATTCTCGCTGGATCAAAAGCGTAAAGAGTGTGCAACTTCCTCTCTCTAGCCCTGCGTCATTTGACGAGCAAAACTACTTCAAATATTGACCTCTCCTAATTGCCGGGATCACCTGCCCTCGTCGTTTCAGATCGGCCCTTTGTCTTTCATTTAGCGCGTCGACTTCATCGCCTTCGCTCTGGAAGATATTCGGCAAATCGCCAATCAAGCGTTCCACCTTGAACTGATTTCCATCTAGCTCGCCCGTAAACGTAGCCATGATGCCAAAAGTCAAAGAGGCGCTATCCATTCGAGGACACAGACTGTGAAAGGGGATGTCAAGCTCGAAGCCCGTGTTGGTGACTTTTGCACTATTAGTTGGGATGGGCAATGGAAAACCGTCTTCGGTTTTTGACGTCAGAATCGGTCGTGGAAACTGTTTGAGAACGTTGGGCGCGCGATCCTGCCATGGTTCCGACGGCCACTGCGCACTAGGTGTTGGCTTTCCGGGCGGCTTCGGGTCAGATGTTGGGTAAGTCGCAGAAGCTGGCGCCTCCCAGAGTTCAGGCGGCCTTTCATTCAAGTTGCCATCTGGCCACCAGTAAGCACGCACCGGTGTGCACTCAATCCAGATTCGAATCCAGTAATGGTTCAAATCTTTCATTGCATCCCAGTCCTGAGGGCCAATTTTTGGATGTTCAGCTAGGAACAAGTCGACGTATTTGTCGGTGTTCGCCTGCAGGTCACTGTCACGCACTGCGCCCATCGCAGCGATTGCGACTACCGGGGAATCCTCAAGATCAATCCTGTCTTCTGGCTTGCCAAACTCCGCGATGGCGACGCGGTCATACGCATGGACTGACCGCCCCAGCAGCAAGCCAACTTGCGGGTTATTCCTAGCGCGGTTTGCCTTCGCCGGATAAGCCAACCCGGTCGCAAGGTCTATTTTCGAATCACCAGCATTGTAGTAACACATCACAGGGTTGCTGATCGGCGACCCCTTGTCGGTCAGTGAGGCGTACTCTGTTTCGCCTAGACTTGAGACGATCTCCTGCAATTCCGCCGGGGCGTTGGCAAAAGCACTACCTACATTGGATATCATGGTAATGGCCCATTTGTTCTAGTAGAGGATTAATCGCCACGCCGCGAGCACCCTAAATCGAGCGCAAGCATCTTTGATTCTAAAATCTGTAGCGCAACTCGAGCATCCAGGTCCTGGGATTTCCGGGGATGGCCGTGTTGTTCTGAGTTAACTCGGCGGTTCCTATGCCACCGACATAATAGACTTCGTCGAAGGCATTCCTTAGATGGGCGGTCACCGAAATTCCTGAATCCTTTAGATCGACACCAAGCTGAAAATTAACTACCTCGAAACTTGGCGCTAAAGCACCAGTATTCCGATTTTGCGTCGACGTAAACACAGTCTCTGATTGGGCATAGTAATCCCCACGGGCGATCAGGTCGATGCCGTCTGTAAGTGGTAGATCAGCTTGCACAAAAAACGATCCCGATTTTTCCGGTGTGTCTGGATAAGGCCCAAATTCCGTCGGCAAAGCCTGAACGAAAACAGTGCTTTCAGTGAACTCTGCATCGGTGTATACGAATGTGGCACCGAGGCTCAGATTAGACGTCGGGTGGGCCACAAACTCAAACTCGACCCCTCGCACTCTTGACTCCGGCACGCTCACAGTTATAGCCCCTGGCGCACCAATCAAAAACGCATAAGCGACGCGCTGTCCATCTTTGACCTCAGCATGGTAACCAGCGATGTTCCAGCGGGTCGGTACGTTTCCAATCATCCCCTCGTACTTGACACCAACCTCTATGTCGGTTGTACGTTCCTCGACATACCGGTTGCCGCCTATGTCCGCAGTACCCACCAGTGGCCGTAAAATGCCGTTAAACCCCCCACCCTTGTATGCCCGCCGCGACGAGACATATAGCAACGTTTCTGGGTTAATCTGGTACTCTATTCCGAGCGTCCAACTTAGATTTTCGCTGGTTGTGGATTCGTTATTGGAAAACGCGTTTGCAGGCAGTCCAGTACCACATCCATCGACAGCGCAACTGAAGAAACCGTGAGATGAGTCAATTGTAAGCTCAGCTTCCTCGCTAGTGTAGCGAATACCAGCAGTGGCCCCGAGTCCTTCAACTCCCGTCAACACACCGAGATCGTACGTGGCTTGCGCATATGCGGCGTAGGTTGTGTTTTCCCGACCGTATTCGAAGAATTGACGTGTTGCTGGGAGAAACGGAGAGAGGTCTAAGAACAAAGCATCGATGACAGTGGTCGATTCTTCGTAGGCGAAAAAGCCACCGACAACGTAGTCTAGTTGTTCAGTTGCCCCGACAATCTGAATTTCGTTGGAGTATTGTTCGCTGTCGTTGGAGTTAGCAGTATGGTTAATGGTATACGCAGACCCATCGGCGTCAGTTTGACGATAAAAGTCTGCACTCGTGTATCCAAAAATATTCTTGAGTTCAACGCCTGCGGCTAGCTCAAAAGATGTGACATTGGTAATTATGGTGTTTTCAGTTTGGAAAACTGGATCGTAGTTGGAGTTAACCACATACGGCCCCCGCCCATCCTGCAACGCCAGCTCACCAGAGTACCCGTCAGCGCTCACACCGGGATTAGCGGATCTCAACGCATCAAAAGCACCTGGAAATCCAAAAATGGTATCAAGTGCCGGGGAGTACAGAAGGGCAGACGCCGCTGGGGTCGGCACAGTCGCATCTAAGCTATACAGCAGGTTTACCAAGCTCTCGCCATCGAAATCGGAGTAGTCAATGGTTAGCTCATTTCGAAACACACCGAACGTCATATCAAGGCTGGCCCTCAGCCCATAGCGATCGACCTCGCCCACGTCACTTTGCGTGAATAGGTTGTCCTGATAGCCTTCACGTTTCTCATAAACGCCAGCAAGCCGAAGCAATACTTGATCTTCCTTGATTGGCAGGTTGACAGCCCCACTTGTTTTACGCAGATCATAATCGCCCACCGTCCCCGAAAAATGGCCACCTAGTTGATTTGTTGGGCGCCTAGATGTGTTGAGAACGGCGCCCCCGGTTGCACTTCGACCGAACAAGGTACCCTGTGGACCTTTCAATACCTGTATCGATTGCAGATCGTAGAAACTTGAAGAGCCGGTGTCTGGCAGCAATTGCACTTCATTAAAATAGGGCAGCACGCTCGGACGAGCATCACTAAACGCATCCAGTGATTGACCGCGAATCGCGTAGTTCAACTGATTTGACCCCGCCGTCGACCGGACTGTGAGTCCGGGAACCGACGCCCTCAAGTCCTGCTCGGTCGCGATCGCACGCTGTTCGAGACCTTCCCCCTGAAGTACCGAAATCGACACCGGAGTCCGCTGAAGCAGCTGTTCGCGACGCTGAGCTGTAACGACCACTTCTTCTATTACGCTCCCGCGGCTAGCATCCTCCCGCGCCGATTCATCAGCGTCACCTGGCTCGCTCTGCGCATACGAGTTCGCGCCGGCCAGCAAAACCGCAATACTTAACAACTGCAAACTAGATCGATATCTGTTCAATAGTCTCATTTTTTTGACCCTCCTTCCGAAGAATTTTGGTAGCAGCTATCGAGCCGATGGGAGATCGTTCTTCATGACGATTAATATCGTTCACAACTGCTTGTCGCTTGGTCTCGGAACTATCCAACCGAGCACTACTCCTGGCTTTCAATTCGGGTAATCCTTTACAGCTTTGTGCAATGCATAAACCATGCACGATATCCATATAAAAAACGCCATAGCTGCCACCCAGAAAGAGATCAGACCGTGCCAAGCAAACGGTCCCTCTCGAAAATAAAATGCCAACACCACCGGAGGCAGCAAAAAGCAAAACCAAACGTTGAGATATCCCACCCATCGGGGGAACACGGGTTTAGCGCTCTTGTCCGCTAGCACACCCAGCGCAATACCCAGGTTTTGACCAAACTGTATTGGGAAATAGGCGATAAACAGCAACCACGTTACGTCGTGGAGCAAAAGCGTGGTATCTGCATTTCGTTCTGGTCGAAAAGTCGCGGTCGCAAATAGCATCAACGGCAACGAGACGATCATCGAATTGGCGGCACCTGCGGCGAGCTGAACAAGAGCGGGTATCTTGCTTACCCCCTGAATACGCTGTTGGCTTCAACCGTAAATTGCACTTTTTCTTCAACTGGAACTTGCGCGCTTCGGATTGGCGAGGTGTTTTCGCCAGTCCATCCTGTTGGCCTGCTCAACAGGGACGAGGCGGCGCGCGATGCACGGATGGGAGACGAGGATGCGGTTGAAGCACTACTTGGATCAGGGGGTGTCGAAGGCTGAGCTTTCGAGGCGGTTCGGGGTTTCGCCACGCACGATCCACCACTGGATCAAGACGGGCCAGCTGGACCGCGACCTGGCGGCGGGCAGGACGCGGCAGGCGCCGCGGCCGCGGCGGCGGCACAAGCTCGATCCGTACAAGGGGATCATCGACGACCGGCTGCGGGAGTTTCCGAAGCTGTCGGCGCAACGGCTGTTCGCCGAGGTTCAGGAGGCGGGGTATTCCGGCGGCTACGGCCGGGTCTACGACTACGTGCGCGAGGTGCGTCCGCGCGAGCCCGTCGAGCCGGTGGAGCGGTTCGAGACGCCGCCGGGCCGCCAGGGCCAGGTGGACTTCGGGACGTTCACGCTGCCCTGGGGCCGGCGGCACGCGCTGCTGGTGGTGCTGGGCCATTCGCGGCTGCTTTGGCTGCGCTTCTATCCCCGGCAGACGATGGCGGTGCTGATCGACGGCCTGGAGGGCGCGTTCGCCCGGTTCGGGGGCGTGCCCCAGGAACTGCTGTTCGACCAGATGCGTTCGGTGGTGCAGTCCGACGGGCGCGGCGACGGCGGCGAGCTCATCCTGAACGCCGAGTTCCTGCGCTTCGCCGCGCACTGGGGCTTCATGCCGCGCTCCTGCCGGCCCTACCGGGCCCGGACCAAGGGCAAGGTGGAGCGGCCGATCCGCTACCTGCGGGAGAACTTCTTCTACGGGCGCACGTTCGTCAACGACGCCGACCTCAACGAGCAGGCGGCGGGCTGGCTCGACGGCACGGCCAACGTCCGCTTGCACGGCACCACCGGCGAGCGTCCGGTGGAGCGCTTCGAGCGCGACGAGCGCAGTGCGCTCGGCCCGCTTGCCGGCCGGCCCTACCGGCGGCTCGGCGCCTCCCAAGCCGCAGCCCCCGCGGTGCGCCCGCGGCCGGCCGTGGAGGTGCAGCGGCGTTCCCTGAAGGACTATGCGGAGGTGGCGCAATGAAGGCGGCGGCCAAGAACCGGCGCGACCGCGTGCGGGCGATGCTGGCCGACCTCAAGATGCCCGGCGCGCTCGAGGTGGCGGACGACGTACTGGCGCAGGCCGACGGCGGAAGCGTCACCGCCGGCGAGGCGGTCGAGCAGTTGCTCAGCGCCCAGATCGCGCTGCGCAACAACCGCCGCCTGCAGACCGCGATGCGGTCCTCCCGGCTGCCGGCGGTGAAGACGCTGGCCGAGTTCGACTTCGCCTTCCAGCCCAGCATCAAGCGCGGGCAGGTCGAGAGCCTGCACGAGCTCGGCTTCGTCGACCGCGCCGAGAACGTCATCCTGCTCGGCCCGCCGGGCGTCGGCAAGACCCACATCGCCATCAGCCTGGCGATCGCCGCGGCCGAGTCCGGCCGCCGCGTCTACTACGGCACCCTCGCCGACCTGGTCGAGTCGCTCATGGAGGCGAAGACGTCGGGCAACCTGGCCCGCCGGCTCAAGGTGCTGACCCACCCCGCGCTGCTGGTGGTCGACGAGATCGGCTACCTGCCGGTCACCCAGGACGGCGCCATCCTGTTCTTCCAGCTCATCAACGCCCGCCACGAGCGGGCCTCCACCGTGCTCACCTCGAACAAGGGCTTCGAGGAGTGGGGCGGCGTGCTCGGCGACGAGGTGATGGCGGCGGCGCTGATCGACCGGCTGCTCCACCACTGCCACATCGTCAACATCCGCGGCAACAGCTACCGGATGCGCGAGCACCAGGATCTGCTGCGCACCGGGGGTCCGGACCAGGATGCCGGGCGGAGCCGGGCCAAATGACCGGCACGGCTTCGCCGCGCGCTGCCAGCCGGCCTCCGGTCGCTGCGCTCCCTGCGGCCAGCTGGCAGCGCCTCGGGAACGGTCAGGGAGGGTCGCGCCCCAGCCTCGGCGCGACCTCCCCGAAAGTGTGCAATTTTAAGTTGAAGAAAGTGCGCAATTTCCAGTTGAAATTGACATACGCAACAGTTGCACACTGATTGTCGCGGCAAAAGGGAACATGAATATGGCGCCAAACAACCCAATGATCACGCCAAGGCGTATTCTCGATGCATTCGATTGATACAGATCAACCACCTGATCGGGTGGTAGGTGTGCAAGGGCCGGCGGTATTAAACCGGCAGTAATAAGACCTGCGCCGAACAAGACGGCTAAGGCGGCACCACTCCAGACGCCTAGCGTCTGATCAAATTTCGACATGTTTTCAGTCGTCATTTTCAATGAGTCACCGGACATTCAAAAAGCCACCGTCAACAACAATCTCAGCGCCGGTAATATATGAGGACTCGTCTGAAGCAAGCATCAATACAACCTGAGACACCTCTACTGGCTCGCCAAGCCTTCTTAACGCCGTCGTGGCAATCACCATATCGACAAGCCCTTGGCCTTCCTCAGTGGGTGGCGCCATACTCGTATTGATAGCACCAGGATGAATTGAATTGACTCGAATGTTATCCGAGGCGAATTCTGCCGCTGCGGTTTTTGTCATCCCACGCACCGCAAACTTTGAAGCGCCATAAGCAAGCACCCCTGGCATGCCAACAATGCCTGCGGCTGACGAAAGATTAACAATCGAGCCGCCTCCATTGCGGCGCATGGAAGGAAGTACGGCTCTCATACCAAGAAAGACAGAAGTCTGATTGACATCGATCATGCGTTGGTATTCCGCAAGCGTTAACTTTTCAATCGGTGTACGCGTTGCGATTGCCGCGTTGTTGACCAACACAGATATCGCGCCAAATTCTCCCTCTGCATCATTGATAACCCGTTGCCAATCTTGTTCACGGGATACATCTTGCGACATAAATGTGGCGTTGGAGCCAATCTGCGTGGCAACCTCGCGGCCTCGCTCTTCAAGAATGTCCGTCAATACAACTTTGGCGCCTTGTTCCGCTAACACCCTGGCATTAGAAGCACCTAGGCCTTGTGCTGCGCCTGTGACAATGGCCACTTTTCCTTCAACTCTACCCATAGCTTTTCACCTTGATGGGTTGACCGGCCTTGCCATTGCGAATCGGAGTCGGGATCTCGACAGTTTGTACTCGGGCTCCCTCGTGCCTCCACCGACCCGTGAACTCTCATCGTCCGCATAGTCCACTCTCAACCCTGCTTTGAACGATCCTCAGGTCAGCAGGTCCCTCACTCTCCCCCCTAGCGGGCGCGGCTGCCGCTCACGAATCAGCGTTCGCCTGAAAGTCAGCTTGTCACGCCACGGTTTGTGCTTCAATATCAACCAACCAGTCGATTCGTTGAGGAAAATTCAACATGGACACGCTTCGGCAGCTTAAGTACCTAGACGTGCTCGCCACGACCGGGAATGTTGGGGCAGCAGCCGACAAGCTGGGCGTAGACAAATCCACACTCAGCCACGCAGTTAGCCGCCTTGAGTATGTTTACGGTGTTCCGCTGTTCGTACGTGATCGGCAAGGTATCCGACCGACGGTCTATGGAGAGCTTCTCGTGGATGCGGCGAGAAAGGGCGCGCGGATCTTCGATGACGTACGCCGGGAATTCGCGCTCATGCGCAATCTTGAAAGCGGCACGCTCGTTATCGGCAGCGATCCGGCTACCACCGAGGCCCTCCTCGCTCCGGCGCTAGCCCAAATTGTCAGCGAGTTTCCGAAACTCCATTTCGAGCTACGCGAGGCCACCTGGCCCGACCTCGAGCCCGATATGCTCGAACGAAGGATTGACCTCTACATTGGCCTTAAACCTGACCATTCACTTAAAGCCTTTGAGGTCGTTGACCTGGAACTTCCTCCAAAGATAATTTACAGCCGCTCGGGGCATCCGTTGAGCGGTAGAGGGCCGATCCCCATGGCCGAAGCGTACAACTACCCGGTCATGGGCACACGTATTCCAGACTGGTACATTCGGCGTGTGGCTGAGGCGACTGCGAGCCAGGACCTTTCCGCGAATACAATTCGAGAGGCCTTTCTGTTTGCGGACGACGTCTCGCTAATGCGCCGAATTGTCCAACATAGCGACGCGTTGTCAGCCACGTTCCGCACCAATCTAGAGGCTGATTTGGAATCGGGGCACCTCGTCGAGCTGAAAATCAAGGAAGAAAGCATGAATCTTCCTCTCCCGGGAGTGATTGTGAGGACCAGAAACAGACTGCTACCTCCGTCGGCGGAAATGCTCACCGAAGCTGTCGAAGCGCTTGCTGAGTCAATGCTGCGAAAGCATGAAACCTAGCCCGGATAACTCGCGAGTGAGGGATAGAGAAACGGCGGAAAGGCCACGAAAATTAGGGTTTTCCACAATCCTTAGGGGACCGACCGCCGTGACAGAATGTTACCGTACTCCGATACAATTTCCATCCGTTGTAGCGGCTCACTGTTGACGTGCGGCGGATGGGAGAGCAGGATTTGCCGAAGCTTAACCTGATGTCCACATTCATACGGCTGGAGTCAGCTGGGACATTCGGGGCAATGGAGGCCGTCCTGCGCGAAACCTTCGCGTGGCTTGGAGAGGATGAGCTGGCGTGGGCGTTCCTTGAGTGGGCGGTCCGAGTGCTGATCCCGCTGAACTTCCCAGACGTGGACTGGGGGCAGGGAGCCCTCAGCCGGGGAGCACCGGGGAGCGCAAGGGGCTTGCCCTTCGAATGAATTGAAGACTTAATGGAGGGCTTGACGATGTTGGCGGAAACAGCGAAGAAGTGGACGGAGGAGTGGTTCGCGGAGGGCCGCGAGAGTGGCCTGCAGGAAGGCTTGGAGCGGGGCCACGCCCGAGGCCTAGAGCAGGGCCAGCGGGGCATGGCGGTGCGCCAGGCCCGGCTGAAGTTCGGCAAAGCGGCCGCCGAGCGGCTATCGCCGCTCCTTGATCGCATCGCGGCACCCGCCGTGCTGGCCGAGGTTGGCGACTGGGTGATCCAGTGCGGAGACGCCGAGGAACTGCTGGCCCGTGTCGAAGCCGCTGCGGGCTCCGGCAACGGTCAGAAGGGTCTTTGAAGTCAGAGTTTGACTAGTTGCAAATCGAGTCCCGCACCAAGCGGCAAAACCTTGCTCCGATCTCTTCCGGGGCATTTCCACCGTCCGGCGAGAACCACAACCGAGCGTGATTGCCCGCGCCAAGAATCATGAGCCTGAGCAGGTGTCTGTCCACCCAGGGCGCTAGCGGCAAGTCGTCAACCAGCGATTTGAACTGGGCTTCGAATCTGTCTCTGAGCGCAACGAGCTGGCTCTTGTACTTGGGCACGTCGTCGGGTTCAACCCTAAAGATGACGCGGGTATAGGCACTTTCTTGGGTAATGGCCCGAATGTGCGCCGACATGCCAGCTTGCAGCCTGTCCCAGGGATCAACGAGTGGTTCAACCGCCGCCTCAAGAGTCTCGGTGATTCGTTCGACGCCCGACTCATAGATGGCCAGCAAAAGGTCGTCCTTGGACGGAAAGTGGTAATAAATGGACCCTGGCAGCATGCCCACCGCCTTGGAGATGTCGCGCATGCTGGTGGACTTGTAGCCTTGGCTTGCAAAGAGCTCCGCCGCAGCTTCGATCAGGGCGTCATTGCGGCTGTTGGCTCTTTGCGGCTTCATGGTGGAAGCCTACACCCCCTTGACTAACCAAACAAGTGTTTGTTTAATCATCGGGTCATCACCCGATCCACGGCGGTCAACAGGCAAATGGACGTCGCCGATCCAGCGCTCTACGAGGCGCATAGCTTTCACCCTCTCTTTCGGGAATTGCGGGCGTCAGACCCCGTTCACTACTGCGAGCAAAGTCAGTATGGCCCCTACTGGGCCGTCACCCGCTATAGGGACATACTGGCCGTGGACATGAATCCTCGGGTCTTCTCTTCCGCGGCGGGCGGCATCTCGATCTTTGACATGCCAGTCCATCGGGATCGCAGCTTTATCAATCTGGATCCCCCGGAGCACCGAGCGCATCGCTCAACCGTAACCCCCGTGTTCAGCACCGAAAACCTGGCGCAGATGCAGCTTGAAGTGCAGGAGCGCGTTGGGCAGATACTGGACCGAGTGCCCGTGGGCGAGCCCTTTGATTGGGTGACGGGAGTGGCCAACGAGCTTCCCCTGCAGATGCTATCGACCCTGTTCGGCATCCCAGAGGAAGACCGCTACCACATGCTGTATTGGACAAACGTGCAGGTCGCGCTCATTGGCGGGCAGGACCCGGGGTCAGAAGACCGCGACAAGCACCCGTCATTCACCACCTATTTTCTCGACATGCTGCACCGCCGCGCCTCCGAGAAGGAGCGCAAGCCCGATCTGGTGTCGCATCTGATCCACGGTGAGCAGGAGATTTCGGACGAAATGTACTTGAATCACCTGCGGCTGCTGATGGTCGGCGCCAACGACACCACGCGGACCAGCATCGCCGGCGGGCTGGAGGCCGTGATCGAGCAAGGCCTCTATGCCGATCTGCGCGCGAACCGGGCATGGGTGCCTACCGCCGTCAACGAGATGATTCGCTTTGTCACCCCGGTGGTGCATCAACGCAGAACCGCAACCCGTGACTTCGAGCTGGGCGGCAAGACCATTCGCAAAGGTGACAAGGTGGTGATGTTCTATGTCTCCGGCAATCGGGACGAGGCCGCATTCACCAACCCTGATCGTCTCGTCATGGACCGCACCGAACCACGCATCCTGTCGTTCGGGTCCGGCATTCACCACTGCATTGGCTTTCGCATCGCCAAAATGCAGCTTCAATACATGTGGGAAGGCATGCTTGATCGGTTCAGCGGCTTTGAACTGGTTGACCAGCCCGTGCGCACCCGCTCAAACTTCGTCCAGGGGTTTCAATCCATGCGGGTCATTGCCCGCGGTTAAGGGAGGCTTTCCCATATGAAAATCATAGTCACTGGCGGCGCTTCGGGCGTTGGAGCCGCCCTCGTCGAGCGGCTTGCCGAGCATGAAGTCTGGATACTGGATGTCAAATCCCCCGATCGGCTGGTGGACGCGCATCGCTTCGTTCCCTTGGATCTATCGGATGAACAAGCGATCAACCGGGTCGTGGCTGACTTACCGGACTCACTCGATGGCTTGGCCAATGTGGCAGGCATTGCCCGAGCGCCGGAGCCACAGACGGTGGTCGCCGTGAACTTTCTGGGCTTGAGGCACCTAACCGAGTGCTTGACGCCGCGCCTCGTCTCGGGCGGTGCAGTGGTCAGCGTCTCCTCCATTGCTGGACGGGACTGGCAAGCTAGATACCAGTGGCTGGTGCCGCTCTTGGAAACCCAATCTTTCGCCGAAGGCATGAGTTGGTGCCATGAGCACCCGGAGGGACTGAGCCGCGACCCCTACACCTTCTCAAAGCGGCTGGTCACGGCCTACACGCTGCGGGCAGCCCAAGAGGGGGCGGCGAAAG
This sequence comes from Gammaproteobacteria bacterium, assembly GCA_009843635.1. Taxonomy (GTDB): domain Bacteria; phylum Pseudomonadota; class Gammaproteobacteria; order Pseudomonadales; family Azotimanducaceae; genus Azophilus. Next base: position 41,280 of record VYDB01000114.1, read on the forward strand.
ACTATCGAATCAACTGCGTCAGTCCGGGGCCGATCGATACGCCACTGTACCCGGAGTTTGAGGCCATCATGGGCAAGGCGCAGAGCGACTGGGGGAAGGCCCAGGTCGGCACCGCCAGCCCCAATGACATCGCCGAGGTACTGGACCTTCTGCTGACTGGCGAATGCGGCTGGCTAAACGGCGTCGACATGCCGGTTGACGGTGGCTATGCGGCCGGCCTGCAAGCTGGATGGATCGACTTTGCAAACTCACCCGTGATGAAGGCGCGGCGCGGTTAGCAGCTTAACGTGACGAACCTCTACTCTCACACTATTGGGATATCAACATATGACTTCTCAGACCCACGCCGATAAGGCATTGCCGCCCTCGCTCCGCTCACTCACCCATCAGGTCGTTGAGGCCGAAAGCAATGGCGTCGGTTATGACGTTCTCATCTGGACACCGCCGGGTTATGAAGACACTCAGGATCCTGTGCCACTGCTGATCTTGCTGGACGGCGCGATGTCGATGGGTACGGCCGTGGAAGCGGTGAGCATTCAGAGTGTCACCGGGGAAGCCATGCCGCTGATCGTCGTCGGCGTCTCAACGGCGGCACCCCGGGATCATGGCCTGCAACGCAGCATCGACTACTCCGCGGACGTGCCGAGCCTTAAGGTGCCGCCCGGTGCCGAATTCTCGTTCTGGGCGTTCTATGAAAAACACTTCGGCGCGATGGGGCTTGAGTACGCGGAAGGGTTCGGGGGCACCGATGAATTCTACGCCTTTCTGGCCGACCAGCTATTGCCGCAGTTGCACAAGGACTACCGCATCGACGCCGACAACATCGGCATCGCAGGCCATTCGTCGGGGGGCGACTTCGCGGTTGACACTTTGCTGCGCAAAGAGACGCCGTTTAGCAAGTTCATCGTTGGCTCGTTTGGTGCGGATGTGCTGGCGGCGCGATTGCCGGAACGGGAGAAAGCGTTTTCCGAGGCGAAAGCGCCGAGACCGCTCAAGGTGTTTTGTGGGTTTGGCGGGGCTGAACTGGCAGACCCCAATCTTCATCACTACATCACCAGCGGCACGGACTTGTTGCAGCGTCTTCAGGAGGCTGATGCCGACAACCTTGAGATCAAGATACGCAACTACGAGTTGGAGAATCACGGTTCGGTCTTTCACCACATACTCTCCTCCGGCATTCGAGAACTCTGGGGCACTGGCCTCCGCATGACGGATATGATGCGGCAGATGAGTACCCAGTAGCCGGGCGCTCCCATTGTGTCCAATGACCCATTGCTGAGCCCGTTTCAGCTCAAGCACCTGACCTTGCGCAACCGGGTCATGATCACGGCCCACGAGCCGGCGTACCCAGAAGATGGCATGCCGAAGGCGCGCTATCGCGCCTACACGGTTGAACGCGCCAAGGCCGGCGTTGCCCTGACCATGACCGCAGGCTCTGCCTTGGTGTCGAGGGATAGCCCGCCGGTCTTCAACAACATCCTGGCTTGGAAAGACGAAGTGGTGGCCTGGATGAAGCCCATTGCCGATGAGTGTCACGATCATGGCGCGGCCATCATGATCCAACTGACCCATTTGGGCCGCCGCTCTCGCTGGGACAAGGCGGATTGGTTGCCGGTTGTGTCAGCCGGTCATGAGCGCGAAGCCGCCCACCGTGCGTTTCCCAAGAAGGCGGAGCAGTGGGATATCGACCGAATCATCCGGGATTACGCGGATGCCGCCGAACGCATGCATGCCGCCGGCCTGGACGGAATCGAGCTGCAGGCCTACGGACACCTGATGGATCAGTTCTGGTCGCCGCTGACCAATGCTCAAGTAGGGCCTTACGGCGGTGATCTGCAAAGCCGGTTGCGCATTACCTTGGAAACCTTAGCGGAGATTCGCAAGCGTTGCGGTCCTGAGTTCATCCTAGGCGTGCGCTATACCGGGGATGAGGCGCTGCAGGGCGGCATTAGTGAGACGGAAGGCATTCAGATTTCCCAAATTCTCAAGGACAGCGGGCTGGTGGACTTCCTCAACGTGGTGCGGGGACACATCGATACGGACCCAGGGCTGACCGACCTCATTCCCATCCAAGGCATGCGCAACGCGCCGCACTTGGACTTTGCGGGCAGGATTCGCGCTGCGGTCAACTTCCCGGTGTTTCATGCCGCCAAGATTCCCGATGTCGCCACCGCCCGCCACGCCATCGCGGAAGGCAAGCTGGACATGGTGGGCATGACCCGCGCCCACATGGCCGACCCGCATCTGATCCGCAAGATTGTCGAGGGACACGAAGAGCGCGTTCGTCCCTGTGTCGGCGCGAATTACTGCTTGGATCGCATCTACCAAGGAGGTTCGGCCTATTGCATTCACAACCCGGCAACAGGTCGTGAACTGAGCCTGCCCCATGAGGTTCCGGCGGCGGATTCAAAGCGCAAATTTGTGATTGTCGGTGCCGGACCCGCGGGTTTGGAGGCCGCAAGAGTGGCAGGGGAGCGCGGCCACACCGTGGTTGTGTTCGAAGCCGCCAGCGACCCCGGCGGGCAGGTGCGGCTGACCGCGCGATCCGAGCGCCGCCGCGAGATGATCTCGATCATCGACTGGCGCTATGAAGAGTGTGCGCGCCTAGGGGTAACATTTCACTTCAACCGCTTTGCCGATGCTGACACCGTGCTCGCCGAAAGAGCCGACGTGGTGATTGTGGCCACCGGCGGCTTGCCGCACACCGAGGTGTTGGAAGCGGGCAACGAACTGGTGGTGTCTGCCTGGGACATCATTGCGGGCGATGTGGCGCCGGGGCACGACGTACTGATTTTTGATGATGCGGGCGACAGCGTGGGCTTGCAGGCAGCCGAGATCATTGCGGCAAGTGGTGCGAAAGTGGAGGTGATGACACCCGATCGATCCTTGGCCCCGGAAGTGATGGGCATGAACTTGGTGCCCTATGTGCGCAGTCTGCAGGAGTTGGATGTGACCTTTACGGTGACTTGGCGCCTGCTGAGCGCAAGGCAAGCGGGAAACTCGCTGGTGGCAATCTGCGGAAGCGACTACGGCGCCACCCCACGGGAACAGGAAGTGGACCAGATCGTGGTCAATCACGGCACCCGCCCGCTGGATGATCTCTACTTCGACCTGAAGCCCCACTCCTGCAACTTGGGCGAATTGGATCACGAGGCGTTGGTGAACGGACAACCCCAGTCGGTCAATATCAACCCCGATGGGACCTTTCAGCTGTTTCGCATCGGTGACGCGGTGGCTTCGCGCAACACCCACGCAGCGATTTATGACGCCTTGCGCTTGGTGAAGGATCTATAGTCCTCAAGGCCAAGCGGCTGCTCATGGTGGGGGTTCCGTGCAGACAAAACTGCCTGCGTCATTGACGTCACCAGAACCGTTGTACTTCGCAAATTGGGGATAGGGGCAGAGCGGCCGGGTGAACGGGTTGGCGCCCGCCTCCGCGCCAGCCTTGAGTATGGCTTCGCTCCAACTCACCTCCGCCCCAGCGATCGCCACCTGACCTTCCATGAACGTGAAGTCGCCGGGATGTTGGGCGATGATCCGATCAGGCGCTTGGTCCTTTTCAACCCAATCCACGATGGCTTGGAGGTAATCCGCAGCCCAAGCGCCCGGCCCGCCAAGGCAGTGGACCATGCCCGGCACCATGAACACGCGCATGAAATCATCCACCGCCTCGGCACCGGTCAGCCGCCGGGCTTCCTCGTAGAAGTCCTCAAGCGCCTTGGCCCGGCAGGGCATGTCGTGCCAGCCGTTGTAAGCGATCAGCTTGCCGCCGCTCGCCATGAAGCGGCTGAAGTCCGGCGGCGGGAGATGCACAGCCGCCGCGGCCTCCGCCAGATCAGCCATCCCGGCCACGGTATCGAATGAGTCCAGGCTGAAGCCCGGCTGCCGATGCAGGATGTTCGCGGCCACATCCGCCGTCAGCTCGTTGGCGGTGCTGTCCAGGAAGTCCACCGGGCCGGTGACCCAGAGCTGAAAGTCGCCACCGAGCTCCGCGCCCGGATACACGCCGGGCACCACAACCTCGCCCGATGCATCGGTCACCCCGGTGTAGATTCCCCGCGCCGTTTCGATCTGGCCGGCGGTGAGGCAGTCTGAGGCCCGGCCTGCAGGGCATTCGAGCTCGTCGAGTTCGAGCCGTTCGACCGTGCATTGGCGCGGGTCGCCGATCAAGCCATCGGCCAAGCCATCGAGCATGTCGCAGGCCCGCCGGGTGTTGGCTTCCAGCACGGCAACGGCTTCCAGGGTCAACGGATGGCGCTGCTGCCGGCGGGCGTTTTCGATCGACGAGGAGAGCAGGCCGGTGACCAGATCGACCGCCGGTGCGCCGGCGATGATGCCATCGAAGTCATCCGGGTAGCGCAGCGCCTCCATCAACGCGCCATGGCCCCCCTTGGAACAGCCCCAAAGATAGGCGGGCTCCACGTCTCGGCCATAGAACTCGGCAATGATCCGCTTGGCCAGCACGGCCGTCAGATGGTTGGACCGAAAGCCGAAGTTGATCTTGGCGTTGTCATCCCGGTAGAAGCTGGGATCATTCGGCCCGTCGTGCCCGGAGTCGGTCGTGGCCATGGCAAAGCCCTCATCGAGCAGGCTGGTGGTGTCGCCGATCACGCCGGCAAGGCCACCGGGCGCGTTGAACATCAGTCGCCCGGTCCAACCCTCGATGGGCATGGTGACCCGGAAGCGAATCGTGCCGTCAATGGTCCCATCCACACGGCAATGGGCCGATGTATCGCCCGAGGCCGCCACCAACACGCCTGGGTTTACCGCTTGGCTTTCGTCCGTGAGCCGGTACAACCCATCGCAGCGCGCCTGCGGCGAATCCGCACGCGAACTCGCGCCGGCTGCAGTGGACAGCGCCATCCCCGCTAACAAGACAAAACACAAGAGTCGCTTTTGCATGGTTGGACACCCTCTCTGCTTGTGGTCATCCATTTGATTCAGATCAATCCCGCGGACTCGGCGCTCCGTTAGTGCGCTGGCCCTCACCGGCCTTCCGTGATCGGGGGCAGTCGTTCCCGCAGCACATTCTTCGCAATCTTCTCGAGCGTCGAGCGCGGCAACTCATCGACCACATGCACGCTGCGCACCACCTTGAAGTCAGGTAGGTTCACCTTGCAGTGCTCGATGACTCTTTCCTCTATCGTTGCCGCGTCCATGCCCGGGTCGGAAGGAATGACAAACACCACCGGCACTTCGTCCAGCATGTGGTGCTTTTGACCGACAACGGCCAACTCAGAGGCGAGGCCGGTCTGCATGATGACGGTTTCAATCTCCGAGGCGGCCACGTTTTCCGCTCCGACCTTCAGCATGTCCTTGCCGCGGTCGGAGAAGTACAGCCAGCCGTCCTCGTCGCTGCGCACGATGTCGCCGGTCTCAAACCAGCCATCGGCATCGAAGGCGGACTCAGTGGCCACGGGGTTTCGATAGTACTCCTTGAACAGGGTCACGCCCCGCACACCGCGAATGTGGAGATGGCCGAGTTCCCTTGGCCCGCACAGTTGCCCATCCGGCTTGCGCACCTGGATTTGGTACTCCGGTGCGCATCGGCCAATGTTCATCGGCGGGCCCAAGTGATCGAAGTCGGCGATAGTCCCTTGGGTCAGCGTCTCCGTCATGCCCCAGTAGCCCACCGTGGCGACGCCGAAATAGGATTCAACCTCCGGTGCCCGCACGCCCAGCAAGAAGAAGCGCAAGTGATGCCGAGGCACGGGGCGAGTGGCCATCGCCTTCAGGGAAAATCCGATCATCGTGGTCCAAGTCACTTGGTGATCGAGAACGACCTGCCAATACCTGGAGGCCGAGAACTTCGGCTGCAGCACCAGGTTGCCGCCCGTCCAATGGGTGGTCAGCATCGAATAGGACTGGGCATTGGTGTGGAACAAGGGGAAGGAAGTCAAGGTGACGTCCTCGTGCCGGATGCGCAGGTGCTGCGCATTGGTCTTAGCCGCCCAGAGCGCATTGGCGTGGGTCCAAAGCACCGCCTTGGGTCTTGACGTGGTGCCGGAAGTGAACTGAATGCTCAGGTTGCGTCGATGATCGGGCGGGCGAAGGGCGAGGGGTCGGTCCGCGAACAAGTCATCAAAGGCAATGCCTCCCGTCGAACGGATGAGCTCACCGGCATCGGCGCGAAATTGGCCAGCGTCATTGTCCGTAACCCCGATGAACGCAAGGTCGGGGCAGGCGTCCTTGATCAGATTGGCAAACTTCGGTTGCGTGAGACTGCAGACAGCTTCCGTCACTTCGGTGAAGTAGCTCAGATCCCGCGCAACGGAGCGTGTGTTGGTCGAGACCGCCACGGCGCCGAGGATGGCGCACGCATACCAACTGACGATGAACTCGGGGGAGTTGTCCATGTGCAGCAGAACGAAGTCGCCCGGCTTAGCGCCTCTGGTGCTGAGTCCAGCCGCTAGCCTGCGGGATTTGTCGAACAACTCGGCATAGGTGAAGCTACGATAGTCGCCGTCGAACGGACACCAGATCAGACATGCCTTATCTGGTGTCCGTTGCGCCCATTGCTTGAGCATCCAAGGAACGTCGAGCCCTTCCATCGCAGTTGAGTAGGAATCTTCTATCTGCTCACGCAAGTTCATCTCATGGTCAGCCTCTAGGCGGCCGCTTTGTCGAAAGCGTATCTCAGCACACCTGCCGCCTGGTAGATGAACATGAGCCCTTCGTCGATGACACCCCCCATGCCACTGAAGCCGTGTATCTGACCTTCGTAACAGATGTGTGTGCACGGCACTCCAGCCTGACGTAGGCGAATGGCATAGGCTTTGCCCTCGTCCCGCAGAGGATCGAGTTCCGCAGTGGTTATGAACGCTGGCGCGAGACCCGTGAGGTCAGGCGCGCGCAGTGGCGATGCACGTAATCCCCACTCCTGCCAACGGTCATGCCCGAAGTGAATACTGGCACCCCAGCGCAACGACGCACGATCCACGAGATAACTCATCTCGTGGATAGACGGAAACTCACCGATCTGATCAAGGAACGGAACGTCCAGCCATTGCAGGACCGGCTGCCGAATCCCTGCCTCTTTGGCGTCCAGGCAAAGGGCGGCTGCATGGGTTCCCGCAGAACTGCCTCCTCCAACCGCTATCCGGTTCACATCCCCGTGGATCTCGCCGGCGTTGTCCAACAACCACCTATAGACGGCAAAACAATCCTCAAACCCGGCGGGAAAAGGGTTCTCCGGCGGTATCCGGTGTTCCGGGATTACCACAATGCAGTTGGCCTGTTTCGCGAGCACCGAGGGCGTACCGCCCAGTTCCTTGGCGGATTGATGGGAAAAAGTGCCGCCGATGAAGTAGAGCAGCACCGGCAACTTGCCCTCACCCGGATCGGTCGGCGTAAACGTCAGGCAATTGATGTCTCCGGCAGGTCCCGGAACCTGGATGTACTCCTCCTTGAATATGTCCGCAGGAGGTGGTCCAAGCTGAGTGAAAAGTTGCGAGGCTGCTTCGCGTATGACTTCGATGCTCTGCTCGGAAACATCATCCAGATTGCGTTCACCCAGACCGTCGATGACTGCTTGCGTCTGGGGGTTTACATAGCCATGTGACATTCGGCTCATTCCTCTGCACAGGTGAAGTTAACGGCATCGTTGACATCACCGGATCCGGCGTACTGCGCATACTGCGGGTATGGGCAGAGCGGCCTGGTGAACTGATTGATGCCTCCCTTTTTGGCACCAGCTCGGATCACCCTTGTGTGCCAGTCGGCGGACTCCTGCATCGCAGCAGCCGCCTCGAACCAGTTTGTGATGCCCGGGTGGGTTGCAATGATGCGTGAAGGGGCCTCGCCTTCTTCGACCCACTCGATCATCGGGCCAATGTAGTCCGCCGCCCATGCGCCGGGGCCGCCTGCGCAATGAAGCATCCCGGGGACCATGTAGACGCGACTGAACTCAGCCATCTTGCCGGGCCCACCGCTCAACTGCGCTGCATCCGCCATGTACGCCAGGGTTCGGTTTGCCCTGATCGGAACATCACTCCAGCCGTTGTAGACAATCAGCTTCCCACCACTCTCCCGGAACTGCGTGAAGTTGCCGCGAGGCAACTCTGCGGATGCGGCCGCTTCAGCCAGCAGGTGCCTGTCGTTCACGACGTCAAAGTCATCCAGCTTGAAACCCGGAGCCCTGTGCAGAAGATGCTCAATGATGGCGCTGCTCCCCACCTGGGCGGAAACAGGCATGAAGTCTGGGTTCCCGGTGACCCAGAGCATCCAATCACCCATTGACTCAGCGCCAGGTGAGACCCCATGAGAGACGACACGTCCTGACTCATCAGTGATGCCCTCATACATGAAGCGCACCGTTTCCAACTGCCCCTGTGCAAGACAGTCTTTCGTCTGACCGTCGTCGCAGAGAAGCGCCTCTAACTCGAGCGCTTCTGTTGTACAGAGATCCGGACGACCTATGACACCGTCAGCCACATCATCCAACAGATCACATCGCGTGCGTGAGTTTTTATCCAAGAGATCCAGGGATTCGAGCGTCAGCGGGTTCGCCTGCTGCGCACGAGCTCCAGCAAGCGACCAGGAGAGCAATTCACTTGCCCAGCCAGGAGCCGGAGCACCGGCAATCACACCGTCGTAGTCATCCGGATAGCGCAAGGCTTCTTCGAGGCCAGCCCTACCGCCGGTTGAGCAGCCCCAGATGTACGCGTGGTCGATTTCATCAGCGTAAAACGCTGCGATGATTCTCTTTGCAACAAGAGTGGTCAGACGGATGCCTCTGGAACCGAAATTGATCAACGCGTTCTGGTCGCGAAAGAACGCATCGCCCTCTGCCGGATTGGTTTCGTGACCGGTGTCCGTCGATGCCATCGCGAAGCCTTCACCCAAGAGACTTGTAGTGTCACCAATCCGCCCAGCACTGCCGCCCAGTGCATGGAACATCAGTCTCCCCTTCCAGCCTTCAAGCGGCATGGTGACCTCAAAGCGTATCGTCCCATCGATCACACCCCGCACCCGGCAGTAGGCGGGCCTGTCCTCCGACCCCGCCACCACCACACCGGGCTCCACTGCGTGATCCAGATCGGTGAACTGGTACATACCATCGCAACGGGATGACCGTGTTTCGGACGATGAGATTGCTAGGGCAGTAGGCGACAAGGCAAGACTCAGGAGTGCAGAAAACAACATCCTTTTTGTCACGGTTTTGTCCTCGCGGCGATCCGGTTGTGGAGCTCATTATCGCCACTGCCTTTGAAATTCGGGTTGATCTCGACGACGACATCCCCGGACTCCATGTTCCGCCTGCCGATTTCCTGATAGGCGGCGATTGATTCGGGTGAGTGGTTATCGACAACATACACTGCCGAGGGCAGTAGGGCGGACCATCTTCCAACCACTTTGACGTCCACTTCACTGGCGGGTAGTTCTTCAAATCGAAGCTCAGCCTCACCACCCTTGAACTGCATCACGTAGGCGAGCCTGCCATCCGGACCCGGATTGAGCCGCTCCGGAACCTCGGTGAAGACCTCATTGATCGTCACTTCCAACTCGGGATTCTCAGCCGCGTAGGTCTTGATCACGGACCGAACCATTTCAAACCACTCGCTACTGGCAAATGGCACTTTGTCGGACCCCGCCACCAGCCCGGGCACCAACAGCAAGGTCAAAATGAATGTCTTCAATCCACGCACGCACTTCCCCTCCTATATTCAGTGACTACGTTGATCTGTTCTACAGCATCCAAGGTTCACAGGGGCCGAGAGCCCTGTTACCAAACGACGGCAAATCTAAAGGTCGTAGCTGATCTCGACACCGAGCAGTCTTGGCGCTTCGATGGTTTTTATCGAAGCCTGGTAGAACGGACCTGCCTGTATAAACTGGGTAGCGTCCTCGTTGGTAAGGTTGTCACCAAAAATGGAAACACCCCAGTTCTCACCAATCAACAAACCAAAACGCATGTTGAGATAAGTCCGCTCCTCTGCATCTCGAGTCGATCCCATGGAAGCGATGTGGTCACTCTTGTGATTGAGTGAAGCTGTCAGATCTCCAGCGATGTTCCCAGAGATTTGCCATCCATAGTTGATGCTCAGCGCACCTGAGAAGTCGGGGGTGCCTGGTATGCCGTCTCCTTCTCCGTAGAAGGCACCGAAACCGGCCGCAACGATCGGGTCCAACTTGCTCATTTCAACGTCGATGTAGCTTGCAGCTAGACTTACATTGAGCCCAGGCACAGATTCCGGCGCCCAGACGAGACCGAGATCGACACCAAAGCCATCCGCATCGCCTAGCTGGGCTGACGTGGATACGGAACCTGCACGGGCTGCCCCCTGGACATCGGTCCAATCCTGGTAATAGATCGATGCATCGACTAACAACGTGCCGCCTGCCAAGGTCAGCTTGGTGCCAATTTCATAGCTCCACAGTTCATCAGGATCGATGGTCGGTGTATTCAGGCACGCGTTCCTGAGGTCAGCCAATACCGGGGTGGTGGGCATGATCGTGTTGCAGCTCGACACGCCGTTAAAGAGGCCCGAGCGGAACCCTTTGGCGACATTGATGTAGTAGAGACTGTCGTCGTCCGGGGTCCATGACAGGTTGACCCGTGGATTCACATTGTCAAACGTCTCATCAAAGCTGGGCAACGCAAAGCCAAATGCACCAAATGTCTGTGTTTCCACGAATTCGCGGTCGTCTTCAAACCACCGGCCGCCGATCAACAGACTGAGTTCATCTTCGACCAACTCATATGTGAGTTCCCCGAAGACCGACTTCTGCTCGGATTCCGCATCTGCCGTTCCGACGAACCCTATGGACTCCAGCTCGATGATCTGGCTGCGCTCAGAGTCAACGTAGTAAACACCCGCTACAAAATTGAATCTGCCATCGAAGTGGGACGTAATCCGGGTCTCGTTGGAAAACGTCTCTGGATCATAGAAAACGTAGATCGGGAGACCAAAGTCAGAGATGAGACCACTTCTCCAGTCCTCGCTGAACTCGAGGTGCGAGAATGTGGATGTGACTGAAAAATTCTCGAACTCATAAGTGATCGTCGTCGAATACAGGTCGTATTCGGTGTCATCCGATGTGTAGTTCGGGTCTGAGTCTGCCGAAATGTCGTCCGAATCAATCAACAGAAATCCAGTCGGGGCAGTCTGACTTTCGTTTCCCGCGTACATGAATTCCAGCGTCAGATTGTCGGTTGGAGTTGCAAGTACCTGCACCCGCAGATCGGTAATGTCCGTACCGCCTACATCCTCAACCAGCGGGCCGGATGGATCGAAGGTGAACGTCGCAAAGTTTATGGCGTGAGGCTGCACATCGATCCACGCCGGTCCTTCTTCTTCGGCAAAAGACACACGCGCAGCAAGTTTGTCCTCGATCAACGGCAGGCTGAAGGATGCGTCAACTGACCAACCGTCGTCCCCTTCGCTGCCATAGTCCATGTACCCCAGGTTCACCGATGCCTCGAATTCCTGCAGATTCGGTTTTTTCGGAATAATCCGCAACACCCCACCCATGGCACCACCACCGTACAGGGTGCTTTGCGGTCCCTTCACAATCTCGATCCTTTCCAGGCCGGAAGTTCGGACAACGGGCGCCCACAGCATGGAAGGAAAGTAAAAGGGCGTATCGCCGAGGTAATAGCCAATGGTCGGGTCACCCGCGATCTGGGGAATACCCCGAAGCTGAATGCGCGTCTGGTCTGAACCGAATGCTTCCCCCGTAGCTGCCCCCGGTACAAAGTTCACCAGCTCACGCAGATTTTTGACGTTGTTCCTGTCGAGGAATTCTCCATCTGCCACCTGGATGCTCAGCGGTACATCAGTGAGCGCTTCCTCTCGCTTCTGCGCTGTGACCAAAATTTCCTCAATGGCCGTTTCTTCAGCGAGAGCATCCTGGCTGAGGGGAAGACCTGCCCCTGCCGTCAAACCTGCTAATGCCCAGAACCGGCCGAGCTGCGCGAATCTACTCATTGGAATCCCCTATCGTTTTGCGTAACGACGCATGGTGCAAGTTACGGATTACAGGACAGAAAGCACTATTCCGGGGCACCCAATGTTATGCGTTTGACACTTTTTCTTATGCGAGCTCTCTACCTATCTGCTGGATCTGACTTCGGACGGGCTGCTGCTGAAGCGGCGCTTAAATGCAATGGTGAAGTTGCTCGGGTGCTCATATCCGCACTCCTCCGCTATTTTATGTACTGCCAGCGGGCTCTCTTTGAGTAGCTGATAGCCTTTCCGCATCCGCAGTTCGAGCGCATAACCCGCGACGGTATCCCCATAGATTTTCTTGAATCCTTCCGTCAGTTTTCTGCGGTTGAGTCCAACCATGGTGCTGAGCTTGGCAATTGAAAGTGCTTCGCCGTCACGTTCTTCGAGAATGCTCCGTGCGCGAGCCAGTTTCCTCACCTCGATGAGCGGTACGTCCCCACTCACATTTGTATTGTGTATAGGCCGCACATCACTCAGAAGGCAAAACAACTCACCGACTTTTAGTCGCAGCATTGTCGTTCGCGCAGACCCAGACTCCGGCAGATGCAAGAGGGACTCAGAGAATTGTTTAAAGGAGTCATTCCGTGGGAGTTCGAACACCCGGTCTTCCGTGGCAGCACCAGTTCTCAGTTCCTGAAACAGGGGTGAAGGAGGTATGCCAAACCGGTGCCAGATCTCACGTTCACCCTTTTCGGTCATAGAGAAAAAGGTAGTGCGTATGCTATCTCCCGCACGCATATGGTAGGAGAAGCGCCCCGCCTCCGGCTGAAACGAAATGACACCAGGTGAAACTGCACTGTCCACAACGACGTCCCCAAAACGGTAGACGACCTGACCGTACTGAAAAAGGCGAATCATCAACTCATCTTCCCGGGGGACAGCCTGAGTTCCAATCTCGTGAATCGTATCAACGTCTTTTGGGACAAAGTTCAATATGCTGACGCTAATGCCCGGCAGAGCGCGATAGATGGCCAGTTCACCGTCCATGAGGTCGGGATTCATTTTCAAATGCACCCCTGTCCCATCGGCGATCAACGCCCCAGGACCCTGAATGACGCCCGCTTCAACAAATGGAGAAACTGGATGCTCCGCGCGCATAAGATCAACCAGATCATCAAGATCCGTAAACCTCTCCACGTCCCCGGCAATGGCTGGCCTGAAATCTGCGCTGTCTGATCTGAAACTCATACGCGTTCTTTCATGTGTATGCTGAGTTCATTCTTCACCTAGCCCAACCAGGTTGCAAGCATGGGTCTATAAGAGTGTTGGCAACAAATGGATATGTCAGGTTTTAGAACAAATGAACTGTCCGGTTCTCCCATCCGTGTTCCGGCCCTTTCCGCCGCCCCGCGAAGGGAGCGGAGCGACCGCAGCGGGGCGGCGCTGGCGAAGCTTGCCGAGGGCCTGTCCAAGCCCCGCGCGCGGCGCAAGCCCGAGCAGGTCAACCAGCGCTTCGGGAGTTGGAGCCGCCCTCGTCGAGCGGCTTGCCGAGCATGAAGTCTGGGTTCTGGATGTAAACTCCCCCAATAGGCTGGCCGACGCGCACCGCTTCATCCCCTTGGATCTGTCAGACGCGCAAGCGATCGACCGAGTAGTTGCCGACCTGCCGGACACACTCGATGGCTTGGCCAACGTCGCGGGCATCGCCCAGGCGCCGCAGCCTCACACCGTGGTCGCCGTGAACTTTCTGGGGTTGAGGCACCTGACTGAGAGCCTGATACCGCGTCTCGTCCCTGGAGGCCGAGTGGTCAATGTTTCCTCCATTGCCGGCCGTGACTGGCAATCGAGAGTCCAGTGGTTGCTGCCGCTCCTGGAAACCCAATCCTTCGCTGAAGGCATGAACTGGTGCCAGGAGCACCCCGAGGGTCTGGGGCGCGACCCCTACACCTTCTCAAAACGACTGGTCACCGCATACACGCTGCGGGCAGCGCAAGGCGGCGTGGGGAAAGACTACCGGATCAATTGCGTCAGCCCGGGGCCGATCGATACGCCGCTGTATCCGGAGTTCGAGTCCATCATGGGCAAGGCGCAAAGCGACTGGTCGCGGGCACAGGCTGGCACGGCCGAACCCAATGACATCGCCGAGGTGGTGGCGCTTCTGCTCACTGGCGATTGCGGCTGGCTGAATGGCGCGGACATACCGGTTGACGGAGGCTACTCGGCCGGCCTCGAATCGGGATGGATCGACTTCGCTGCCTCGCCCGCCATGATGGCGCGGCGCGGTTAGCCATCTCCAGGTCCGGGTAGGCAAGAGGGAAATTTGCCGGTAGCGGTGTGTGGAAGCGACTACGGCGCCACCCCACGGGAACGGGAAGTGGACCTAGATGAAACTCCTCGGTTCGTTGCGAGGGCGGGACGCCTTCGCTCCGGGGGATGACGCCGGGTAACCTAGGCCTTCGCAACTTGAGCGGACTTTTGTAAGCGCGTCCTCAGTGCCTGTGGCATAATTCTGTGACTCTTCGTTCATGGGGTCACCGATGCCACAGAATGCCCCGAAAGTCAGTTCCAGCCCATTCGGCCATTGTGCCAAAGCCAATGAGGTTCTGCGTGTGCATGGCGCGATGCTGCGCGAACAGGCGGGCATGGGAGACATCAATCCCTTGGACATACCGGCAGATCAACTCGCAACGCCGCACATGGCACGGACGAAAACGTGAGGACTGGCTGATCAGCAAGGGCGTCGCTCTTGATGACTACGTCAATGAGATTGCCGGGGACTATGAGGAACCGGATGAGTACGGCGTTTGACGTCAATCGCTTGGGGAGGCCCACACAAAGGAAGCTCTGCGCGTCTTGGGTTGAAATTCTTGATCAGCAGCCCAATACACGCCTCAGCCTCAACCCATCCCCGTTCCAAGCCCAACCCAGTTGTCACGCTATTGCGGCAAACCACGAGGCGCGAGATGATCTACCCACGATCGATTGAGGGGATCGACTAGGCAGCCAAATGGGTAAGCCGACGACGAATAGGACGTCCAAAAAGCGCGAAACTGCGGTTAGTAACGCTTTTTTGGCCCATCAAACCGCGCTGCGAGCATTCGTCTCGAAGATGGTGTCCACCCCTGCGGACGTGGACGACGTGACTCAGGAGGCTTTTTTGCGGGCTTTCAACGCGGAGAAAACGAAGGAAATCGAGCAGCCAAAGTCGTTTCTTTTCACCATCGCCAGAAACATCGTTTTGAGCAATATCACCCGTAAATCGAGCAAACTTACCCACCATGTAGCGGATTTTGACGCTCTGGGAGTTATCACTGAGCACGATGTGGTGGTTGGCGAAGCGCAGGCTCAGGAAACGTTTGGTTTGTATTGTCGAGCCGTGGAGTCGTTACCGCCGCAGGCTCGGCGGGTTTTTCTGATGCGCAAGGTGTATGGGTTGTCGCACAAGGAGATCGCGCAGCGCCTTGAAATTGCGGTGAGCACCGTGGAAAAACATTTGGCGAAAGGTGTCAAAGCCTGTGCCGTGTATCTCCGTGAGCACGGCGGCTAGGTAGAGGGGTTGGTTGGGTGACCGACAAGCACGTACATCGCTTTGCCGACCGCTCGGCCATCGAGAGCGAAGCGAGCGAATGGCTTGCCCGACTGGACTCTGACGACCCGGTAAGCACTGAGGAGTTTGACAGATTGTGCGAATGGGTGCGTCGCAGCCCCGCTCATCGCGAGGCCCTGGACCGCCTCTCGGTAGTTTGGGATCAGATGGATGCGCTCCAAGCGCTTGCCGTTCCCCTCGGCCGCTCGGGTATTCATCCGTTGGCATGGCTATCCAACGCTTTTCAGGCAGTGCTAAAGCCACGCTATGCGGTTGTTGCCGCGTCGGTGGCAATCGTGATCGCGCTAGTCGCCCTTGCGGTGGGCAACGATGCAGATTTGCAAGGCGGCCTAGCCAATGGGAAGTTCGCCACTCGCATCGGAGAGATCAGAGACCTCGATCTGGCCGACGGGTCAACAATCCATCTCAATACCGATTCCGTCGTTTCCGTCGCGTTCGACAGCGACCAGCGCACCGTTTTCCTGGAGCACGGCGAGGCTCACTTCCAGGTGGCGCCGGAATTTGGCAGGCGTTTTGTGGTCTTTACCGACATCGGTGCAATAGAGGCAATTGGCACGGCATTTCAGGTGCGGGTATTCCCAGGCGAGATTGAGGTAACGGTAACGGAAGGGGTGGTCGACTTGCGGTCGCTTCCGGGTCATCTCACCGAGATCCCCCCGATCCGGGCTCTCTCACGGTCCGACCGGGCGCAGGCCGAGGCTGCGGCCTCTTTGGGCCAACTGGTGGCTGGGCAATCCACTCGGATTGATGGCGGCCTTGCGGAACTCGGAGAGGTACAAACGCTTGGAGAGTCCGAAGTTGCCCTACAGCTATCCTGGCGCGAGGGCCGGCTGATGTTTGCAGGGGAAACGCTGGCTGAGGTGGTCGCAGAAGTCAGTCGCTATACCCAAATCGACGTGGTGTTCGCAGATCCTGACATCAAATCGATCCCAATCGGTGGTCGATTCAAAATCGGTGAAACCGACGCGCTATTTGACGTGCTGCAGGCGAGTTTTGGCGTTGGGGTGAAGCGGGTTGGAGCCACACGTGTGGAGTTGCATCGCCGGCCGATCTAAAACATCCGTCGTGACCAGCGTGGGTACGCATCGAGACTGGCGGTTTTGCGCGGCTGCAAAGTTATACCTTGGTGAGAACGTGACTGAGGCGCGCGACTTTTGGCGCAGCGGCGTTCTGTGGCGAGGGGTAATCGACTCGTGCCGGCTGTTGGTTTGTCTGACAGCGGTCTGCTTGGGCGTTTGTGCGAATTCGTCGTTTGCCGAGAAGGCGCCGGTGCACGATATCCACATCGAGGTGTTGGATGCGGCGCAGGCGCTCGGTGAGTTAGCGGACCAGACGAACAGTCTGTTGCTGTTCCCCTTTGCGTTGGCACGGAACCGCGAAGTCAATCCTGTGATCGGGCGGTATACGATCGAGGCGGCGTTGGACCGGATGCTCGAAGGGTCGGGGCTTCGTGGGGTTCTCACGGATCAGCGTGTGATCAGCGTCACCGCTGCTAGCGAACCACCACAAGGGGATCAAGGCATGGAAAAGGAGTCTAAAAGACCAGGGTTGTTGCGGCGTGTCGGTGCCATCCTGGGGTTAGTGGCGGTCAGTGGAGGTATGCCCGCTCAAGCAGAACAGGCGGCAACAGCCGCAGACTCAGAAGCCTCGACCAGGCTAGAAGAAGTCATAGTCACAGCTCAACGTCGAGAGCAATCTATTATGGAAGTTCCGTAACTACTCGCCCCCCTGCCCCTGATTGGGCGGGGTTTGCGTTGCCGGGGACT